>JBHHTY010000055.1:0-11449 GCA_046753565.1 Mariprofundus sp.
CACTTCTGCAGCTAAAAACAGTTATGCTACAAGGCAAATGGAACTGAAAAGTGATATCGACCAGGTCATTGCCGTATTAGAGAAAGAAGCGGAAACAGCACCTGTCGATCAATTTATTGCCGCCAGTCAGTGGCCGGCCAGAACTCTGCTGGTAACGCGGCGCGATGTATTGCCCTTGCCGCCAACCAGTGCAGATATCCAGGAGTTTGAAAGAAAAATCAAGGGAATCACACATCTTGCATTTAATCCGCAGCAACAGGAAATGCATGATCTGGCACGCAATATGGCGGCTCTGAGTCATAAGTACGAAACCATTGCGCTGATGCCTGAAGGTGTGGTTGTTAAACTCAAACCGGCTTCAGCTGAAGCTGGCGGAAATGCAGCTCATTCTGATTTACATTGATCAGATTCAAGTCGGTCGGGATGACACACGGTATTCCGGACCCGGAATATCAGGCTGCTTTTTTAAATTCGGGTATGTCCAGCAGTTGGATAATATCGTCCGGGTGATTCAATACGTCAGATAAATTGTAGGAATCCAGTACATCCATGAATGCCTTGCGTGCTTTGTACAATGCATGCCTGAGTGCGCAGGCCGGAGATATCGTGCAGGTATTATTCTCATGATCAAAACATTCGAGCAGGTCAAAGTGTGGCTCGGTATGCCGTATCACTGCGCCGATGTTGATATTCTCGGGCGGAAAAGACAGCACCATACCACCTGATTTTCCCCGGATCGTTGTAATCCATCCGCTTGATGAAAGGTTGTGCACAACCTTAACCAAATGGTTCCGATTGATATCGAATGCTTCCGATATTTCAGTAATCGTGCAGCGACGTTCCGGATGCAGCCCCAGAAACAGCAGTACACGCAGGGAGTAATCGGTATATTGAGTAAGTTGCATTCCGGAAAGATATATTAAGTTGACAGCTTTTGTCCAGTGTCGCTAACATGGCGCCACATACTATGGGTATGAAGATACAAAGGAGGATGATATGAGTTCTGTATATGATCAACTCGGAGGAGAAGCAGCGATCAATGCTGCGGTAGACGTATTTTATCGCAAAGTACTCGCTGACAAATATGTGGTTCGCTTTTTTGAAGGCGTGGATATGGACAAACAGGCTGCCAAGCAGCGATCCTTCCTGACCATGGTGACCGGTGGCCCGAACAGCTACACCGGCAAGGACATGCGGGAAGGACATCGCCATTTGCTCAAAATGGGGCTGGATGATTCGCACTTCGAGCACATTCTATGTCATTTGCGCTCAACGCTGGCAGAACTGGGCGTTGCTCAGAATTTGATTGATACGGTGATCAGTGTGGCAGAATCCACGCGTGACGACGTACTGGACAGGTAAACGGCCATGCATTTTGAGACATTTATTCCCGTATTTTTGATGTTTGCAGTACTCGGCCTGATCTTGCCGACCGTGTTATCCGGCATGGCCGACGGTGGCCGTGTGGAAGGAAAGGATGCAGAAGCACCGGTGGAAGAAGAGAAAAGCCTGTATGAACAGCTCGGTGGCGAAGCTGCAGTGAATGCTGCGGTGGATATATTTTATCGCAGGGTACTGGCAGATGCCTATGTTCTCCCTTTCTTTGAAGGTGTGGATATGGATAAGCAGGCAGCCAAACAGAAAGCATTTCTGACCATGGCTTTTGGCGGTCCGCACAACTATACCGGCAAGGATATGCGGGAAGGGCATCGCCACCTGGTCAACATGGGACTGAACGACTCCCATTTTGAACATATTCTGATGCATTTACGCGCCACACTTGCAGAACTGGGCGTTGCCAACGACCTGATTCAGCAGGTCATTGCCATTGCCGAAAGTACCCGCGATGATGTGCTTGATCGCTGATTTCAAAGATGGCTGACTGGAGGGGGGCTTGTGTCCCCCTTCTTTTTTTTGTAAGACTCGGATATTGATTTCAACGGGAGGACAAGATGCCAACAATACGGTTTGAGGGTCAGGATTATTTTTGTGCAACAGATGAAACGGTACTGGAGTCGCTGGAGCGGCACGGCGTTATGTTGCCATCATCATGTAAATCCGGTGCCTGTCAGACCTGTCTGACCCGTGCACTGCATGGCAATCCACCGGCTGCTTCCCAGCAGGGGCTCAAGGATACGCTGATTGCCCAGAATTATTTTCTCGCCTGTATTTGCAAACCGGAAGAAGATCTGGATATCGGCCTGGCCACGGTATCCCCCAAATATACGTCCAGGCTGATCAGCAGGGATCGGATGAATGAATCTATTATCCGACTCCGCTTTGAAAGTCCGGAAGGTTTCAGTTACCGGTCCGGCCAGTTTATCAATGTTATCCGACCATCCGACGAACTGACCCGCAGTTATTCACTTGCCAGTATTCCCTCTGATCCATATCTCGAATTGCATATCAAGCGCGTACCGGAAGGGCGTATGAGCAATTGGCTGTTCGATGAGATTGAAGAAGGTGATGAATTATCCTTTTTCGGGCCGTCCGGCGACTGTTTCTATCTGGCAGATGATCCGGAACGGACACTGTTGCTGGTGGGTGCCGGCACCGGTCTTGCGCCATTACGCGGAATTTTACGGGATGCTTTGGAGCAGGGGCATCAGGGTTCCATTCATTTATTCCATGCCAGCCTCGCCACACAGGGGCTTTATCTGATCGATGAATTGCGTGATCTTGCCAGTCAGTACGATCAGTTTGAATACACGCCCTGTGTGCTGCACGGCGATGCGCCGGAAGGCGGAAAACAGGGCAATATCGTTGATATACCGGGCCAGATACTGGGCTCATTCAACGGTTTTCGCGTTTATCTTTGCGGCGATCCGCAAATCGTTAAAGATTTGCGCCAAAAGGTGTTTATGGGCGGTGCATCCATGCAGGATATCCATTCTGATCCTTTTGTTTTTGCACCGGCATAATCTCTCTTCTACTGGATTTACTTGCCAAACATCTTGGGCGACTATAAGGTGTCCGCAGTGAATTTTCCGGGAGGTTTATGATGCATTTTGAGACATTTATTCCAGTATTTCTGATGTTTGCGGTTTTGGGCCTGATTATGCCGACAGTTTTGTCCGGTATGGCTTTGGATGGTCGCACGCACGACTAAGTAATGATGGTTCAATAAAAGGCCCGGCAGGAAACTGACCGGGTCTTTTTTATTGCTGCGTGCAAACAGTCGAGTATCATTACTGACAATCGTATAAACAGGGAAGGGGGCACAGCATGGCTTCAGATGCGAAGCAAAATGTGGCGCATAACGGGGCGGACCAGCGCGCATTAAGAACCTTTGCCTTATGGATGGGCTGGGCCATTTCAGCTGCCACCGTATTTGCCATGATGTCGCGCAAGGCCAATGTGCTGGAATTCATTCAACATGATCAGACCCGCGTCACCTGGATGATTATCGGTATGTTCATTTTGGGTGTTGCGGTCAGCCTGATTCAGGCCATGAAACTCACAGCAGAATGGTTCCGGGCCTATCGGATTGCAGCCACGGTAGAACGCAAAGGTTTGGCCGGTTTGCGGCAGCGGGGCGGTGGTCATGTAGTTGATCATTTTGTTGATGCCTTGCACCTGATTGTTGAACGCAATGGTCGTGCCGATGTTGACGCGCTGATTGATGTTGAATTTTCCGCCCAGCACAGGGTGAGCCAGTTTGTCAGTCTGCTCGGTAATCTGATGATCACACTGGGCCTGATCGGTACTGTACTCGGTATGACGATTACCATGAATGGTCTTAATGGTGCGCTGGGTTCGCTCGGTACGGATGATACACTGCTGGTAGAAGGATTAAGAAGCGCCATGAATGGCATGGGCGTATCATTTTACACCACATTGATTGGTTCTGTTCTGGGCGGTGTATTGCTGCGGGTATTTTCGTGGATTACCGACGCTTCTATCAACGGTCTGCAGGATTTGATGCTGAGAACCTGCATTGTTCATGCCTCTGCAGACCTCGAACCCAGTGATGAACGCGATCTTCGGGCTCTCGATTCAAGTGTTCAGCAGCTTCAGGAACGTGTGGAATTGCTTAATATGGCGCTCAAGGCCAGCCGTGAAGAAATGGGCAATTTACGCAAGGAAGCGGGCATCATGCATGCTGAAATAAGCCAGTTGGCAGAGAATGATCCCATTCGGAAACTGGCAGCAGGGCACGCCCGTTATGCACTTGGTGTTCGCCCTCGGCTGTTATCAAGAATTTTCCGCCGTAAGGACTGATCGGTGCGCAGTCGCCGCAAACAACAACAGGATAACAGTTTTTACGAGATTTTCTCCGATATGGCACTATTGATGCTGGCGGCCTTCATTTTTCTGTTTGCCCTGATTCTGATCAATGCCCAGTTGCAGGGCAGCCGGAGTGATCCGATCAGTGAAAGGGAGATGGCAGCACTTAAGCAACAACTGGCAGATGCAGTACAGAAGAACCTCAAACTTCAGCAGGAACTCAATAATCTGGCCAGTGTGGATGCGCAGGAGCAGCTCGATAATTTACAGGCATTGATGGATGCTCAGGATGTTCAACAGCAGGTGGACAAGGTGTTGCTCAGTGCTCAAATGGCAACGGGAAAAGGGCGCAAGGATTTTGATATGTTTGTCAAAGGCCTGCGTGAGCTGCCCGGAAAGGATTTGCATATTGTTGTTGATGCAACCGGATCCATGCATGGTGTGACCACATTTCTCATTCCTGTATTGAGATTGATCGCTATTCGTTCGGGCAAACATCTGTCAGCACTAACCTGGTACGCCAACCGAAAAGAGGGCACCTATGACGGTAGTATGGCCGAAATGTTTGACAAGCTGATGCAAGATGCCCCGTTTATTGGTACAGATGAAACCATCGGGCATGCTTTTCATCGTATCTCTACAAGATCTGCGGTACCCGGAGCGTATCTGTTGATTGGCGATGAAGCCCCGACAGACACGGTGCGTTATAAAGAAATACCGGCTCCGGTATTTACGTTGCCGCTCGGTACCAGTACAGGTAATACCAGAGATGCATTCCAGAAGCTGGCAGATGAAACGGGCGGACGCATGCTGGAATTAAAATTCCAGTAGGGGTTCAGCTTCGAGGCAAGGATCATGCCAGACCAAGCTGTGGAAACATTTGAACCAATAACGCTACCAATACTCCCAGAGATGTCACGAAAACCACAGCTGGAATAGCAATGATCAATGCCGCCATGCCTGCCTTAACCTGACAGCGTTGGGTTAAGGCAACCCAAAGCAGATAAAGGTTCCAGAAACCTGCGAGACTGCCGATGACAGGCACCGCCGAGAAAATCAATGGAGCTGATGCATAGGCTGATATTTGAAAAGCATTTGCAGCGGATAATTTGGTTTTGGCGAAGAATCTGACTGCCCACGATAGATATGCCGCCCAGAATTTTAACCCAATCAGGGTCAAACCCCAACTGACCGGCAGCAGGAATAACATCGTCATGCTGTAGAATGGTACGCCGATAAAGGATGCAACAAACACTAATATGGAAACAAAGAATATCGCATTGCTGTAAAACGCTGCCGGTGGCAGTTCGGCAAAAAAGGCCTTGGGCGATATCGCAACATTACGTAATGCCGGAACAATGGTTTCCAATGGCCTGTTTTTCTCAAAATATTGCATGGTGATTCCTCCATCGGTTGCGCAGCCTTGCCTTGACTGGATCAAGTTGCAAGTGGACGTTTATTACTTGCGGGTACTGCATTTGCATCTTAACGTGCAACATGCTGACTTGATAAGAGGGCGCGCTGCAATGGTAGTCCTGAACATTGCCGTTTTCACGCTCGCTGGTTCATATGCGGCTCCTTTTTGTTATGTCGCATAATGGATATTATGTAAAGTTATAAGGGGCAAGAGTGCCGGATAGAATTTACAATAAAGACAACTACTACGATAAGTTATATATGCTTATGAAAGTATTACGTAAAGAATGCCCTTGGGATCATGAGCAAACTATTTCCTCTTTGCGACAATACACCCTTGAAGAAGTTCACGAAGTAATCGAAGCCATTGACTTGGCAGAAACGAAGAATGACTGGCAGCCGCTAAAGGCGGAGCTCGGAGACCTGTTGATTCAGATTCTGTTCTATTCGTGCATTGCTGAAGAGTCAGGTCAGTTTAATCTGGCTGATGTCATTGATACTTTGATCGAAAAAATGATTTATCGCCATCCTCATGTATTTGAACAAACAGAAACCTGTAATCTGGATGATCAATGGAATCAACTCAAGGATGCCGAACATGCGGAAAGAACAAGCCTGATGGATGGCATTCCCCCGCTTCCAGCCATGAAATATGCACAAAAATTGCAGCAACGGGCCGCCAGAGTTGGATTTGACTGGACTGAGTCAACTCAGGTGCTCGAAAAAATGCATGAGGAATTGGCAGAGTTCGAATATGAAGTGCTTAATCAGTCTGATCCTGAACATCTGGAAGATGAATTTGGCGATATTTTGTTCACGCTTGCAAATCTGGCACGAAAAATGAATTTGGATGCAGAACTGTGCCTGATGCGAACCAACCGAAAATTTGCCAGCCGTTTCAGGCAAATGGAATCTTTGGCAGAGAAATCGGATCAATCACTTTCGGCAATGGATATTGACGCACTGGAAGTGCTGTACAGCAGGGCCAAACAAATTGAAAAACAAGAGATTGCAGACAACTGACTATTGACGGGGGATGTCACCCTTCTGCAAATCCTATTGTATGCTGTAAGGTTTCATTTTAACTCAAAAGCATAGCAGAACTGGCTGTACGTCATGATAATATGGTGGTCGATTCAAATAATAACCGCCCTGCTTCAGATAAACCTTTACCACAGCTATAGAACAGTAATACATTGTGCGTGATGAAATGGACGATCTCAAACCAGCTCACTATCGGAAGGGTTCTCATTATCCCTGTATTTATGGTGGCCTTCCTTATACCTGGTGATTTAGGGCACTGGTTATCCGGTATATTATTTATTATTGCTGCACTCACGGACTGGCTTGACGGATATCTTGCCCGTTCACGTGGCGAAGTCACCCCGTTCGGACGTTTCCTGGATCCGGTTGCTGATAAATTGCTGGTCGCATCAGCCCTTGTGCTACTGGTATCTGCCGATATGGCTCCTGCATTTCTCGCTGTGATCATCATTGGACGTGAAATTACCATTGGCGCACTGCGCGAGTGGCTGGCTCAAAGGTCCACCATTGTCCATGTTTCCCTGATTGCCAAGTGGAAAACTGCTATTCAACTGATCGCCATTTCAACATTGCTGTTACATGTTGATATTGCAGGTATTCCCCTGCATATCGTCGGCCTCTTTCTGCTATGGTTTGCAGCTTTTCTGACCCTGTGGTCCGGCTATGAATATGTCAGGGACGCCTGGCCTGAACTGATGGCGGAAATGGATGATTAGACGCATACTCGATGGTTGTACAAATAAAAAACTGTTCATATTTTGATTGACGAAGCAAAAGTGTTCGTTAATCTTCGCCGCGTTCCAAAGGTCCCCATCGTCTAGTCGGCCTAGGACACCGCCCTTTCACGGCGGCAACACCGGTTCGAATCCGGTTGGGGACGCCAAATAAAGTGAAATTATTTCAAGGGGTTGCAGAAATGCAACCCCTTTTTATTTGTTCTTTTCCTTGCCTTTATGGCTGTCCGGTCGTGGAATAAGGCTATGCTTGAATCGTATAGTGCCGCCCTGCCTGAATCACTGCGCACGATTTGCCGGCGTATTGATGATATTGGCGGGCACGCATGGCTGGTTGGCGGATGTGTTCGCGACCTGATCCTTGGTATTGAGCCGAAAGATTTTGATCTGGAAGTATATCATCTGGAACCGGAACAGCTGAAAACACGCCTGAATGAGCTTGGCCATACCGAATTTGTCGGGCGACAGTTTGGCGTATTCAAGCTCTGGCTTGATCAGCTTGAAATCGATGTGGCTCTGCCCAGGTCCGAATCCAAGACGGGCACCGGACACCGTGGGTTTGATGTTCGTGTTGATCCAAACCTCACTCCTGAGATGGCCAGCCTACGCCGGGACTTTACGATCAACGCCATTATGTTCGATCCATTGGGGCTACAATTACTGGATTTCCATGGCGGCCTAAAAGACATTAAAAACAGGAAATTACGTCATATTAGTAAAGCTTTCCATGAGGACCCGCTAAGGCCTTTGCGGGCGATGCAGTTTGCTGCGCGCTTCCGCATGAAACTGGATAAGGAAACGGCATTACGATGTGGGGAGATGCTCACCGAAGCCGATAGTTTATCCATAGAACGTATCTGGGGAGAGTGGCGGAAATGGAGCCATGCCGATTTTCCGTCCTATGGGCTACAAGTTCTTAAAGACAGTAGCTGGCTTGAATTATATCCTGAACTACAGGCCCTGATCGGTTGTCCACAACCTCCCCGCTGGCATCCCGAGGGTGATGTTTGGCAACACACTTTACAGGTTTGCGATCAGGCTGCACGGATTGCTGTAAAAAACAGTCTGGGTGATTCAGATACAGAATATCTGCTGTTTTCTGCATTGTGTCATGACTTTGGCAAACCTGCCTCTACTCAGTCCAATGCGCAGGGCCAAATCAGTTCGCCGGGTCACAGTGAGGCCGGCATCAAACCCGCCGAAAAATTCATGCGCAGAATCGGCGCGCCTGTCCTCCTGTTTGAATATATCCGTCCATTGGTGCTTGATCATATTACGCATCTGCATGGGGATCCAACACCGAGAGCTTTACGCCGCCTGGCCCACCGGCTGGAGCCGGCCAATATCGAACTGTGGGAAATGCTGGTCGAAGCAGACGCTTCAGGGCGTTCCCCTGCCCCGCCATCCAGGCCGGCGTTGAAATGGTTGCAACAGGCCGCTGAACTCAACCATCATCGTTCAGGTCCTCAGGCTATTGTAACCGGTAAAATCCTGCTTCAACTTGGAGTAAGCCCTGGCCCTGATATGGGGGCTTTGATCAAAAAAGCATATTCAGCACAGCTGGAAGGCGCATTCGACGATGTGCCATCGGCATTGCTCTGGTTGCAGCAATCCATACGCTGACTAGGTAACCCGTACACCACGAGCATGGTGAATGATTGCTGTTTTTCGCTGAATCATATATAATTTTTATACGTTTAATGAAGCAACAGGATGATCAGCATGACTGAATTGAAGTTGCATGATGAACACAGTGGCCTTCAGTGGGGCCTGCGAGTCGGCACCGAAATCGTTGCCTCGACCATGGTTGGGCTCGGTATCGGATTTTACCTGGATCGCTGGCTTGATACCCGACCACTGATGCTGATTCTGTTTGCTGTGTTCGGGCTGGCAGCCGGCTTTATCAATTTGTACCAGATGATGGTTGTTAAACCCCGGAAAAGGAGCACCGTAAAAGAGAATCAAACGAGAAAGCCATGAGCATGAACCTGGATATGAGCAGACCAATCGAACATTTCAGAGTGGAGATTTACCATGATCTTCATGTGGGACTGGTTGATCTGTCGATATCCAACACAGCTGTTTATATGTGGGTTGCAATTGCCCTGATTGCCATTTCATTACATCTGATGACGGCATGTCCAAAACTGATTCCCGGCACCGGGCAGTCGTTGGCTGAAATGCTATATGGTTTCGTAGCCGGTCAGACGCGGCTAAACATTCATCAAGAGAGTGAGAAATATATTCCTCTGATGTTTACGCTGTTTACCTTTATCCTGGGTTGTAATCTTGTCGGGCTGATTCCCGGTGCATTTACCCCCACCTCACAACTGGCTGTTACAGGCACACTGGCGGGAGGAATATTTCTTTATGCCATCGTGTTGCGTTTCTACCTGCATGGCTGGGGCTTCTTCCATGCCTTTGTGCCGGCAGGCGCACCGAAAATCCTTATACCACTGATGATTCCGATTGAATTAATCTCGTTTCTGGCGCGCCCGATCACATTGGCACTGCGACTGTTTGCCAACATGACTGCCGGCCATATGGCGCTCGGTGTGCTGGCTATTCTGGGGCTGGCTGTGCCCTGGTTTGTCCAATGGCTGCCACTCGGATTTACGGTCATGCAAATAGCACTGGAGATTGTCATCGCTTTTATTCAGGCGTTTATTTTTATGGTGCTCTCTTGCGTGTATATTGATGACGCGCTGGCGGAGCACTAGGGAGGCATTATGGATGCAGCAACAATGGTTCCGATTGGCATGGGCTTGGCTGCAGCCGGCATGGCCGGGGCCGGAGTCGGTATTGGTCTGATTTTCAGTAAAATGATTGAGGCCGTGGCACGGCAGCCCGAAGCTGAACCGATACTGTCCAAATACGCCTGGATCGGTTTTGCCCTGGTGGAAACGATCGCCCTTTACGCGTTGGTGATTGCTTTCATTATTATGGGGATGGGCTAGAGAGGCATCGGACTTATGCCGCAATTTGATAGTACTTTTTTCGCATCAGAGATTTTCTGGACCATCATCTCTTTTGTTGTGCTGTACGTATTGCTAAGCCGCTGGGTATTGCCTCGCATAGCATCCACCCTGCAGCAACGCACGCAGCTGATTAAAGATGAAATAGACCGAGCGCATCAAACACGCCAGCAGGCGGAATGTCTGAAAAAAGAATATGCGGCCAGGCTGGCAGCCATCGAACAGGATGCAAAAAAGATGTTCGACGCATCCGAAAAACGTATCCTGGAACGACGTAACCAGCTAATGGCTGAGTGGAAAAATGAGATGGAGCGCAAGAAACTTGCTTTTCTGGAGGATGCTGAAGTGACGCGTCAGCAGGCCATTCGCGATATTCGTTCCCAATCTGCTGATCTGATTGCCGCGGCAGCCGGCAAGCTCATACATCAGAAAATCAATAAAACCGAAGCACAGAAAATTCTCGAAGAGGCAATTGAATCGCTCGAAAAGAGTGGCCCGAAAAAAAGAACAGTAAAAGGAGGATAAGGTAGAAAATGCCAAGGCATATCCGGAGACTTCTCCTTATTCTCGGGGTTGCTGCCCTTGCAGCGATCGCAGCAAAAGCGTTTTTTACTGCCCCCAGCTTTGGAGTCTTCGGCCATTATCGTGCTGCAAGTGTCCCGGAGATAGTCGCACAGAAACCGATATACCAAGGTGCACGCTATTGTCAGCAATGCCATGCCCGACGGGTTTCATTCTGGACGCGGGGCCAACATCAAACAGTGAAATGTGAAATATGCCACGGCCCGGCTATCGATCACCCTGCCAGGAAAAAGCTTCCTGTTCCAAACAAAATCATTGTCCTTTGTAGCAGTTGTCATGAAGCCATGCCTTCACGCCCCCTCAGCTCAATCAAACAGGTTGTTATTGCTGATCATATGGGAAAACAGGCCTGCATTGAGTGTCATAACCCTCATTCACCAACCCATTTCAAATGGGATGATGTTCAGGGGAGTTTGAAAGCACTGGAGATGGCTGATGGCTGATTTCAATATGCCCCGACGCCGATTGCTG
>JBHHTY010000056.1:0-11404 GCA_046753565.1 Mariprofundus sp.
CGACAGGGTGATGATGTATCGCAATCAGCACATGCCGCTGATCCCTTTCGGAAAGCAGCTGCTCGAGCCGATCCAGTTCCGCATCAGCCAGCACACCGCCAACACTGCCCTGTTCATGGGAATTCAGCGCAATCACCTTCCAGCCCGCCATGTCGAAACAATCCGAATAGCCGGAAACCTCCTCCAGCGCCGGAATCAGGGTACTCTGTAATGCCGGCAGGCTGGCATGGTTGCCCGGTGTCACCATAAACGGAGCCGACCAGTAGCTTCCCAGCATGCCGGCCAGCCGCCTGTAGGTGGATGGCAATTCGTCCTGAGCCAGATCACCGCCCAGCACAATCACGTCGGGATCTGGAAACTGTCGACTCGCATGCACGGATACCGCAGTCAGACTGTCATGGGAACACACACCCTTGATAATCTGTTGCGGGTCGTCATAAATATGAAAATCCGTGATATGCAACAGACGAACAGTTTTATTATGTGCCTCATCCCCTGCCCCGCGAAGCGCCCGGAACAGTTTTTCGGCCAGTGGCGGTATCGATGTGGCATGAGCCTGAAAAACAACCGGATCCGCATCAATCTGCCGGATCACTTTGACATACAGTTCCCGGGTCAGAATATTCCCCTGCGCATCCGGCAGGATGATCCTGAGATCGCTGAACTCACTGCATGGCTGATCCGCCATGATTTCCATTTCGCGCCGGCCGAGTCCGAGAATCCTGCCACTGAAAGCATTCGCCATATGCTTGCCGGCCAGAGGCATGATCCGAACCTCGACAGGTTGCTCAAGTCGCGTCAGTTTTTCTGATTCAGGCTCGGGCAGTTGCACGGGATCGTCACCGTGGATGCCACCGATATCATACAGGGTAATGGCTTCACTGAGCCCCTTGGGCATCACGCTCATCTCTCCGTCGATCCTGAGCAGATCGCGACACTCTTCCCGGGTACTTTCCGAAACCAGAATCTGGCCGCCGATGGTGTAGGACTCGATTCTCGATGTGGTGTTGACCACGCGTCCGACCACACCGTATTTGCTGCGCCTGCTGGAACCGATATTGCCGACAATCACCTCGCCGGTATTGATGCCGATACCCATTTCAACCGTCGGAAAACCGGCCTGAATATAGCGGCGATTCACCTCCTGCATGGCCAGTTGCATATCAAGTGCACACCTGACCGCACGCAGCGCATCATCCTCGCGCAGCACGGGCGCCCCGAAAATAGCCAGAATGGCATCACCGATGAATTCATCGATGGTTCCCTGATGTTTCTGAATCACTTCCGTCATCCGGCCGAGGAATATATTGATCATCCTGACCACGGTTTCAGCCGGTAAACGCTCGCCGATAGAGGTGAAGCCGCGCAAATCAGCCATCATGATGGTCAGATGACGTTTTTCACCGCCCAGTTTCAATCCTTCAGGTGAATCGATCAGATTATCGACAATTTCATCCGATAGATAACGGCCGAATGTATCGCGGATAAAACGATAGGCTGAACGCAGTTGAAGATGGGTTTTGACCCTGGACAGTACAATCGCCGGCGTCACCGGTTTACTGATATAATCGACGCCACCGGCCTCGAATCCCTGCACTTCATCACGAACTTCATTCATTGCCGTGACAAAAATCACCGGCATGGCATCGCTGCGCGAATCCGCTTTCAGCCTGCGACAGACCTCGAAACCGTCCATGCCCGGCATCATCACATCCAGCAGCACCAGATCGGGCGGCTGATCCGACCAGCAGAGTTTCAATGCCTGTTCCCCGTTAATGGCAACCTGCACCTTGTAAAGCGGCTTCAGTACCCCCCTGAGCACATCGATATTCTCCGGCGTATCATCAACAACCAGAATCGTCGCCCTGTCCTGCCGTTCTCCGCCTGCCATCCCCATAGTCTGCATCATCCTGATTTCATGCGGAAAATGCAATGCATCTGTGCACATCCATGTATCTGTCCCGAACCGACCGCGGTATCCGCACCGGAAAATATGAGGGATGCACTTTTTAGGCAGTGTCATAGAGTTCAGCCAATGAAGATTTCTCCTCTGATTGAACTTGCTCTGGCCGAAGATGCCGCACATAACGATTTAACCGCCACAGCCACCATTCCTGCCGGCCTGCAGGGGGCTGCCCGTATTACCGCCAAAGATAATGGTGTCATTTCCGGCGTCCGGGTTGCCGATGGCGTGTTTGCCGCTGTGGACGGGGCGATTGCCTCCCAGTGGAAATGTACCGATGCCGACAGTGTAAAAACCGGTGATATCATTGCCGAACTGCATGGCCCCGTCCGTTCCCTGCTGGCAGCCGAACGCACCGCATTGAATTTCCTGCAGCATCTCTCAGGTATTGCCACGGCGACCCGGGCATTTTCCGATGCCTTGCAGGGCACAGGCTGCCGGATAGCGGATACGCGCAAAACCACGCCGGGATTCCGGCAGCTGGAAAAACAGGCGGTCATTCATGGCGGCGGCATCAATCACCGCATGGATCTGCAAAGTGGTATGCTGATCAAGGAAAATCATATCGAAGCCTGCGGTTCCATCACGGAGGCAGTCGAAGCCTGCCGGCAGAGTCCTCATGACACATGGATCGAAGTGGAATGTGAAACACTGGATGAAGTATCCGAAGCCATTGCTGTTCGCCCGGATATTATACTGCTCGACAATATGGAGCCTGCCATGGTCAGACAGGCACGGGCCATGGTGCCTGCCTCTATCCTGCTGGAAGCCAGCGGCAATATCACACTGGCCAATGCCCGCGCCTATGCCGAAACCGGTGTCGACCGCATCGCCATCGGGGCTGTTACCCATTCCGCCCCGATACTCGATCTGTCCATGCGAATCGTGCATGCGGATACACAAGCTGGCGGAAACCGGACTTGAACAGGGCCCGCCAACATATTCTGACCCGGCTCGGCATGAGCCGGAAGCCTGTTTCCGGCGATGATCTGGCCAGCGAGCTGGGCCTGTCGCGCGCCGGCGTCTGGAAACATATCCAGATGCTGAAAAAAACCGGCATTGATATCGATGCCCGGGCCGGCAAGGGCTATGTGCTGAATTCGAACATATTCAACGAGGGATTGCTCAAAGCTCAATTGTCCACCCGTCGTATCGGCAAACAGATCATGGTACTCGAGGAAACGGGGTCAACCAATCAGGATGCCATGCAACAGGCCGGAGAAGGTGCGGAAGAAGGTCTGGTGATTTTCGCCAACCGGCAGCGCCAGGGCAAGGGCCGTCTGGGAAGAACCTGGCATACCATGCCTGAATCGCTGGCAGCCAGTGTCCTGCTGCGCCCGGATCTGCCACCGGAGCAGGTGCCTCAGCTATCCCTGCTGACCGCCGTTGCCCTGCATGAAGTATTGAGCCGAAAGGCACCGGATATCCGTATCAAATGGCCCAATGATCTGCTCCACCACGGCAAAAAGGTTGCCGGCATCCTGACAGAAATGCGCGCAGAACCCGGTCGTGTCCATGCAGTCGTACTCGGCTTCGGCATCAATCTGGCGGCACCGGCTGACGGCTGGCCATCCGATATCGACAAACCGGTCACCGACATGGCCACGATCAGCGCATCGCCTGTATCCAGAACTGAACTGGCTGTAGATATTCTCCATGCCCTGGATCAATGGTATGACACCTGCTTACAGCATGGATTCGCGCCTGTTCAGCGGGCCTGGTGGCAGGCCCATGCCGCTTCCGGTGCCAGAGTCAGTGTGTACGATGGCCGGCAATATATCGAGGGCATTGCAACCGCACTGGATGATGACGGTGCCCTGTTGCTGGACACCGCTAACGGGATCCAGCGAATTATTGCCGGTGATCTGGAGTTGTTATCATGAATCAGAAACTGCTGGTCGCCGATATCGGCAATACCCAGATGGTTTTCGGCCTGTTCGAGGGCGGCCGGTTGATCACCCACTGGCGTCTGTCCAGCGAGCGTCAGCTTACAGCGGATGAACTGGCATGGCAGCTGCACGGCATGTTCGAACAGTCCGGCCAGCCGGCTGATCAGGTACAGGGTATTATGGTAGCCAGCGTGGTACCGCATCTGGATGCGCCACTGGCTGATGCCTGTCTGAGAATTTGCGGCAAACAACCGGCCATGATCGGAAGCAGCGAAGTCAAAACCGGCATGGCGGTTGATTACAAAAACCCCAGAGAAGTCGGCGCCGACCGGATCGTCAATGCGGTGGCCGCACGCGAACAGTTCGGCGCACCGGCCATCGTGCTGGACTGCGGTACCGCCACCACATTCGATATCGTATCACCGCAGGGACATTATGCCGGCGGCCTGATTCTGCCGGGCATTGAAATGGCTGTGGCCGCCCTGTGCCGGCGCGCAGCCAAATTGCCGGAAGTTTCCATCAAACGCTCCGATGAACTGATCGGTCGCGATACGGTGACCAGCATCCAGTCCGGCAGCTACTGGGCCGCCATCGACGCCATTGCCGGTCTGATCAAGCGTTTACGGCAACTGGATGGATACGGGGATGCCCCGGTTATTGCCACCGGTGGCCTGGTTCCGCTGCTCATTGAAGATCTGCCGGACATCGACTATCACCTGCCCCATCTGACGCTCACCGGATTGCATTTTCTGGCCGGAAAACATTTTGGTTCATCCTGATCTGTGCGGTAGTCGAAAAAAGCCGGCCCGGAGAATATGCATCAGGGATGGGGGGGATAGAAAGCATATTCACCCGGACCGGTGATTGTCGAGGCATCTCGCAATACAAGCAGCAGCAACAGCTCGAACAATGCGGGAACAGTAGCGGCATGACAGTTACAAGATGTGATCTGTATCATAAATATACCGCCCTGAATGGCTTGCGAAGATCAGGCGCTGCCCGCAGGGTTTTGACCTGATTCCTGCAATATGCACAAATCGAATATCTCCTCGCATCAAAGGATGGATCCATGACCCGGACACAACAACAAATCGGACTGTTCAGCCTGCTGCTTGCTGCCGATCAGCTGTCCAAATGGTGGATTCAGCAAGCGGATTTCCATGCCTTTGCTGTACTTGACGGTTTTTTCAATATCATTCGCGCCTATAACCCCGGCGTGGCGTTCTCGATGTTTGCCGAACTGCCCGATTCACTGCGGATGTGGCTGCTACCCGGTGTCACCAGCGGCATCGCTATCGCCGTGCTGTTCTGGTGGTGGCAGGAACGCCGCCGTGCAGGTATCACATCATGGTTGCTGATACTCATTCTGACCGGTGCTGTCGGTAATATCTGGGATCGGATTCAGCTGGGCTATGTTGTCGATTTCATCGACTGGTATGTCCGCATCGGCGGTCGCGAATACCACTGGCCCGCCTTCAATATTGCCGATGCCTGTATCTCGGTTGCCGTTGTCCTGCTGCTGATCACCAGCTTCAGAAAAAACTGAGTTCAGTACATTTCCCGGGCAGCCCCACTGGACTGCTCAGCGTTTGTCTGCCGGCTTCATCCGGATATCGAACATCAGTCTGGCCACATCCCTGAAATGCGCGGCGTAATGGATGGTCAAACCTTCGCACACGGAATCCGGCAACTCATCCACATCCACCTGATTGGCCGCCGGCAGAATCACTTCGGAGATACCGAGGCGTTTGGCCGCCAGCAATTTCTCGCGTTCGCCACCGATCGGCAACACCTCACCGGTCAGCGTCATTTCACCGGTCATGGCCATACAGGCCGGTGCCCTGCCCAGTGCCAGCGATAACAGTGCAGTCGCCATGGCAATACCTGCGCTCGGGCCGTCTTTCGGCACCGCCCCTTCCGGCACATGAATATGCACAAAGGCCTTGTCGAAGAAGCTTTTATCAGCACCGAAACGGACCAGATTCGCCGCAATATAGGAATAGGCGATTTCCGAGGATTCCTGCATCACCTTGCCCAGCTGTCCGGTGATTTTCATACCGCGCCGGTCGCGATGAATCACGGTTGCTTCCAGGGTCAGCGTTGTGCCACCCATGGCGGTCCAGGCCAGGCCGGTACACAGCCCCACGTCCTGCTTGATGGCCTGCTCACGGAAACGCGGCTTGCCGATATAATCCGCAAGATCGGCAACACCGATACGCAGCGGTACTGATTCGCCGCCTTGCGCGGTTTTTTCAGCCATTTTTCGCGCCACCTTGCGCAGGATTTTTTTCATCAGGCCTTCCAGTCTGCGCACACCCGGTTCCCTGGCATAATCCTCCACCAGATGCCGGATCACCGTCCGGGTCAACGATACATCATGGCGGGACAGCGCATGCTCCTTCAGCAGCGTCGGCCACAGATGCTTGCGGGCAATCTCCACCTTTTCGCTGGCCATATAACCGGGCAGACGAATAATTTCGGCTCGATCCAGCAACGGCCCCGGCACCGTATCCAGCTGATTGGCCGTCAGCAGAAACAGCACCTGTGACAGATCAAAACGCACATCCAGATAATGATCCATGAAATCGGCATTCTGTTCCGGATCCAGCACTTCCAGCAGAGCGGAAGCCGGATCCCCGCGGAAATCGGAACCGATCTTGTCCACTTCATCAATCATGATCACCGGATTGGCCACTTCCACCCGTTTAAGAGCCTGCACAATCTTGCCGGGCATGGCGCCGATATAGGTGCGGCGATGCCCCTTGATTTCAGCCTCATCGCGCATACCGCCGACAGAGAAGCGGTAAAACGGACGCCCCACTGCTTCGGCAATGGCCTTGCCCAGCGAGGTTTTGCCGACACCCGGCGGTCCGACAAACAGGATGATCGAACCACCTACCGCTTTTTTGCGCGCCCCCACGGCAATGAATTCCAGGATACGATCCTTGACGTCCCCAAGGCCGGCATGATGCCTGTTCAATGCCCGCGCAGCACTTTTCAGATTATAGCGTTCCCGGCATGTTTTACCCCACGGCAAACATGTCAGCCAGTCCAGATAGTTGCGCATCACGCTGTATTCCGGCGATGCGGTTTCCAGCATGGCCAGCTTGTTCAGTTCCTCATCAAAAGCGGCTCCGGCTTCTTCGCTGAAATGCAGCTTTTTCGCCTTTTTACGGAATTCACCGATCTCCTTCTCACGCGGGTCTTCATTCAGACCCAGTTCGCGCTGAATCTCCTGCAGCTGCTCCTGCAGGAAGAATTTGCGCTGCTGCTCGGAAACACGCTCATCGATATTTTCACGTATTTTTGTCTGCACCTTGCTGACATTCAGTTCCCGGTTGAGCAGCGATACCACTTTTTTCAGGCGCTCGAAAATGGCATCTGTTTCCAGAATATCCTGCAAATCCTCCCGACTGGCTGTGGTCAGGCTGGCGGCAAAATCGGCCAGCCGGGTCGGCTCGTTCACATCAAAACGGGATGCGAACAGGCGCAGTTCCTCTTCATACAGCGGATTATGTTTGAGCAGTTCCTTGATCGTGTTGACGATCGCCACGGTATAGGCGCGCAGCGTGATATTGTCCTCGAAGGAGGTTTCAGACCGGTAACGGACTCTCACCCGAATCGGGTTTTCACTGGTCAGAAATCCCTCAATACGGAAACGGCGCAGGCATTCCACAACCAGATGCAGGCCATGCCCCTCAATCTCCACCGCCTTGCCGATGCGGGCAACCACACCGACCTCATACAGGTTCTGCGGCGCGTAGGGCTGATCCTCATCACGCACCAGCACCAGCCCGACATGCTGCTCATGGCTGGCGGCCAGATCGCGTACTACCTTGCCCATCTCCTCGCTTTCATAGACCAGCGGCACAATCAGACCGGGAAAAAGCGGCCGATTGGATAACGGAAGCAGGGTTAATTGCGGCGGTAGGACATCTTCCGTGCGCACCAGCTGCGCCTGTGTGCTGTCGGAAGTTTCCGATGCAGCATCAAGAACTTCGGGATCGTGAACGGTATCTGAATTCATAATCTGTTTTTAAGGTACGCTTCATTGAATTTCAAGCCTTGAATTTGCATACTCGCTACCCCACATTCCCTCAGATCATATCAGGATTATATCAAAAAGGAGTTTTTATGCGCAGTTTCAAGGGCCTGTTCATGCTCATCATTACCAATTTACTGGTGTTTCTGACCCTGGCCATCTCGGGCAGCATCATCATCAACTTTATCCTGCCCGCCTTCGGCATTGACCTGCGGGGCTCATTTGCCACATCCCAGTTCGCATGGGCCATGGTATTCGGCTTCGGCGGCGCCTTTATCTCGTTGTGGATGTCCAAGCCGATGGCCAAACGCATGTACAAAATGCAGCAGGTCATCAATCCGGCTACCGAAAAGGAAAAACTGGTCTACAACACGGTACAGGAACTGGCACAGCAAGCCGGCATCAGAATGCCGGAAGTCTGGGTATACTGGGATGATGCTCCCAATGCCTTCGCCACCGGCCCGACCCGCAACAAATCAATGATCGCGGTTTCTTCCGGGCTGGCCATGGCCATGACCGACAGCGAGCTGAAATCCGTGCTGGCGCACGAAATGGGTCACGTCGCCAACGGCGATATGGTTGCCACCACCCTGTTGCAGGGGCTGATGAACACTTTTGTTTATTTCCTGGCCAGCATGATTGCCCGCCTCGTGGCCAGCGCCGGTTCCCGTGACGGTGAAATGAATTATATGCTCTATTTCATTGTCGACATGGTGCTGCAAATCCTGTTCTCGATTCTGGCCATGATTGTGGTGATGTGGCATTCCCGTCGCCGTGAATTCAGGGCCGATGCTTATGCCGCCGGGGCCTACGGTGCCGACAATATGATCCGCGCCCTGCAGAAAATTGAACATCTGGCGCAGCGATCCGCCCCGGTTGAAGAAGAGGAACAGTCCGTACTGGCACCCAAGGATGCACTGGCGACCATGAAGATTCACGGCAAAACCAGCGGTCTGATGCATCTGTTCGCATCACACCCGAGCACCGAAGCGCGTATTGCCGCACTGCGCTCCCTGGCCGGAAAATAATCCCGGGGATCGGGGAAACGGATTTCAAACGCCTTTTCCCTGATCCTGCCTCCGGATTCAGGCAGTTAAACCCTTGACGGATTCCATCTCCGGCATAACTGTTCAAGCATGAAACATCAAAGCGCCGCCATGCTGGTGATCGGCAATGAAGTGCTCTCCGGACGCACCCGCGAAGCCAATGCATGGCTGGCTGCACAGGAACTGTTCAGTCGCGGTTGCAGGCTGGCTGAAATTGCCGTGATCCCCGATGTGGATGAAGCCATTGTATCCACCCTGAATCGTTTAAGAAATCAGTTTGATGCGGTGATCACATCCGGCGGAATCGGCCCCACCCACGATGATATTACCATGGAATCGGTCGCGAAGGCTTTCGGTGTCGAACTGATCGAACATCGTTTCATTGTACAGGCCATGCAGGAGTATTACGGCAACGAAGGCATGAATGACGGGCGCAGACGCATGACCCGTGTGCCCGCCACCGCCTCACTGATCCGCTGCGAAAAAACCATCGCACCGGGCGCGCATATCGACAATGTTTATATTCTGGCCGGCGTGCCGGATATTTTCGCCTCGCAACTGGAATCGATTCTGGATGATTTCGGCTCCACGCCCTATCAGCGCCATGAAATTGAAGTGACCCTGCCCGAAAGCCTGTTCGCTGCCGGCCTCACCGCCATTCAGCAGCAATACGACGATGTCGAGATCGGCTCCTATCCGGGCCGCTGCGGCCCCGATCCCTGCGGCAAGATCTGCCTGTCCAGCCAGAATCCCGAACGCCTGAAACAGGCCACAGCCGATGTCGAATCCATGTTGAAAGGTTTATAAAACCATTTTCTTAAAAACTACCGGCAGACGCAGCAGGCGCTCCCCCTGGCTGAAACAACTCATCACCACCCCCGAATCTGTGACAGTGCCAATTATTTACAATTTGACGATCTAATCTTGATATTGTAATATCTGGTCATGATTGAACGTGAGATGCTACCCGTCCTGCTTCAGGCCAGCAGGGAATATCCGGTCGTAACCATGACAGGACCGCGCCAGAGCGGAAAAACCACGTTGTGCCGACTCGCATTTCCCGACAAGCCATACATCAACCTTGAAGCACCGGACCGACGTCATTTTGCACAGGAAGATCCGCGGGGATTCCTTGCCTCTATTCCCGAAGGTGCGATTCTGGATGAGATCCAACGCGCCCCTGAACTTCCCTCGTATATACAGGAACTGGTAGACGAAAATCCGGCAGCGGGGCGTTTCATTCTAACCGGCAGCCAGCAATTTGAGCTTATGGATCAGGTCAGTCAGTCACTGGCCGGGCGAACTGCACTGTTACGCCTGTTACCACTGACCATCAGGGAGATACAGGCTTCGGGCTATCCGATGTCATTACTCTCACTGATGTATGGCGGCTTCTATCCGCGGCTGATTCAGAATAAACTGGAACCAACGCAAGCCCTGGGGGAATATTTTTCCACCTATGTGGAGCGCGATCTGCGCCAGCTCAGTGCCATCCATGATCTGCAGAAGTTTGAACGCTTTGTCCGCCTGTGCGCCGGACGTATCGGACAGTTACTGAACATGAACAATCTGGGCAATGATGCGGGCATTTCGCACAGTACAGCACGGCAATGGCTGGATCTGTTACAGGCAAGCTATATTATATTTCTCCTGCCCCCCTGGTTCACCAATACCCGCAAGCGACTGGTTAAAGCTCCCAAATTATATTTTTATGATGTCGGGCTGGCTGCCTGGTTGCTCGGGATCAACAAACCGGAACAGGTGCAGCGCGATCCGTTATATGGCGCATTATTTGAAAATATGATCATCATGGACAGGTTAAAGACGAAATTGAATCAACGGCGAAATGTGGATTTCTATTTTTATCGGGACAATGTCGGTAACGAAGTGGATTTGATCGAACCGGATGGTGCCGGCGTCCACGCGCTGGAAATCAAAGCCGGCGCGACAATCAACCGCGATTACTTCAAAGGCCTCGCACACTTTAAAAAGAGTTTTCCCGGGCAATGGATTGATGGCACCGTTGTATATGCCGGCAATGAATCCCAGCAACGCAGCGACTGGCAGGTCATTGCATGGGATCGAATGTTTCAATAATCCGGCAGTTCACCGGATGATATCTACCTGCTGATTTTATTCGTTTGTCGCAGCAGGCCGAGATTGGTCAGGGAGTATCCGCGAGCTGGAATACGGAACTGGATGTCTTGCCAGTTATGCGGCACTTCCGTAACCAGATAACAGACCCGGTTGACGGTATGGATTCCGGTCAGAATCCATTGGTCGGCATCATCACCGCCATCGACCACAGTCCAGACATGGGTTGCGGGAAGATGCTTCACCAGCTCCAAATCATCCCCGAAAGTTTCCAGCCCCAATCCGCCCCAGATCTCATGGCTGGCATCTTTGTGACGGTACGGGCGGAAGAACTCATAAAAGGCATCCTCATGCAGCGTCAGCATGTCGG
>JBHHTY010000057.1:0-11188 GCA_046753565.1 Mariprofundus sp.
CGCTTCCAGGGAGGATAGCGCTGATTCAACCCGACGTTCTGAAATGGCTCCGGGATCGTGTTTTCTGATGCGTTTCAAACGGGCCGCATCTCTTTCGGACTGTTTCAGCTTTGCCTGTACAGATGCCAGTGTCGCCTCTGCATGTTTCACGGCCAGTTGATAGCTGTCGGGATCGATGCGGAACAGCTCCTGCCCTGCTTCAACCTGCTGGTTGTTGCCCACTGCAACAGAAATCACCTTGCCCGACACCTGGGCTGCAACAGGTACGACAAGGGCGTGTACACGCGCCTGCGATGTATAGGGGGTTAAACGATCTGCAACAATGTGCCAGGCCAGCAACAGGATGGCCAATGCCAATATCATCAATGTCCATTTGCGCACCGGATCTGTGGAGGCAGCAGCTTGCTGCTCATCGTTCTGTGACATTCAAATCTCCCATATCAATCACACGTAAAACCATCATTGCGCGCGCCTTTGATCATGCTCCAACAAATCACCCCAGTCGGTGCGTGTTTTCATTTGCTGCCGACTCTCGTCACTGATCAAATCAGCCGGAGCATCCCAGCTTCCACCCAATGCCTTGTACAGGGCAACCAGATTGCGTACCGAAGCGCCGCGCACACTGATCAGAGTTTGCTGCTGCTTGAACAGTGATTTTTGCGAATCCAGCACACGCTGATAACTGGAAAAACCCTCTTTATAGCGTAACAGGGATATATTGTTCGAGCGTTGTGCAGAAACCACTGTTTTTTGCATGATTGCCACCTGCGCCCGGGAACCGGCCAATGATGTCATGGCATCTTCAACTTCCCTCGCGGCCTGAATCACAACCTCACGATATTGAACCAGTGCCTGTTGCAGCTGTGCGTCCTGTACGCGTATGTTGTTGCGAATACGTCCGTAATTCAAAAATGGCCAGACAAATGACGGGCCGACTGAATAGGTCAATGCATTGGCCCCAAAAAGATCCGCAAAGGCGCCCCCGGCCAGACCGCCTGCCGCCAGACCGATACTGCCGGATAAACTGAAGCTGGGATAAAGATCGGCTTCAGCCAGACCCACTCTGGCATTCTGCGCCATGGCCACAAGTTCAGCCTGATGTACATCCGGACGCTGGCGCAGCAAGTCGGCTGGAATACCTACTTCAATATGTTCCGGAACCACGGGAATAGAGCCCCTTCCATGCAACAGTGTATCGACTGCGCCTGGCGGCTTGCCCAATAAAACACTAAGCGCATTACGCGCTTTTTTGATCGCCACTTCATAACCGGGAATGCTCGCTTTGGTACTCAGCAGCAGCGTCTGCGCCTGCTGCATGTCCAGCTCCGAAGTGGAACCGTTACGAAACAACACGCGGGCGATATCATAACTGCGCTGTTGCAATGCAGCATTTTCATGAGCCACGCGCAACAATTCCTCATTAATCCGGAGTACCAGGTAGCTGTCAACCACCTGAGCCGTCAACAGCAGCACCACCTGATTACGGGCTTCAATGGAAGCCATATAGGCAGCATCGGCAGATTCTATACCGCGTTGGAAACGCCCCCAGAAATCCATTTCCCATGTTGCACCAAGACTCAGACTGCCCTGCCAGAAACTCGGGGTGCCGGTATTACCGGTTGGTGAAACACGAACGGCACTGCCGGATGCTGCCTGCGTCTGTGGAAAGCTTAATCCTTGGGCGATGCCCAGCCTGGCACGGGCCTCAAGTATCCGTAAGCCTGCGATTTCAAGTGAATGATTCTGTTGCCATGCCGTTTCCACCAGCTGGTTTAACACCGGATCGTTAAACATCTGCCACCATTGTCGCTGCTCTACCGGAGAAGACTGCAACATATTCCGACTGTTTTCGATGCTGTCTGTGGACCATGTTTCCGGCAATTCAACATCCGGCTTCACAAAATCAGGCCCTACTGCAGCACAAGCTGTCAGTTGAACCAGCAGGATCGCATACAGTATGTTTTTGAACACAGTCATTTCAGCCCTGTCGATTCTTTATGCTGGTCGAACAAGCGCGCCATAACTGCAAAAATCGTGCCGGCAGACAAACCGAACATCAAAACACCATTGGCGGCTTCCAGTGCTCCCAGCAAACGCCAGCTTTCGCTCATAACAATATCGCCATATCCCAGCGAGGTGAAATTCACTGCGGAATGATAGAAAGCTGCCTGGTAACTGCCGAACTCACCGACCTGCATAAACAGCATGGCCCAGATCGCTATTTGCGCCAGATGCCCGACAAACAATAGTAATAATACGGAAATCAATACAAGCGCATCAAAAGAAAAACTGTTCGTATGGCGATGCCGGTCGGTGATCATGCTGATCACATAACGTATCATTAACACCACAGCAGCAATCTGAATGCCCATGCTGAGCACAACAGTCAGGCCACCCAGAAATAATGGTAAAAACATGCTAGCCCTGTTTTCGCTTGCTAATCACGAGATCAGTCAGGGTGAACCGACTGCGTATCTGTTGCCCGATCCTGGCCCGGCAATGCAACTTCTTTCTGAAGCCAGGCATCAAACAGTTTGTAACCCAGAGCCAGAACAACAGCACCGACAAACAGGCCGACAATACCGGATGCCAACATTCCCCCAACCGCTCCCAGCAAAATCACCAGCATCGGTGCATCCACACCACGCCCCAGAAAAACAGGTTTGAGCACCAGATCCGCAAAATTCACAATCAGACACCAGACCAGAAATACCGTTGCCACCGTCGAGCTTTCAACAGAGAAGACATAAAATGCTACCGGGCCAAGCAGTAGAATCGGAGGAACCTGGGCAATACACAGCATCAATACGCCCAGAGCCAGCAAGCCCGCAGCAGGCACATCAATCACGGCCATGCCGATACCAGCCAACAGCGCCTGAAATATGGCAATGCCCAGCAAGCCCCCGGCAACACTGCGAATGGTAAATACGGATAGCGTAATAAGCTTTTCACCTTGCTCGCCATTCAAGCGACGGGCAAGTTTTTTCATGGCCCCTCCGGCCGCTTCAGCATTGGAAAGAAAAGCTGCGGCGATCAGGATGGAGATAATCATCTGCAATGCGCCGATGCCGGCTCCAGCGGCCATACCCAGCAGCGATTTTCCGAACCCCGCCAGTTGACTCTGGTTGTTCTCAATCAATGCACTCAGATCAACTGAAGCCTGATGCCAGAACGCATAGATCTTGCCACCAACCAGCGGCCACGACTGAACATTCTCCGATGGGGGCGGTATTTTCAATGTGCCGCTGCTGATGGCTGTACCCAAAGATGTCGCCCCATCCACCAGCGACCCGGTCAATGAAACAACCGGCAAGACCACAAGCGCTATACCCGCAATAGCAATGATGATAACCGCCGGCTTTTTGCGCCCGCCCAGTTTCTCGGCAAGCGTTAAAAACGGGGAATATATCGCCACTGCGATAATCGCACCCCATAAAATCATGGAGATAAACGGTGATAATATTTGAAAACACCAGAAGGTAATCAGGATGATAATGCCCAGCCTGATGGTGATTTCTATGGCTTGACCAACCTGAGGGGGTTGTGACTGCCCGGATAGATTCATAGCAAATACTCCTGGTTCAATGGATAACAAAAGATAAGGGCCGATCCATATGGATTCGGCCCTTACTTGTTTATTCCATCAAAGGCACACCGCTGGCGATCTGCATATTGACGAGAAGATCGAGGCGATTATCCACCTGATAGAAACGAGCCACCTTGATGGCTGGCAACACTTTTTTGAACTTGCGCACAAATTTCTTCTTCACCTTGACCTGATCCTGTAATACATTCAGGTAACGATCCAGCAGTTTGGCTGCGGCTTTATCACTCAATGCGTTATTCCTGTAGGCATCTGCATAATCACCGATCACAGCAACCCGCTTGTCACCAACCTTCTGCATTTCAGTCCGATAATGATTGTATACAGGCCAGAAAGCACTACCTTCCTCTGTCGTTAACTGAATATTCTGAAGGATGACGGCCTTGCGTTGTGTTTCCAGTGCGGCCCGTGTCAGGGTAATTTCCTGTTGAAGCACATCATTTGATTTCAGCTCGTCCCCGGCATAGGCCGTCATCCCGGTCATGAGTCCGGCAAGCAGCACCGTCAAAGCAAATATATTCTTTTTCATTTTATCCCCTTCCATCGTGATATTTGAAACGGCATCATGGCGATATTTACTGATTTGGCAAGCAATACCGCAGCATTGACATCCCTCCCTGCAAGCACAATCATCGCCTTGGACAGCGGCTGAAAATCTACGGCCACTTTCACACAAGACTTAGCAAAAAGCGTGCATTCAGACATGTGTGTACCAGGGGCCCCACATTGAAAAAAACCAGCATTCTTCGATCTTTTTCCCAGGCCATCATCGCAGGCCTGTTCTTTTTATACACAACTTCGACGGCTTTTTGCGAGGTGGACACTGCCAATCCCTGGCCCAAGGAAATCAAGACCCAGGCAGCTACGATTGTTATTTATCAACCTCAGCCGGAAACACTGCAAAACAACCGTCTGGATGGGCGCTTTGCCATATCGGTTGAGTTGAAAGAAAAAAAGGAACCGGTGTTCGGAGCCATCTGGTTTTCCGCACAGCTCGAAACCGACAGGGAAGAGCGCAATGCCACCATTGAAAGAATCAATATCAATCGCATCCGCTTCCCCAATCAGGATAGTGCCAAAACGGGCAAGCTCAAAAAAATACTGGAGCGTGAGATCCCTCGATGGGACTTCCATATTTCCATGGAACGTCTCATTGCCTCGCTGGATATTGAAGCCCAGAAAATCAAAGCCTCCGAGAACATCCGCACAGCACCCCCTGCCATTGTATTCATGCCGGAGCCAGCCGTGCTGATCACCATTGATGGTGATCCACTGCTGACGAAAATAGATAACAGCGATGTCATGCGAATCATCAACACACCGTATACATTGCTGTTTGACCCAAGGGGAAAGAAATACTACCTCAATGCCAATGCAACAACATGGTATACCGCCAGTGCCATTGAAGGGAGCTGGAGTATTGCCTCCTCAGTACCCTATAAAATTACTACCCTGGCAGCAAAAAATGACAAGTCGAACGGCAAACAGGCAAGCAACAGTTCCAAATCCGCCACGCCACCGAAAATCGTGATTGCCACCAAACCAACCGAGCTGATATCAACCGCCGGAAAACCCGAATACTCCCCCATCAGCGGTACGAATCTGCTGTATATCCACAATACCGAAAGCAGTGTGTTGATGGATATCCACTCCCAATACCACTATGTGTTGTTATCCGGCCGCTGGTACAAGGCAAAAAACATGACCGATAAGTGGGAGTATGTTGCAGGCAACAAGCTCCCGAAAGATTTCTCTAAAATCCCTGAAGAACACAAAATGGGTCGTGTCCTGTATGCTGTTCCCGGTACCCGCATCGCCGAAGAGTCCGTACTGGATGCACAAATCCCCCAGACTGCGGCCATCGACCGCAAAAAAGCCAAACTGAAAATCGAATATGATGGCACACCAAAGTTTGAGAATATTCCAGGCACCAGAATGCGCTATGCCGTGAATTCCCAAATTCCTGTTATTCGTGTTGGCTCACGTTATTATGCTGTGGACAATGGCGTATGGTTTGTCTCAAACAGCACAACCAGTGTGTGGGAAGTTGCCACGGAAATCCCCGATGCTATCTATACCATTCCACCCAGCTCGCCCGTGTACAATGTCACCTTTGTTCATATCTATAAAAGCACGCCGGAAGTGGTGTATGTGGGTTATACCCCAGGTTACACAGGCACCTATGTCTATCATCAAACCATTGTCTATGGTACAGGCTATTATTATCCATACTGGTACGGGCGTTATTATTATCCACGCCCGGCAACATTTGGTTTCCATGTCCACTACAACCCGTGGACAGGCTGGGGTTTTGGACTGAGTTACTCAACAGGGCCGTTCACATTCATGATTGGTGGTGGCGGGTGGTATGGTGGCGGCTGGTGGGGGCCGGCTCGATATAATGCCTACAGGGCAGGATATCGCCATGGCTGGGCCAATGGCGCCAGAGCCGGATACTGGGCCGGACAGAATAAAGGCCGCCCGGAGCTGTATCGCAATTCAAAAAACAGGGATCGGGTCAGGCCATCAACCCGGGATATTAAAAAACCGGTCGGAAGAGACCGCGCCAAACCGGCCACCCGCGATATCCGGAAATCTGCGGAAAGAAACCGTGCCAAACCGGCAACACGGGATCGCGCCAACAATGTATTTGCAGATCGCAATGGCAATATTCACCGAAAAACCGACAAAGGCTGGGAAAAGAGAACCAGTAACGGCTGGCAAAGGCAAAAACCGTCAAACATGAACCGGCCATCTTCGATCAACAGGCCGGCAACACGCCCGTCGAATTCACGCTATTCAGGCTCATCGAGACAACAATTCAATCGCAATGGTAACAATCGTCAGCAACAGTTGAATCGCAGCTATAATTCCCGTCAACGAGGGGCGCAACGGACACGAAGCTTTCAGCGATCACGTTCTGCAGGCCGCTTTTCGGGAGCCAGAGGTGGCGGACGTATGCGTCGGTAATTCCCTGTTCCCACGCAAGGGCAAAAAAACAGCCCGCCTTTATTCAGGCAATGGATATGTCTCCGGATCTATGATGGGTTCCAGCGCCTTTTTATCGGGATGCATACCTTTTACCGCTTTATCTACTGCGATGGCCAAACGTCTCAATCCATCCGCCCCATCCGGGTGATTGGCCAATGATACGATAATATAGCGGTAGCCCGCCTCATCATCGATGATAACGCCGCTGTCAGAGTGAAACTGCCGCCAGGTACCCGACTTGCGGAAAATGCGGGCATCGCTGTTGCTCTGCTTCAGCCCTTTGACAAATTTATGTTTAATGGCAGGTGCAGACATGATATTTCTCATCTCGGCCAGCATCACTTCTGAAACCAGCCGTCCTGTCACTCCAAGATAATAAAATCGTGCGACCTGCATTGCGGTAGCGCCATGCGATATGCCATGCAGGGGATCACGCCTCCAAACCGGGCCTTTCGCATATGGGCGGCCAACCCAGAGCCCGCCGTTGTGAGCCGGGTCGTAAAGGCGATAGCGTTCTGACTGCAGAATTTCTGCCAGATTCTCAAAGCCCACCATCTTCAATATGGCAGTGGCATCCCGGTTGGAAGAATTGCGAATCATACGGGTCATGGATGCACGCAACGACTCATTTAAAACCAGTTCGCCGCGATCGATCATCACAGCCGCCCCCAGCAAAATGGCTATCTTGGGCAAACTGGCAGCATACATCATCTTATCAGGATTATATGCAGCGACCTTCGGGTGCTTCAGGTCGGTAATATCAACCACCACGATCCCGACCTTTTTCTGTTTTATCGCCTCTGCCCGCTGACCCTTGAACTCCTTGCGCAATGCACCATCAACAGCTTTCTGGAATTGCGCATCATAACTATTCCATAGCGAAGGAAATGTGGCCGCTTCTTCTGCCGATAATGGTACAGTGACGCCATGCATGCAAAGAAGTAGAATGAGGCAGGCTTTAAGCTGGATTTGTCTATAGATCACAGAATCACCCCCCTATATTCGGTTTTTTTATATCCATACTTCCGTCTGAATTTGATGCATGAATAAAAATGAATTCATCATTTTGTTATTCCAGCAGCTCAGCTTGTTTCCGGCCAGATTTTTTATGTTGAATATCGATCAATAAATGCCTGGCCCCTTCCTCATCCGGCAGCATCTCCACAAGTTTTTTCGCCCATGACAAGGCCTCATCATAACGCCTGGCTTCAGCCAGCCAGGTCGCCAATACATAGACCATCATCGGATCATGCAGCCCGGCCTGACTCAATCGCAACATATTCTGCAATGCCTGCCTGTCCCGCCCTGCTTTCTTCAGGGCCAGCGCATAATTGTAGCGCGCCCTGCCGCGTTCGGGCAGCAAATCTGTTGCGCGTTTCAGAGCGGGAAGCGCTTCATCCATACGCCCCAGCTCAGCCAGCAACAGGCCCAGTGAATAATAGGCTTCTCCGGCCTTATCATCCAAAGCTATAATCTTTCGGAACATCTCTTCAGCCTTATCATTGGCCGATTGCATATGATACAGGTTGGCAAGATTGAAATAGGCAGGAAGATCATCAGGATACAAGGCAATGGCGATTTGATAATCCGCTTCTGCCTCCAGAATATTGCCCATGCGCTGATGTAGCAGCCCCAAATTCAGATGCGCTTCGGGACGATCTTCGAGATCCCGTTGCCGCTCGATATATTCAGTCAGGCTCTGTTGGAAAAGCTTGTATTGTGTTGCTGAAAACATATTTTCCGGCACATCACTTAAAGCACGGGCTGCCTCTGTGCGTACAGCCCGAATATCATCCTGCAATAATGGCATCAATAACACGAGCTTCTTGCGCAGCATCGCCTCACCTGCCTGCACGGGGATCAGGGCGGCCAGACTGTGAATGGCATGATAACGAACCAGATCATCGCGCTCTTTCAACAGGCCCTGCAATAACTGCACGGTTTGCATACCGGGATATGTCTCCAGCAGGCTGACCGCAGTTGCCCGCACCATGGAAGGCTTTTCATGATCCCCGGCAATATCCATCAGGCCCCTGCCAATATCTTCCGTTTGCCCGTCGGCTGACTGGGCTGCTGCAAAAACCTGTGAAAAATGGGTTTCCCCGGCATATCGTATTGCCGATGCCGGATACCATTTGGCCACGGTATTCGCAGCCCATCGGTCTGTTTTGTTTTGATGACACTGCGTGCAGGCGTTCGGAACACCGATTTTTACTGACAAATCGGGTCGGGGAATGCGGAAACTGTGATCCCTGCGGGCATCAATACCCATATAGGTTTTTTCAGGCATGTGGCAGGATATACAAAGCGCGCCCTTTGAACCTTTTGGGTGAAAATGATGCGCGGGCGAGTCATAACGATGTTTCTTCAAACTGCCAAAACGGGCATTCCCCCGGCTGTTATGGCAGGAAATGCAAAGCTCTTTCCCGGGCAGTTTCAGACGGGCGCTATGGGCATTATGACAATCTGTACAACGCACGCCTTTGGCATGCATTTTGGATTGCAAAAATGAGCCATACACATAGACCTCGTCCTTGATCTGGCCATCCGGATGGTAAAAGGGCTGACGCAACACTTGCGGCTGGTAGAAGTCCATCAGCGGTTTGCCGAATTCATATTTGCTGCTGACATTGCTGCGGCGGGCATGGCATCTGGCGCATGATTCGATCTGCACACGGGCATCATCCGCCGCAAGATCGACCGCAAGTCCTTTATCGGGGTCGGAGCTTGAATTCCCGTGCCCGGCCCAGGCAATATGATCCGAACCGGGGCCATGACAGGCCTGGCAACCCACATCGGTTTTAAACCACGTGGTTTTAAATGTGTTCGTTTTTAAATCAAAATGCTTTTTCACCTGCGTGGAGTGACACTCGGCACACATATAATTCCAGTTGGAAAAACGCTTTGTCCAGTGAAACGGATGTCTGGCGCTGATCTGTTCATCCGGATGCAAATGGAACCAGCGCTGCCCGCCAGCTTCCTCGGGACGCGTGTCCCAGGCGATATCCAGCGCCTGCATGCGTCCATCCGGGAATTTGATCAGATACTGCTGCAGCGGCGTGAAACCGAATACATAGCTGATCTGGAAATCGTGCATCTTGCCATCCTTGCCATCGGTATGGACAACGTATTTCCCGTCACGCCGGAAAAAAGTGGATGTGATGCCGTGAGCGGTAAAACGGGCATTGTTGAAATCGCCCAGCACAGTATCCGCAGTCGCCACATCCATGGCCCTGTCGTGGTGTGAGCCCTGCCACTGTTTGAATTCGCCCTGATGGCAGGCAATGCATGCCTTTTCATCCACAAAATGCCTTTTCGTAGCCTGTTCCGTCTGCAGGGATTCAGGCTGTAATGGCTCGCTGTCGTTTGCCTGTCGGTCACAGGCACACAGGCACAACAGGCTGAATAAAATCAGGTATCGGCCTGCTGTTCTACCGGCAATCTTCATGCGCTTCGCCCTGTGAACGAGGCTGTATGTATGGATGACACTATTTAATGCCGGGCCAGCTCAAACGGAAACACCACGTTCCAGTCTTTCTTCATATCCACGACAATCCAGCCATGCCTGTCAGCCATATCAAGCACTTTATCCAACTTGCCGACATGGCTTTTTCTGTCATATGAAAATTCACGTTCTGCATCCGTGTGATGAACAAACAATGCCAGTCGCAGCCCGTCGCCGCTCCGGGTGTATTCAATCATCTGCATGTCCGAATCGGAATTGCCGAAAGCCAGAATCGGTCGGCGGCCAATATGTTCATAGATACCGACAGGCTTATCAGCCTTGTCGTTAACAAAATGGATCTCTGGCATGCGTATCAGTTGGTATTTGCCCTCTTTCATCTCAAATCGGGAAACAATACTTGAGCCAATGACCTGCTCAGGCGGTATGCCATAAATCTGCTCGCTTACAGGCCGCATGAATGCCGTACCTCCGCCGGAAACAATGAACGTTTTAAAGCCATGATCCCGCAAATATGCCAGTAATTCGAGTTGCGGTTGATAAACAAGTTCAATATATGGCCGTTTGAATTTGGGATGCCTGGCCGTTTTCAGCCAACTGCTTGCCTCGGCTTCAAATTCACGCGCCGTCATGCCTGAATGGGTTGCAAGAACAATCTCCAGCAGCCCCTTGACACCGGTATCACCGACAGCCTTCATATCCCCTTCCAGCACCCCTTTGAAGGGCTGTCTGGTTTTCCATTCCGGGTGTCGGGGAGCGAGTTTCCTGACCCGATCGAATGCAAACACCGCCTGCGTGTAGACGGGATATTCCACCCATAACGTGCCGTCATTATCAAATGTCGCAACACGTTCTGCAGGGGGGACATAATGTTCGCCACCCTGCTTTGTTACCTCCCGCACAAACTGAATAATGGCCTGTTTGGCCGCCCCCTGATTCCATGATGGTAAAGGGTCGCTCCCGTGTGCATGGGCAGAAGCAATCGGCAGCAGCAGCGCCAGTAGTGCAGGAAGTATTCGATTCATGTTATTCACCCCCGGTTTTAAGGAAGCGCTGATTAATTCAGCGTTTCCGTGCAGGCCATGGATGGCCTGCTGATGACAGGCAGAAGGCCATTAATCAGCATCCCT
>JBHHTY010000058.1:0-11099 GCA_046753565.1 Mariprofundus sp.
CATCCAGAATCAGGATATTGCCAAGACCGCTGACCAGATCGGATACAGCGGTTCGGTCCGCTGCTGCAACCACCGGACAGCCGGACATTTGGGCCAGCATTTTGGCTTCGTCTCCAACCAGCCTGATATCACTGTGAGGGCTGACAACGACAGGTGATGAGGTTTTACCGCCATCGCCCCGGCACAGAATCACAGGCGAAAAGCCCAGCTGTTTCAAGCCATCGGCCAGCCACAGCACAAACGGGGTCTTGCCGCTGCCACCGGCTGTGATATTGCCGACCGAGATCAGTGGCAATGGCAGTGTGATTTTGCATGCGGCACGTCGTTTCAGATGTACGCTGCTGATGGCTCTATATATCGGTTCGATGCAGCGCAGCAGCAGTGGCGGCCGGCATGGACTCCACCATATATCTTCCATTCGTTCATGCAGACGGGACATGATGATTCCTGTGCCCAGCCATCCAGGGTTCGATGGCGGCAAGCATGCGATCCAGTATCCGGGATCTGTCCTGCATGAACAGCGCTGCACTGGCATTCAGATGTCTGAGTTCATCCGGATGACTGAGCAGCCGGATGATCGCCGCATCCATATCCGAAGGGTTCCGGCTGATAATTGCTGCTTCGGCCTGCTGCATATCCGCCATGATATCCCGGAAATTCTGAACATGGGGGCCGGTGACAACGCCGCGACCGCAAATGGCCGCTTCCAGCGGATTATGACCACCGATATCAATCAGGCTACCGCCCACAATCACCAGATCCGCGATGGTATATAAGCCGGTCAGAATACCCATGCCATCAAGCAGGACAAAATTGACATGGTGGGGAAGTGCATGGCTGCCATCAGTGTCCCGGTCATGCAGTTCAGACCAGCGCGACAGGCTGTGCCCCCGCTCCTGAAGCAGCTCTGCCACCTGATCAAAACGCTCGGGATGGCGAGGGACGATAATAGTCAGCAAATCCGGGCAGATGCTGTGCCATGCCGGCCACATATCCAGTAAAAGGCTGTCTTCGCCTGCATGGGTGCTGGCAATTATCAGAATGGGCCGGCTGCTGCTGTTATCCAGGGTTTTGCGAAGTGCTCCGGAATCTACATCGGGTATTTTGATGGCATATTTGAGATTGCCTGCAACTTCAATTTTTTCGGACTTGACTCCCATGGCGATTAACCGTTCAGCGTCGGTCTGGCTCTGGGGTAAAAACAGGCATACCGGTGCCAGCCAGCGTTTCCACAATCGGCGCGAGGCCCTGTAGCGCGGGAATGAGCGATCCGAAATTCGGGTATTGATACCGATGACCGGAATATCCTGTTTTTTGCAGGCGGATAGCATGCCGGGCCAGAATTCGGTCTCTGCCAGCAGCAGCAGTGCGGGTTGTAAGGCGCGAACCAGCCGTCTCATGGTGGTTGGCAAATCCCATGGCAGGAAAGACAATGAAATACTATTGCCCAGCAATCGATCTGCATGTGCAAAACCGGTCGCAGTGACCACAGTCAGGTGAATACGGTGACCCTGCTCAAGCAGGGCGCGAATCAGAGGTGTGACCGAGGCGACTTCACCGACCGAACAGGCATGCACCCAGATGCATCCGGGCTTTGCCTGTGGTCTGTCAATGGTGAAATGCTGACGCCATTTTCCGGATGTGGTGAATCCCGATTTTCGCATAGGCGTATTGGAACAGGAAGCGGCGCGTTGTACCAGCGTCTGATTCTGGTCTTTTACCGGGTGACCGGTAGAATTCCCGTTTTGTATTCCGGTTGCCATGAACATTCTTACAGATCCGGAAAGTCGGGAGAATACTATCCATGATTGATGCTCTTTATCTTCTGCTGATTGCTCTGGTGATCGTATTCCTGGCAGCGGAAATTTTTACCAATGCGCTGGAGCATCTCGGGGAGCGCATGGGCGTATCCGAAGGTGTGACAGGATCTATTTTTGCTGCAGTGGGTACAGCAATGCCGGAAACGATTATTCCCATTGTGGCGATTCTGGCCGGTGGTGCGAGTGAATCGGTGAACCGGGAAGTGGGTATGGGTGCCATTCTTGGCGCTCCGTTCATGCTGGCTACCCTCAGCCTGGGTTTGATGGCGTGGTTTGCCGGCAGAAAACGGGGATGGAATACCAGCTTCAGTCCGGAAGCATCCGGTTTTAAACGGGATATCTATACATTCATGTTGGCTTTTTCGCTGGTGATCATGGCGGCGTTGTTGCCGCAGAGTTGGGGATCGGCGAAAATGTTTGTGGCATTTTCCCTGTTTCTGATTTATTTCATTTACCTGATGCGTACCATCCGGGCCAGCAAGGCGCTGGTTGAGGAAGGGCACGGTACCGAAGCGGATAATGGATTGCATATCTCACGCTTTCTGGGGGATTCCACGCCGGTTGCCGTATTGCAGTTGCTGGCAGGTCTGTCACTGCTAGTGATCGGTGCGAAGATGTTTGTGCATGGTGTGGAACAGGCCAGCAGCCTGTTCGGGGTTTCCGCACTGGTGGTGTCGCTGTTGATTGTGCCGATTGCAACTGAATTGCCGGAAAAGGTGAATTCCATTCTCTGGATCAGGCGGGGCAGGGATACACTGGCCTTCGGGAATATCACCGGCGCCATGGTTTTTCAGGGTACGGTGATTCCGGCTGCCGGCATGTTGCTGATGCCATGGGCATTCAATGATGTGCATGCGGTGGTTGCGGTCATGCTGGCCATGCTTGGCAGCGGTCTGCTGTGGTTCCTGCACAAAACCGGACGCTTGAAACCGGTCTATCTCAGTCTGAATATGTTGATCTATGCGGCATTTATCGGCTTTGTGCTGTTGACGATTTAGACATGGCCCTCGAAATGCCTTGCAGCGAAACAAAAATGGCTATTTCGCTACGGCCAGACACGTGTGAACAGGCCCTTGTATGATAATTACCGTTCTTTCGATCGCCACGATTCTGTACCTGGCCCTGCAGCTGCAAGATAAACTGAAAATTCCATCACCGGTTGGTCTGATTGTTTTATCGTTCGGATTTCATGCCGCTTTCGGTGACCTTTTTATGCTGACCGGCGATGCCGAACACTTTGCTACGCTGGTGATTCTGCTGTTGCCGATACTGCTGATTTCCGATTCGCTGGAACTGAAAGTCGAGGATCTGAAGGAACACGGGCTGAGCCTGTTCTATCTGGCTGTGGTAATCGGATATATGGGCCTGATCGCGATGAAAACGACGGACAACAGGATTGCTGAACTGCTGGTGCTGATTCTGACCGGTTATGGTGCATTTGAACTGGCCGAACATTTTTATGCCCTGCTTAATCTGCTTGGCGGTCATTCGCATACCCATTTGTCCGGCATTCTGACCTGTATTGTTGCGACAGTCACAGTACACCATGTCATGAGCAAGGCGGTGGCCTACAATGAGATGCGTATCGAAAAAGAGTCTGAGGATTTGCAGCGCGAATCCTCACTGGCGGAGAGCTCCGGTTCGTTGGTCCGGCAGGCTATCCATAAAATCAGGGCAACGGTGGAAGAGCGTGATCGGCATTTACGCAGCAAGGAGGATATTCAGTTGCTGGCCATTGTTGCCAATACCATGCTGTTTGTGGCCATGGCTGAAATCATCAACCTTGATTTGCTATGGCAATACAGGACTGAAATTCTGGTGATGTTTCTGGCCACCACGCTGATTCGTGCAGCCATGATGGCTAAATTCGCCATGCTGACGAATCAAACCGGCCATATGACCAATGTGAATTTCCGCTGGTGGGGCGTGCTGACCTTTGCCGGCATCAAGGGCGGGCTTTCTGTAGTGATGCTGATGATGATTCCCGCCTCGTTCGAGCATCTTGAAATGTTCAAGGCAATTGTTGTCGGCGTGATCATGCTTTCCACCCTGATCTATTCACTGTTCCTGATCGTGATTATCGGAAAAAACAAAGATATCTTTGCCAGAGAACTGGAACAGGAAGGCAGCCATCACTAACCATGGAACACTGGTCTGGCAGCGTTTTTCCTACAGTTGATGCGCCTCGAACCAGTTGTCTCCGGTACCGATATCCACAATCAGCGGCACATTCAGATTCACGGCGGCTTCCATGGTTTCCTGCATGATGGATGATACCTGCTGTATTTGTGTCGCCGGTGCTTCCACGATTAATTCATCATGCACCTGCAGGATGATATGCGCCTCAGGAGCTTCTGTTTGCAGGCGCTGATGCAGGCGGATCATGGCGATCTTGATAATATCGGCAGCCGAACCCTGTAGCGGTGCATTGATAGCGGTGCGTTCGGCATAGGATCGGCGCATGCCGTTGCTGCTGTTGATTTCGGGTACATAAACACGGTGGCCAAGCAACGTTTCGACATATTGATCTTTCCGTGCCTGTTCCAGCGTGTCATCCATGAATTTGCGGACGGACGGATAACGCGAGAAATAGGTTTCAATAAAGGCCTTGGCATCACTGCGGCTGACACCGAGCTGTTTGGCCAGACCGAAGGCGCTCATGCCGTAGAGAATACCGAAATTGATAATCTTGGCGTGCCGGCGCATTTCTCCGGAAACATCGGCAAGATCAACGCCGTTGACTGCTGCGGCAGTGGCGGCATGAATATCACTGCCATCGGCAAAGGCCTGCATAAGCACACTGTCTTTTGAGAAATGGGCCATCAGTCGCAATTCGATCTGGGAATAGTCGGCGGCAATCAGTACATGGCCCGGTTCAGCTGTAAAAGCTTTACGGATTTCCCGTCCCTCACTGCTTCGGATCGGAATGTTCTGTAAATTCGGATCGGAAGAGGAAAGTCGACCTGTAGTGGTGATGGCCTGATTGAATGATGTATGCACGCGGCCTGTGGCCGGATGGATCAGTTTTGGCAATGCATCGGTGTAGGTCGATTTGAGCTTGGACAGTTGCCGCACTTCAAGAATCAGACGCGGTACCTCATGTTTTTCTGCCAGAGCTTCCAGTACTTCCTGCCCTGTCGCCCACTGCCCCGATTTTGTTTTTTTACCGCCCGGAATAGCGAGTGTTTCAAACAACAGGACTCCCAGCTGCTTGGGCGACTGGATATTGAATGTTTCACCTGCCGCCTCATGGATGCGCGATTCCAGTTCCATGATCCGTTCACCGAAACGGGCAGAGAGTTTGCCCAGTTTGGCAGCATCGAGATGAGCGCCGGTCCATTCCATATCGGCCAGAACGGTTGCCAGCGGCAGTTCGATGTCATCATGGCGTTTGAGGCGTTGTTCCGCTTCCAGCCGGTTGCGCAGAACATGGGTTAGCCTGAGTGCAATTTCAGCATCTTCAGCAGCATAGGGCAGTGCCATTTCAATCGACACCTGATCAAAACCGATTTGTTTGGCACCCTTGCCGGCAACCTCTTCATAGGCGATACAATGGTGGCCCAGATAATCCTCGGCCACACTGTCCATTTTGGGCGGGTATTTGGCCGGATAGATACAATAGGCCAGCAGCATGGAATCGGCAGCAATGCCACGCAACTCAATGCCGGCACGGCGCAGCACCTGAATATCATATTTCAGATTATGACCGCATTTGAGTTTGTCTGGATCTTCCAGAATCGGGCGCAATGCATCGAGAACCTGCTGCAGGGGCAGTTGTCTGGGGGCTGGCGTGAGCAGGTCTGCAGCACGGTGGCCGACGGGTACATACCAGCCTTCACCGGGCTGCACCGCGAAAGACAGGCCGACAATATCGGCATCGTGTGTTTTCAGTGAGATCGTTTCCGTATCCAGCGCTATCAGTTTTGCCTGCTTCAGGCGGTCGAGCAGTGACTGCAAGGATGCTTCATCATCAACCAGCCTGTCTGTACGCGGAATATCCGGCGGAAGCGGCGTTTCAACCTGCTGTGTTTCCTTGTCAGAGGCAGGCTTTTCGGTGCCAGTCGGGGGGCTGGCTTCGGTGTCACAGAATTCGGCCATCAGGCGGCGGAATTCCAGCTGGGTAAACAGTTCGGCCAGTTTTTCCCGATCCGGCTTTTGCACGGCGAGATCTTCGAGTTCCACCCCCACATCGACCTGATCATCCAGTGCAACCAGCCGGTAGGACAGGCGTGCATCTTCAGCAAATTCGATCAGGTTTTCACGCCGTTTGGTCTGTTTTATTTCAGATGCGCGGGACAGCACGCCTTCCAGATCACCGTAGGTATTCAGCAGCAGCACGGCTGTTTTCGGACCGATGCCCGGTACGCCGGGAATGTTGTCCGCCGAATCACCGGCCAGCGCCAGCAAATCCTGAATACGATCCGGACCAACCCCCCATTTTTCCCGTACTTCTTCAGCGCCGTAATCTTTTTTGCGCATGGTATCGAGCATCCATACTTTATCGCTGATCAGTTGCATCAGATCCTTGTCGGTTGAAACAATGGTGACATCCCAGCCTTTGGCTTCGGCCTGTTTTGCCAGTGTGGCGATCACATCATCCGCTTCATAATTTTCGATACAAATACGATTGAGTTTAAAGGCATCGGTGAGGTCAAAAACAGTTGGCCATTGTGCCGCCAGTTCCTCCGGCATGGGGGGGCGATGTGCCTTGTAATCGGCATACATCCCGTTGCGGAAGGTGCCGCCTTTGGGGTCGAAGGCGACGGCCACATGGGTGGGGCTCAAATCCTTGAGAATACTGCGCAGCATCTGCACATAGCCGAAAATGGCATTGGTCGGCTCGCCTTTGGAATTGGTGAGATTATGTTTTACCGCGTGGAAGGCGCGAAATACGTAATTGGGTCCGTCAATCAGAACTAAATGGGGCATGGTCGTAGCCTGCCGCGCTGATGGTCGGTGTGGAAGCTGTTTTTCTGCCGGGTATTTACGGATGCATGGTTTTTGATGTGACCGGCAACTGACGGTTATCGTTTCCTGCCCGCCATGCTAAGCTGGCGCTGTTGTAAACATCGCTGCGGAGGGTTCTTATGTCGAATAAACAGCGCTATGAGGGCAGCAGGATTGCTGTGTGTTTTGATGCTTCACGATGTATCCATGCCGGCCACTGTGTCAAAGGATCGCCGGAGGTGTTTCGATCCGATGCGGGAAATGCATGGATTTTTCCGGATGCGGCATCTGCGAATGATATTGCAGCGCTGTGTGATACATGTCCTTCCGGCGCTCTGAGCTATCAGCGCAGCGATGGCGGTGCCGATGAGGCACAACCGGAAATCAATACCATTACGGTTGAGGCGGATGGCCCGTTAACCGTGCATGCCGATTTTACACTCAATGGTGAAGAGCCGGATGGTTTTCGCGCCACTTTATGCCGTTGCGGGGCTTCGCGGAACAAGCCATGGTGCGACGGTTCGCATACAGAGACCGGATTCAGTGATCCCGGCGATGTTCCTCCGTTCAATCCGGATGCGGAATCAGAGGCCGGCAGTGTGGATATCAAACCATTTAAAAACGGGCCGTTGTTTCTGGTCGGGCCGCATGTGATCCGGGACAGCCACGGACAAACAGCCAGGGTATGCAATAAATGTGTATTATGTCGATGTGGCGGATCGAGGCATAAACCATATTGCGATGGTAGCCATATGGAAATCGGCTTTGAATCTGAAGACTGATATTGTTGGAAACTACATTTGAAAACAGGCAGGGAGAGGGTATGGCAAAGCGACAGGGTGAAGAACAGATACTGATTTCGGAACTGATGGATCAGAGCGGTGTGAAATTCGGCACCAGTGGCGCACGTGGCCTGGCTGTCGATATGACGGATCGGGTTTGCTATGCCTATACCCGCGCCTTTTTGCGGTTTCTTGAAAGCATCGGCGATGTGAAAGCCGGAAGCAAAGTGGCCATTGCCGGCGATTTTCGCCCCAGCAGTCCGCGTATCATGAATGCAGTCGCCATGGCGATTGTCGATAGTGGTTGTGAACCGGTAAACTGCGGTTTTATACCCACACCGGCTGTTGCCTGTTATGCCATGGCGCACGCAATCCCCTCGATCATGGTCACGGGCAGTCATATTCCCGATGATCGCAATGGTATCAAATTCTACAAATCGACAGGCGAAATCCTTAAGGCTGATGAACAGGCAATGACAGCGCGAAGTGTGTCGGTCGCTGCCGGATTATTTGATGCGGCGGGCAATGCTGTGGGGGAGACCGTTTTACCGACCGCCTCGAATGAGGCAGAGCGGGATTATGTACAGCGCTATCTTGATTTTTTCCCGGCAGATTGCCTGGCAGGCAGGAAGATCGGTGTTTATCAGCATTCCACGGTGGGCCGCGATATGCTGGTGGAAGTGATGCAGCGACTCGGTGCCGAGGTCAAGGCACTGGGGCGTACAGAACATTTTATTCCGGTCGATACCGAAGCTATCCGTCCCGAGGATGTCAGCCTGGCGGCCGGCTGGGCTGCTGAATACGGGCTCGACTGTATCGTTTCCGCCGATGGCGATGGCGACCGGCCGCTGGTCAGTGATGAGCGTGGTATCTGGTTACGCGGGGATGTGGCCGGAATTCTGTGTGCCCGTTATTTGCAGGCCAGGTGCGTGGCTACACCGGTCAGTTGCAATTCTGCAGTGGAGAAATCAGGTTGGTTTGAGCGCATTGATCGAACCCGAATCGGTTCCCCTTTTGTGATTGCAGCCATGGATGCAGCGATTGCAGAAGGTGCCGGGAATGTGGTGGGCTATGAAGCCAATGGCGGATTTCTCACGGCCACGGATATCGAACTGGATGGCCGCAAACTGGGAGCATTGCCGACGCGCGATGCGATGATTGTTCCGCTGGCGATACTGATGTTGGCCAAAGCCGGCGGGAACACTGTTTCTGAACTGCTGACCACGTTGCCACAGCGGTTCACCTGCAGTGACCGATTAAAGGAATTCCCGACCGAACTGAGTCAGTCACGCCTTGCCGCCTTGAAAACAGGCGATACGGCTGCCGATATACAGGCCGCAGAAGACCTGCTGGGTGAAGCCTTCGGCCCGGTGGTTGCGATTGATAGCACCGATGGCATTCGTATCACCTTCGCCAGCGAAGAGGTGGCGCACCTGCGCCCTTCAGGCAATGCACCGGAACTGCGCTGCTACAATGAAGCGGCCAGTGAGGAACGGGCCGTGGAAATGAATCAGATCTGCATGTCGATTCTGGAAGGCTGGCGTTTTGAATAGCTTGACCATAGCAGGAGAATATTGATGAGCGGAGCAGCAAATGAATATTGATATTGACCGGCTGACGGAAGCAGAGCTGATTGATTTAAATCACAGGATTGTGGAGCGACTCAAATTTCTGGAGTCCATGCGGGCGCATGCGGACATGATGGCATTCAGCATAGGCGAAACGGTTCGCTTCTCCCCGTCCGGACGTGGCGATGTGTATGGGGTATTGGTTAAATATAATAAAAAGACAGTCACAGTGCTGACCGAGGATGGCCAGAAGTGGAATGTATCGCCGCATTTGTTGGAAAAAGCGATTGCCCCAAAAAAGAATGGCAGGTCGGGCAATGTCATTGAAATCAAGCCAAAAGGATCATGATGGTTGTTGAGCGGATGTCTTTGCTCGCAGGCAGGCCACTTGCAAAGAAGAAGCCGGGGCCAAAACGGAAAAATGGGTAGTTTGAGATTACGTCCCTGGAATTAAGATTTTAAAGAGAGATAAATGGCATACCTGTATTTAGCTATAGCAATTATTGCTGAAGTCGTGGCAACAAGTGCTTTAAAGGCATCTGAAGAGTTTACCAGGTTGTTACCAAGCCTGATCGTTGTTATTGGCTATGGTGCTGCATTTTATTTTATGACACTTGTACTAAGAACTATTCCGATAGGCATTACATATGCGATCTGGTCTGGTATTGGCATTGTCTTGGTAGCCGTTATCGGTGCATTCCTATACAAACAAGTTCCGGATATCCCTGCGATCATAGGTATGGGGTTAATTATTTCAGGGGTGGTGGTGATTCATGTGTTTTCAAAAACAGTCAGCCATTAAATCTGACAGCCACTCGATCTTATGCGGGCAGTTTCCAGTGCGTGCGGTTCAATTCGAGTGTTATGGATAAAAGGGGTGGTTAAAGTTATTTTGCTATGACCTTCACAGTGTTGGAAGGGCTGGATATACCACGGTTGTTTTTGGCGATAATCCGGTAGCTCCACAATCCGGCTGCAGGGTGATCGCTGAAAAGCGGAAGTTTACTGATGATTTCTCCGTGATATTCAACCGGAATTGCATCGGAAATATCGGTGGCAATGGTTTTCCAGGTACCATCATTCCCCTTCCTTCGCTGAATATCGTATGAGACAGCGCCGCTGGAACCCTGCCAGTTGATGGATTCCGGTGATTGCATGCTCAGCAGTACGGGGGCTTCGGGTACTGCCTCCGATGCAACGGGCATGTTCCGAATAGCGAAGGCAGCTTCTTTCAGTATCCGGATGATTGCAGCTTCATCTGCCGGTTTGGTTGAGGGAAAGCCCGGATAATGCAGCGAATCGCTGGCACCGTTGAAATCCGATTTGGCTTTTGGCTCATTCCAGAAGTCCTTCACGCCGGAAAGAGCAGCCCATTCTGCAAAACCGCCGAACCAGGCCCAGTTATCGACCAGTGGAACAATGACCCTGACCCCTTCTTCGGCCGCAATAGCCAGACCGCGATCCATATCCCTGAACAGTTCTTCATTGTAGCGAATACGGCCATGCTGATCGGCATAGATATGGGCCAGATCTCCCGACAGGTTCTTGCCGCCTTCAACCGAAAAGGTGTATGAGCGGAACACCTGCCCTCCCAGACGATTGACGGCTCTGGCCGCATCCCGCTGTTCAAATGCGGTTACGCGGTGCCATTTTTCGCCATCTGTGCCGGCACGATCTTCGAGAATAAAATAATTGGGAATGTTGACGGAAACAAAACGGAATGTTTTGTTGCCATCAAGCAGGCTGTTGCCATTACGGCTGACAAAATGCTCGAAAGCCATGGCACTCGGGGCAGGTATGGCCAGCAGTAACATGATGAAAGTCAGTGCCGCTATGATCTTTTGATGAGCAGGTCTTTTGCTGGAAAAAACATCACAGGGCGTAAATGCTATATAGTACATACTGGATTCCCCCGGTGCGTTGATGGTTCACCATAGTTTGAGACAAACAGGCTATGTATGCAACTTCCTGCCAGTGGAATG
>JBHHTY010000059.1:0-11035 GCA_046753565.1 Mariprofundus sp.
CGTTTCCCCTGCGGTGAAAAAACATTACAGATCGAGCGTCAGGCTGGCCGGGTATTCGAGTGCCTCCTTGATCGCGACAAGAAAACGCACCGCATCGGCGCCGTCGATCAGGCGATGATCGTAGGTCAGTGCCAGATACATCATCGGTCGAATGACGATCTGCTCACCCTCCGCAATCGGTCGTTGCTGAATGGCATGCATACCCAGAATACCGCTCTGCGGCGGGTTCAGGATCGGAGTGGAGAGCATCGAACCGAAGATGCCGCCATTGGTGATCGAGAAGGTGCCGCCGCTCAGATCGTCCGGTGTCAGTCCGCCGTTTCGCGCGCGTGCAGCCAGATCGGCAATGCCCTTTTCGATATCGGCCAGCCCCAACTGATGCGCATTGCGCAGAATCGGCACAATCAACCCTTTATCCGAGCTGACAGCGATGCCCATATCGATATAGTTGTGGTAAACGATCTCATCGCCGTCGATATAGGCGTTGAGCACCGGGTATTTTGAAAGCGCCTGACATACGGCGCGCACAAAGAAGGAGATATAGCCCAGCTTGACGCCGTGCGTCTGCTGGAACTGCGCGCCGAAACGGCTGCGCAGATCGACGATCGCCTGCAGATTGACCTCGTTGAAGGTGGTCAGCATTGCCGCGGTGTTCTGCGCATGCTTCAGTCGCTCGGCAATCCGCTTGCGGACCCTGCTCATCGCTGCGCGTTCGCTCTGACGCGCTGCAGTAGCCTCCGCCTGATCGGTTGTTTTCTGACCGGCAGGTTTCTGATCGACAGTGACACTCTTTTCCGGGGTTGCTGCCTTTGAACTCGCCGCTTCGCTCTCTGCTGCGGCGGTTTCAGCTGCGTTTGAGGTGTCGCTCGCCGATGCCGGCATGCTCCCTGCGCTTGCTTGCGTTGATGCGGCCGTCTCCGGCTGTTCGCTGTCGTCGAGAATGGCGATCACCTCATCCGGCTCGACCGTGGAGTCGGCCGGTTTGAGGATGGTTTTGAGTTTGCCTGCCTCAAGGGCTGTGATCTCCATGGTGATTTTATCACTCTCGATCTCGGCCAGTACATCGTCGACGGCAACAAGATCGCCCTCCTGCCTGAGCCACGATACCAGCGTCGCCTCGGTCTCCGATTCTCCCAGGGCGGGTACCTTGATCTCTATATCTGCCATGCTATATCTCCCTCTGTGTGCTATCGATCGACAGCGCCTGATCGACCAGCGCCGCCTGCTCCTCTTTATGCCGTTTGGCCGATCCGACTGCCGGTGCCGCAGCTGCTGCTCTGGATATCCGGATCAGTCGCTGCTCTTTGCCCAGGCAGCGTTCAATACATCCTCTGATGCGTAGCCACGCCCCCTGATTCATCGGCTCCTCCTGCACCCAGGCGATCTCTTCGACCGAGCTGTACGCCATCATCGCAGCACGCAGCTCATCATAGGGGAACGGGTAGAGGCGTTCGAGGCGGATCATGGCGATATTGGTGATTTCGCGTTGACTCCGTTCGGCCAGCAGATCGTAGTAGACCTTGCCCGAGCAGAGGATCAGTCGAGCCACGGTTTCAATCCCGCTGTCACTCTCCGCCAATACCGGCTGGAAACGGCCGCCGGTAAAGTCATCGAGTGTGGAGAATGAGAGCCTGTTTCTGAGCATGCTCTTTGGTCCCATCAGGATCAGCGGCTTACGCACCCGGCTCATCACCTGCCGGCGCAACAGGTGGAACAGCTGTGCCGGCGTGGTCGGATAAACCACCTGCATATTCTTTTCGGCGCACAATTGCAGATAGCGCTCCAGTCGGGCTGACGAATGTTCAGCCCCCTGCCCTTCGTAACCGTGCGGCAACCACAACACCAGACCGGACATGCGATTCCATTTGGTTTCACCGGATGCAATAAACTGATCGATCACCACCTGCGCCATGTTGGCGAAATCACCATACTGGGCTTCCCAGATCACCAGCGCACGAGGCTCAGCCACCGAATAGCCGTATTCATATCCGAGCACAGCCATTTCCGACAACATGCTGTCGATCACAATAAAATGGGATATATTCCCGTTCTCCACCTGTCTGATCGGAATCATGGACTTGCCTGTTTTCTGATCGTAAACCACGGCATGGCGATGAAAAAATGTCCCCCGTCCGGAATCCTCGCCGGACAAACGTACCCAGCCGCCTTCATTGACCAGCGTGGCATAAGCCATCGTCTCGGCACAGCCCCAGTCCACTGTCCGATGCCCGAGCATCATCTGCATGCGGTTCTCATAGATTTTTTCAATACGGGGATGCAGATCGAAACCCGGCGGCAGCAAATGCACACGATGCGCCAGTTCACTCAGAATCACAGCCACCACACCTGTTTCGGGTTCAACATCACTGTCCCGCAAATAACCGTCCCAGCGCCCCTGCAGGCTGTTGATCTGGGATGGTGTCTTCTCACGATTCTTGCGCATTTTCTCAAGACAGTTGCGATATTCTTTCACCAGGTTCTCGCTGTCCTGACGGTCAAGCACACCATCGGCAATCAGGCGATCCCGATACACCGACTCCACCGTCGGATGTTCGGCAATACGGCGATACATCACCGGCTGTGTCACTTCCGGGGAATCCGCTTCATTATGCCCGTGCCGACGGTAGCAGATCAGATCAATGACGATGTCTTCATGGAAGGTATTGCGATATTCCACGGCCATCTCGACAGCCAGACAACAGGCTTCCGGGTCGTCTCCGTTGACATGCAGAATCGGGGCATGCACCACCTTGGCAATATCCGTACAATAGGTGGTTGAACGCGCATCATGCGGATTCACCGTGAATCCTATCTGGTTATTGACGACGATATGAATCGTGCCCCCGATACGAAAACCGCGCAGCTTGGACAATTCCATCGATTCGGCCACCACGCCCTGCCCGGCAAATGCGGCATCGCCATGTACCAGCACATTCATCACTTCGACTCTGGCCTTGTCCTGACGTCTGCACTGGCGTGCCCGCACACTGCCCATCGCTACCGGCGTAATAATTTCCAGATGCGATGGATTAAAGCCCAGCGACACATGCACAATACCACCGGAGGTTCTTACATCGGAGGAAAATCCCAGATGGTATTTGACATCACCCTGTCCATGGGCCGTTTCTTCCAGCTGCGCCCCTTCAAACTCGGAAAAAATCTCCGACAACGACTTGCCCATAATATTGGCCAGCACATTCAAGCGCCCGCGATGCGCCATACCAAGAATAATCTCTTTGGTACCATGCTTTCCGGAACGCTGAATCAGGGTATCCAGCATGGGAATCAGGCTTTCACCGCCCTCGAGTGAGAAACGTTTCTGCCCGACATAACGGGTATGCAAAAAACGCTCGAATTCTTCAGCGTGCATGACCCGTTCAAAAATATGCTTGCGTCTGTCGGTGTCGTAATCCGGCCTTGAACGCACACTCTCCAGCCGTTTCTGAATCCAGTGTTTACGCGCAGAATCGGTAATATGCATAAATTCGGGACCGATATGCCCGCAATAGGTTTCCTTCAACAGGGCAATGATATCACGCAGACGCATCTGCCTGCCGCCGGCCAGATCGCCGGCAGGGAATACATTATCCATATCCTGTTCCGACAAACCATAATAACCCAGTTCAAGTTCGGGGCTTGGCGGCCGCGGATCCAGATGCAACGGATCGAGATCCGCATGCAGATGGCCGTGTATGCGATAACCGTGAATCAGATAAAAAGCCCGCGAAGGGTATTCGATATCATCCTGAACACGGTAGACAGCAGCCTCTCCGGCGCTTCGGGTCGACAGGGCCATCCGAGCCAGCATCTCGTGATGGTCAGGACCTTCATCTGCTTCTCCATCATCCAGCCCGGAAAAATATCCGGCCCAGTCCGGTGTCAGGGAAGACGGATCCCGGCGGTACTGTTCATAAAGCTGTTCCAGATATGCACTGCCGGCACTGAACAAGTCATCACTCCTACCCGCCTGTAACTGTTCCGATTGGCTCACACGCCCTCCAATCCCGTTGTGCTTGAATAATCAATCAACAACACGTTTATTTTCCACCAGAAGAACAAACATAATCCTGTTCAGGATCACTGACCAGCCCCTGTTCCGGGTTTCATTACACTGTTACGCACCATAACGCAGGCGATACCACAGCAGACCCAGATATTCGTGCAAGCCGTCAGCCGAATCAGCCATCACATCCCAGTGCGGCAACCAGCTTCGGATATCGTAGGGCTTTCTTTCCACCACATAATCGCACGGTGCAGCCAGCACATGAAAACCGTGTTGCTCAAAGGCACGTACCGAGCGTGGCATATGCCATGCCGTGGTAACCAAAACGATCCGGTATATTTCATTGCCCTGCAGCATATGCCACAGATTGGCCGCATTTTCCCATGTATTGCTGGCTTCCGTCTCTATATGGATACGGGAATCAGGGATCCCTAGACGCAACAGCATCTGCCGCATCAACATCCCTTCAGACTCTGAAGTTTCAGATAGCACAGCACCACCGGTGCTATAAATATCCAGCCCTGTGTGCTGTGCCAGATATGCCGCATAGACCGTGCGCATCATGGCATAGCGGGACAACGCATCATGCCCGCCGTATTCCGGCGCCTTTTCCTCAATACCGCTGCCAAGCAGCACAATCACAGTGGATTCGCGATTTTTGGATGCATCAACCCATGTTGTCTGGAAAGGCGGATAACGATTCTCCAGCGGAGACAGCAACACATCCCGTACAGGCTCAATGGATAACAGCCACAGCATCAGCAACGATATTGCCACCAATCCCCTGCCCCAGTGGCGTTTCCAGCCCACCAGCCCGATGGCTGCCAGCAGAATCAATACAGCCGGCGGCAACAGCAGCTGTGATATCGCCTTGCTAATCAGCAATGTCACGGGTGCATTTCCCAATCAGTATTCAGATTAATTTCAGCAGCCCTTTCATCACCATATCAGTATGACTGATAATGCCGATGACCTTGCCGCAATCCACCACCGGCGCACGCGACAAGCCAAGCCGTCCAAACAATGAACTGGCATAGCGAATATCCATGTCCGGATGCACCGTCACCGCAGGTTTGGTCATCACCTCATAAATACTGACCCGGTCCGGCGATCGGTTCGCCGCCAGCACATGACGGGCAATATCGGCAATCACCACAATACCGTATTCATCATGTTCATGCCGCCTATCAACAATCAGGCACTTGGTTTCCACATGTCGCATCACTGCCAGTGCCTGTCGCACTGTGGCCACCCCTTCAACCATATCAAATTCTGTTTTCATCACATCCCTGACTGTGATGACCTTGCCGTCCGCATCCCCGCCATTATCCCAACTCATAGCTTCTCCTCCACTTCATCCATCAGACACATAATCTGGCCTCCGAGTCCGACGGCATCCTCGACATCAATCTGAAAGGCTACACCCGAACCGGGGTGATCTTCAAAACCGGCTTCTTCCGCAATACGTTCAAGAATCTTGCGGCTCAAATGCTCTTCTACCAGAAACAGTACCATGTCGCGTTGTGCTTCCAGGGCCAACCCGAAAAAGGTTTTCTTCGGCTTCAATCCCTCGCCGCGAGCATCGCCCACCACGGTAGCGCCTGTGGCACCGGCCTCTCGTGCAGCCGCCATGATCTGATCCGTTTTGGTATCCGCCACCAATGCAATCAACAACTTAAAGCGCATCGCTTTCCTCCTTCATCCTTTTCTTTTCTTTCATCGGTCGATCGTTTTGTCTGCGTTGTCCAAGCCAGCGACTCAGCTGGGCGTAAGCCATCACACTCATGATGGGGAATACACTGGCGAATGCAATCAGCCCGAAGCCGTCAATCAATGGGCTCCGTCCCGGAATAGTTTCCGCCAGCCCGAGTCCGAGCGCCGCCAGCAATGGAACAGTGACCGTGGATGTGGTCACGCCACCCGAATCATAAGCCAGCGGGATAATCATAGCCGGCGCCCGCATGGTCTGGGCGATCACCACCATGTAGGCCACCATGATATACAGCCACAAATCCGTACCGGTCACGATACGATAACAGCCAATCGACACCCCGATGGCCACACCGAGAGACACAGCCAGACGTAAACCCCAGGCCGAAACTGCACCGCCGGATACCTGTTCCGCTTTCATGCCAACGGCAATCAGTGCCGGTTCAGCCAGCGTGGTGGCCAGACCGATGGCAAAGGCAAAGGCATAGACCCATCCAAAATGTTGCCATTGTACGGTGGTAACAGAAGAAGCCACAGCACCATATAAGAAGGCGGGGTCGGTCAATTGTGCCGCCATCACTTCCCCGAGTGGAAAAATGGCCTTTTCCAGGCCCATCAGAAATAGCGCCAGCCCCAGCAACACATAGAAAAACCCGCGCAGCACTCGCCAGCCATTGGCAATACGCTGACGCAACACCAGCAGCTGAAAACCGAGCAGCACCACAACAATCGGCACGACATCACGCAATGTTGACTGCAAGGTATCGACAAACAGGGCGAACAGATTCATAAAATCAACATGCCATATGCCATCACAAAGATTATCGGCAACAGGGAAGCAAACGCGATCAGCCCGAAACCGTCCAGCAACGGATTGCGACCGCGAATCGATGTGGCCAGCCCGATACCCAGCGCAGTCACCAGCGGTACCGTAATTGTCGATGTGGTCACACCGCCCGAATCATAGGCAATGCCGATAATCTCCTTCGGTGCAAATACCGTCATCACCACCACCAGCAGGTAGCCGGCCATGATACAGAAATGCAGCGGCCAGCCGGATAAAATACGCAATACGCCGAGCACGATCGCGGTGCCTACAGACAGCGCAACAGTCAGGCGCAAACCGTTGGCATAACCGTTCATCGCATCCTGTGTCGTGCCGATCATACCGCTGTCTGCTGCAATTTGCGCAGCCTTTCCGGCCACGGCGATCAGGGCAGGTTCTGCTACTGTTGTACCAAAACCCAGTAAGAAAGCAAACGCAAGAAGCCAGTAAATATTACCTTTTTTGGCAAACGCATGCGCCATGGCTTCACCGAGCGGAAACATGCCAATCTCCAGACCGCGTACAAACAGCGCCAGACCGACCAGAACCAGAACCAGTCCTTCGAGCATTTCCCCCAGATTGGGAATAGGCTGCCTCAGCACCAGCGCCTGAAAAAAAAGAATGACCAGCACAATAGGCGCAAGATCGCGCCCCGCCTCAAACAACGGGCGCATGGCTTCGATCAATAGCTTCGGCTTCACTGGCATCCTGTCTGTTTCAACGGCATCACCCCTGATCATAAGCATCGCTAAAAACTGTTTTCGAATGTAACCGAACGGGATAATTTCGACAATGCTGTAAAATCAAGGTCAGTTCTATGCATGAAAAAGGGACAGACCGTCCAAGACCTGCAAGAGCACGCTGATTTTACAAAACCCATGCATCACGTACCATATCGAGCCTATGACGATCCCTGTTGCCATCCTCGGCGCGACCGGTTACACCGGCGCAGAACTGATTCGCCGGATTGAGGCCCATCCCGAATTCGAGGTGGCACATCTGGGTGCCCATTCTCAGGCCGGCAAACGGGCCGGCGAGGTTCTACCCGGTTGCGCCGGTTCAGTTGCCGATATGGTACTGGCCACTGCCGATGCCAAATTGCCGGATGATGTAGAACTGGTATTCACCGCACTGCCGCACGGTGCTGCTGCCAACAGTGTCTTTGCTGCGCTGGAAGCAGGGAAAAAGGTGATTGATCTGTCGGCTGATTTCCGGCATAAAAGTCATGCCATCTATCAATCTGCCTATGGCGCTGATCATCCGCATACCGAACTGTTTGATGAAGCGGTGTATGGCCTGTGTGAATTTGCCCGGGCTGATATTCCTGAAAGCAGACTGGTTGCCAATCCTGGCTGTTATCCGACCTCCGCATTACTGCCGCTAGTGCCTTTGTTGAAAGCCGGTATTGTGGACACATCCGGCATCATTATCGATTCCAAATCCGGCGCATCCGGCGCCGGCAGAAGCGCCAAAACCGATCTGCTTTACTGTGAGATCAATGATTCTGTCAAAGCCTACGGCCTGCCGAGACACCGGCATGCCTGGGAGATGGAAGAGTGGGCGCAGGGATTTTCCGGAACAACAGTCAATGTGCGGTTTGTACCGCATATTCTGCCCATGAGCCGGGGCATGCTCACCACCCTCCATCTCAGTGGAAACGGGACAGAAAACTGGCATGGTATTGTGCAGAAAGAATTTGCAGAAGAGCCGTTTGTGCGGGTATTGCCGCAGGGAATGCTGCCTTCAACAGCGGCTGTCTCCGGCAGCAATCGTTGCGATATCGGCCTTGCCGTACTGAGCGATCATGAAGCTGTGATCGTCAGTTGTATCGACAATCTGCTCAAGGGCGCATCAGGTCAGGCCATCCAGAATGCCAATCTGATGTCCGGCCTGGATGAAACAACCGGTCTGGCCATCCATGCCCTCTGGCCCTGATTCATGCACCCGCTATTTGGAACTCTGAATAAAACCGGAGTTCTGAAAAAAATCAAATCCCTGGCCAAGCCGCTGAAAATCACGCTCAAGCATAACCATTGGCAGCAAACAACTGCACTGCCCGCCTATATCATCATCGCCCTGTTTTGTCTGCTGCTGACCGCAGCCATCATGGTCGGCCATAGCCTCTTCCCGGCAGCGCAGCAAACCGCACTGCTCGATCAAGTCAAACATCTGCAGCAAACACAGGATAAGCTGAATGGCAAACTGGCAGAGACCGAAGCGCTGCTGTCTCTGAGCCGGGAACAGGTTCACGGACTGAAACAGGAAATGGAGTTACTGGGCTCCACGAACAGCAGCATGAAAAAACGGCTGGACATGTTTGAAGACGTGCTGGCAGCCAGAAAAACAGGCAGCATTCATTTTCTGAGGCCCTCCGCAACGTGGCAGGACAGCCATACCATTGCTTATCAACTGATTCTGGTGAAAGGTGAGAATTATCCCCGCTGGATCAAGGGGCAACTCGCCTTCACAGTCGCCAGTGCTGATGGGGCCACCATTTCTCTGAATATCAGAAATGCGAAAAACAGCAAAGTTGAAATGAAAACACATGCATTCATGAAAGGTGAATTGCTGTGGCCGGAGCAATGGCAACCCGAAACATTGACCATCACACTGATTGATCATCTTGGCCGAAAAAAAGGACACACTGCAATCCCCATTTTCAAGCAGCCCATACCATCGCCTGCTGAATCGATTATCCCGGAGGTATCGCCATGATCAGACATTATCTGCACTGGAATCCTGACATTTCCGCATCAGCCTTTATCGCTGAATCGGCGGATGTGATCGGGCGCGTAAGCATCGGTGCTGATAGCAGCATCTGGTATCAGAGCGTATTGCGCGGTGATGTCCACGATATTGTCGTCGGCGAGCGCTCCAATATTCAGGATCACTGCGTCATGCATACCAGCACAGGTGTTTCCCCGTGTATGGTCGGCAATGATGTCACCGTCGGCCACCGGGTCATTCTGCATGGCTGCGAAATTCAGGATTTCTGCCTGATCGGGATGGGTTCGATCATTATGGATCAGGCCGTGCTGGAAGAAGGCTGTTTTCTGGCCGCCGGCTCGCTGGTGACAGAGCGAAAAATCCTGCGCGGCGGCTATCTGTATGCCGGCTCCCCGGCCCATGAATTAAGGGCGCTGCGCGATGAGGAAAAAGCATTTCTGCAGGGCTCGTCCGCCCACTATGTCGAGGTGGCCCGAAACCACCAACAGGAGCCATCATCGCATGCCTGAATCGTCCGTTTTTGAATCCTTCCTTGCTGAACGATTCGCCGCTATTGATATCGGTTCCAATACCTTTCGCCTGCTGATTGCCGAAACTGCAGTGCCAGATAGTAAAACACCATGGCAAACCATCTACTATACCCACCGCATCATCCGCCTTGGCGAAGGTTTGCACCGCTCCGGCCGGCTGGCCGAAACGGCCATGCGCCGGGCCATACAGGCTTTCATCGACTATTCAGTCATTCTGGAGCGTTACCGGGTTGCTCCCGATCATGTATCCGCCACCGCCACCGCCGCCATGCGTGATGCTGAAAATGGCAAAGAATTCCGCCATCGCGTGGCAGAAGAAACAGGCATTGATATTCAGATTATCGAAGGTGAAACCGAAGCAAATTTATCTCTGGCCGGAGCCTGTGCAGTCCTGAATACACAGGCCCGATCAGACATGCTGCTGTTTGATATCGGCGGTGGCAGCACCGAATTTATTCGCGCCAGGAATGGCCACTGTACTGATGCCATCAGTCGCAAACTGGGCGTGGTGCGGCTGGTGGAAGCGCATCTGCATTCCGATCCGCCATCCGATTCCGATTACCATGCCATGCTGGCTGCTGCCGATAGCCACCTTGCCGAAGTGGAACAGTTCTGGGGAAATGCCTTGCCGCCAGCCACGCTGGTCGGTACAGCCGGAACGGTCACCACGCTGGTAGCCACAGAACTGGATCTATGCCCCTATGATGCCGACATGATCAACAACTACTGCATGAGCCAGCACGCATTCGAGACCTTGCGTAATCGCCTGCTGGCCATGAATCATGAACAGCGCCAGTCCATTCGCACCATTGAACAGGGCCGTGGCGATCTGATTATTGCCGGACTGGCCATTGTCGAAGCCATCATGAAACGCTGGCATTATGAGGAAATGATTGTTGTCGATGCAGGCTTGCTGGAAGGTGCCTGGTTAAAAGTTAGCGCGTCTCAGCCATACTAAAACCGTGTTCCCGGAACAGACTCAGGCAGGCATTGGCAACATCGGTATCGTAAATACTGCCGCACCCCCGTTCAATTTCGGCCAGTGCTTTTTTAATACCCAGTCCGGACCGATACGGACGATGGTTGGTCATCGCTTCCACCACATCGGCCACCGCCACGATGCGCGCCTCCAGAATAATCTCATCACCCTTCAAACCCTGCGGATTAACCTGTTCCATCCATGCGCTCATGATGCTGGTAAGCAATTTCAGCCACCGGCCAGGGAAATTCGATATCCTT
>JBHHTY010000060.1:0-10643 GCA_046753565.1 Mariprofundus sp.
CTCCTCGCGCCTTGACTGGCCTTATTTAGGGCAGCAGCGCTTCGGTCAGAATTAGTGTGAACAGGCCCTAGCTTCCGAACTGGATTATGTGCGTGATGTGCTCGATCCGGAACAGTCATTTAATCCAGAATCACCGGTTTCCATCGTCCGGGCGGTAAAGCGCTTCCTGGAAGTGGAGGAGCAACCTCTGTCTCTTAAAAGCGCCGGGGACTTTGTGCAATTCCTGCTGAAACAGGAGACGTGGTTTTTGTATGGTGACGCAGATCATTTTCTTTATGTGAACGTAGTAATACGGTCATGAGTCGGTGGGTTTCCGGGAGCAAGATGCCGGGAATTAAACCTGAAAGGTATTACCCGAGGAGGATGAGATGAATAGATGGATGATGTTAACGGCCATGCTGCTGTTTGGCTTTGTACAGCCGGCATGGAGCGCGAATGATCAGGGTCTGGCAAATGCAGCGGCCAGGCAGGTCGGCATTTCCCAGAAACAGGCACGAGCAGTACTGGATGCGGTTAAAGAAGAGATTGTAGTGCAACTTAAGGCAGGGGAAGAGGTTCGACTGAATGGACTGGGTAAGTTTTACACGAAGCATAAAGATGCGCATCAGGCGAGGAATCCTAAAACCGGAGAAAAGGTGGATGTGCCGGCACGTAATTACCTGCGATTCAAGGCCTTTGATTCCGGTAACGCCAAGCTGAATTAACCAGAGTATTTCCATCCGCCAGCCTGCACTTGGCTGGTGGATGGCAATCTGTATTAGCGATAATGAGCCGGGTTGGGGTATGATCCGGGCATGAAAATCCTGATTGTCTCCCAGTATTTCTGGCCGGAGAATTTTCGTATTAATGACCTGGCCTTGGAGCTGAAAGGGCGCGGGCACGAAGTTACGATTCTGACCGGATTGCCCAACTACCCGGCTGGTCGCTGGTTTAACGGATTCGGTTATGCCTCCTGCGGCCGTTCAGAATGGCAGGGAATTAGCATTATCCGGGTTCCCATGCTCAGGCGCATGTCCGGTCGAGGCTGGCAACTGGCCCTGAATTATATGAGCTATGCTATGGCTGCGAGTCTGCTCGGGCCGATACTTTGCCGGGGCCGATTCGATGTTGTTCTGGCCTATGAACCCTCGCCGTTTACGGTGGGTATTCCGGCAGCGATGATGCGCTGGTTGAAAGGGGCTCCCATGATGTTCTGGGTGCAGGATCTGTGGCCCGAGAGCCTGACGGCGGCCGGAGCGGTTCGTTCCAGATATATATTAAAGCTGGTCGGAAGTATGGTGCGCTGGATTTATGCACGATGTGATCGTGTTCTGGTACAGTCAGAAGGATTTATCAAACCGGCAGTAGCGGCCGGGGCGGATCCGGGGCGTATTCGGTATTTTCCGAATTGGGCTGAAGATTTCTACCAGCCGCTTGTCCTGCCTGATGATGCACTGGAGTATGCTGAGATGCCGGTCGGGTTCAATATTGTTTTTGCGGGCAATATGGGGGAAGCGCAATCACTACAGACAATTCTGGAGGCCGTGGAAAGATTACGGGATGTGCCGGATATTCACTGGACCATGATCGGTGACGGACGCAGAAGTTCCTGGATGCAGGAGGAAGCAGTAAAACGTGGGCTCGACCGGATCCATTTTCTCGGCCTGCGGTCACCGGAACAGATGCCACGTTACTTTTCTCTGGCGGATACTTTGCTGGCAACGCTCAGGCCTGATCCTGTTTTTTCACTGACTATTCCGAGTAAGGTGCAATCCTATCTTGCCTGCGGCCGTCCTATTGTGGCGGCACTGGATGGGGAGGGCGCTCGTATCATCGAGGCAGCCGGGGCCGGATTTGCAATGCCGGCAGGTGATGCGGAGGGTTTGGCAGATTCAATTTTACGTCTTTACAACATGAAACAAACGGAAAGAGATGCCATGGGGTGTGCAGCTCGGGCATATTACGATGCGCATTTCAAACGTAAGGTTCTTATAGATCAACTGGATAAATGGATACGAAAACTTGTAGAGAGGAGGAGATACGCATCCTGATTCTTGTCTGATACTTTGATGGTGGCTACAATAACATAATCTAAGAGGCTACATTCTCCGGAGGTTCATGATACAGGTTTCTGTGCGCGAATTAAAAAACCATCTTTCCGAATATCTTCATCGGGTGGAACAGGGAGAAGATATTCAGGTTGCACGCCGCAATGTTCCGGTGGCAAGGTTAACGCCCATACCCCGTGCGACACTGACAAGTATGTCAGGGACATCATGGAGCGGAATCAAAGCAAAGGGTGGACGAATAAGGCCGGCGATATCAGGAAAGAGTGCTGCCGATCGCGTCCTGGAAGATCGCGGTTGATTCTCTACCTGGATACATCGGCTCTTGTCAAAGCCTATGTGGAAGAGGCGCATTCCCGGGATGTATTGCAGGGTATGAACGTGGCCAGGGCCAGTGCCAGCCACAAGGTTGCCTATGTGGAGGCTCTTGCTGCCTTTGCCCGTTTACAACGTGATCATGTGTTGAGTGAACCGGAGTGGGAAGCCCTGAAACTTGGCTTTACGCAGGACTGGGAGAACTATTTACAGATTGATACAACCGGCCCCTTACTTGTCCATGCTGCTGAGTTAGCAGAGGCGTTTGCCCTGAGGGCATATGACAGTGTGCATCTGGCAGCAGCACATATATTGCGTGATCAATCGGAGGAGTCAGTCGTGTTTGCCTGCTATGACCGAAGACTTAATCAGGCGGCAGAACTGTTGGGATTGAATCTTCTGGAAACATTTTCATCGGATAATCTATGAGTTGGCGGAAGCGGGAGGGTAGATGCGTATCCTGATTCTTGGCGGTGACGGTATGCTGGGGCATCAGTTGCTGTTGTCATGGCGACAGCAGCATGAAGTGTGTGTGACCTTGAGGCATGACATTTCGGGCTATGCAGCTTATGGGTTGTTTGATACCGAAAACAGTTTTGATGGTGTGGACGTTCGTGGCTTTGAGGCAATTGAAAAGACAGTGGCCTCGTTTGCTCCTGATGCCGTAGTGAATGCAGTTGGTATTGTGAAACAGCGACAGGAATCGCACGATGCCATTGCCAGCATCGAAATCAATTCCCTGTTGCCTCACCGTCTGGCGGCATTGTGTCAGAAACGGGATATCCGGCTGGTGCATCTGAGTACTGACTGTGTTTTTTCGGGGAGCAGAGGCATGTATGTTGAGAGTGACCTGCCTGATGCTTCAGATCTTTATGGTCGCAGCAAACTTCTTGGTGAGGTGGCACAGTCTCCGGCCATTACCCTGCGAACATCTATTATCGGTCTGGAGCTGGCTCGCAGGCAAAGTTTGATTGAATGGTTTCTGGCTCAGCGAGGAACGGTCAGAGGCTTTCGCCGGGCGATTTACAGCGGTTTTACCACCATGGAGATGGCTCGCATCATTGAAAGTCTATTGATGAGGCGTGAATGGGTTCCCGGTTTGTGGCATGTCGCCAGTCGACCAATCAGCAAGTATGATTTGCTTTGTAAATTATCCGGGCGGCTCGGGGACAGAGATGTATGTATTGAGGCGGAGGATGATTTTGCCTGTGAGCGTAGTTTAGACGCAAGCCGGTTTAACGCTGAATTTGTTTACACTCCTCCTGCCTGGGATGTGATGCTGGATGAACTGGCACAGCAAATTCAAGAGAGGGATCAATGATGCTGGAAGGAAAGCGAATACTGGTAACCGGTGGTACCGGCTCCATGGGCAAGGTGCTGGTGCGGCGCCTGCTTTCCGGAGAGCTGGGAACACCGGAAAAGGTTATTGTGTTGTCACGCGATGAAGCCAAGCAGCACGAAATGCGCATGGCCTATATGCACCGGACGGTGACGACCGACGAGGTTATTTTTCACAACTTCCAGCAAGCCCTGGAGTTCCGTATCGGTAACGTTCGACACTATGGTGAAGTTTGCTCTGCCGTAAAAGATGCGGATATCGTGGTCAATGCGGCGGCCCTGAAGCAGGTGCCTACCTGTGAGTATTTCCCCGATCAGGCGGTGATGACCAATTGCATCGGAGCCATGAACATTGTAAACGCTATCCGTGAAAACAGTTACCCGGTTGAAACTGTAGTCGGAGTGAGTACGGACAAGGCCTGTAAACCGGTTAATGTCATGGGCATGACCAAGGCCGTACAGGAACGGATTTTCACATCGGCCAATATCCTGAATCCGGACACCCGCTTCATCTGTGTACGCTACGGCAATGTGCTGGCCTCCCGAGGCTCCGTTATTCCCCTGTTTCTTGACCAGGTTGCACACGGTGGACCAGTGACTGTGACGGTGCCGGAGATGACCCGTTTTCTGTTAAGTCTGGAGCAGGCTGTGGATACGGTCTTTGCTGCTCTGAGGGATGCCAGGCGAGGCGATACTTTTGTGCCGGATGCGCCAGCTGCAACGATAAAGAATATCGCCCGGGCTATGGTTGGCGATCGTGATATTGAAATCAGCATAACCGGCACTCGCCCGGGTGAAAAAATGCATGAGATCATGGTATCAGAGGAGGAATGTACCCATACCGTTCGTTGCGGGGATTATTATGCCATTCGTCCAATGTTGCCTGAGCTGGCAGACGAGACTGAAGAGTCAGCGCTGCGAGAAGAGTTTAGTTCCGCCTCCAATGTTATTTCCTTTGGGGAGACGGTTCAGCTGCTGGAAAGTCACAACCTCCTTCCCGGACAAAGCCAACCGGCTGAAAATGGAGAAATACTGGCATGAAACGCTTGAAGGTTATGACCATCGTGGGTACCCGGCCCGAGATTATCAAATTGAGCCGGGTTATCGCCGAGCTTGAGCAACACACCGAGCATGTTCTGGTTCATTCCGGTCAGAATTTCGACTTTGAACTGAATGAGGTCTTTTTTCGCGATCTTGAAATCAGAAAACCTGACTATTTTCTTGAGGCCGTTGGAGAATCGGTTGCTGAAAGCATTGGCCTGATTATTACCAGGGCCGACAAGGTAATGGAAAAAGAGCAACCTGATGCGGTTCTTATCTACGGGGATACCAATACTGGCCTGGCTGTCATATCGGCCAAGCGGCGTAAAATTCCTGTCTTCCATATGGAGGCAGGTAACCGCTGCTTTGATCAGCGGGTGCCGGAGGAGATCAATCGAAAGATTCTTGATCACCTGAGTGATATCAATATGCCGCTGACCGAGCATGCCCGTCGTTATCTGCTGGCTGAGGGCATCAGGCCGGAAACGATCATCAAGACAGGTTCAAGCATGCAGGAAGTGTTGAACTATTGTATGCCGTCAATTCTGAACTCGGATGTTCTTTCCCGGCTAAAACTTACAGAGAATGATTATATCCTGGTCAGTGCCCACCGGGAGGAAAATGTTGATAGTGAGGTAAAGCTTTCTGATTTGCTGGACTCGCTTAATGCTGTTGCTAAGACGTATGGAAAACGGGTTATTGTATCTACCCATCCACGTACCCGGTTACGGCTTGATGTTCTGGCTGACCAGGGCAAGTTTCGCATGGATCAAGGAATCGAATTTCTCAAGCCTTTCGGTTTTATGGACTATATTCACCTGCAAATACATGCCTTTTGTGTGCTCTCCGATAGCGGCACCATTACCGAAGAAGCCTCTATTCTTAATTTTCCGGCAGTGATGATCAGGGAGGCGCATGAACGCCCCGAAGGTATGGATGAAGGTGTTTTGATTATGAGTGGCCTGAAGCGAAAACGAATTTTGCAGGCTGTTTCCACTGTTACCGCTCAGGCAGCCGGAGATGAACGTTTATTTCGTAAAGTTCCTGATTATCAGATGGATAATGTTTCGAAAAAGGTGGTGCGTACCATCATCAGTTATGTGGATTATATCAACCGAACCGTCTGGCACAGATAAACCTGTGTTTTATGAGTAGTCTGATCCTGGTATTGATATCCTTTGTCACCGCTGTCTTCCTGGGCGGACACCTTTGTAACCCGGCATCACGTTTATATATTCTTGACCAGCCAAATGTCCGTTCTCTGCATGAGAATCCGACACCGCGCGGTGGGGGTATAGCTATTCTGGCGGCGTTGGGAATCAGCTGGGCACTTGCCTTGCTATTCGTTTCAAGACCACCGGCTTTTATCTGGATTGTTGCTGGCCTTGCTATGGTGGCGGCAGTGTCTTTTCGGGATGATCACAGCCATGTACAACCCCTTGTCCGTTTGCTGATACAGGCTTTGGCTGCATTTATGCTTATTTTTGCAGGTCTTGGCCTGGACGTATTGACTGTGCCCCGCATTGGCCCGATTTCTTTGGGCTGGTTTGGTTCGCTTCTGAGTATTCTTTTTGTTGTCTGGTTTATTAACCTGTATAACTTTATGGATGGTATGGACGGGTTTGCCGGAGGTATGGGTGCAGCTGGATTTACCTTTCTTGCCATCATCGGCTGGATGGCGGGAGAGAGTAGTTTTGCAATTCTGGCCATATTGGTGGCTGCAGCCAACTTTGGCTTTTTGATCCGGAATTTTCCGCCGGCAAAAATATTTATGGGTGATGCAGGCTCGGCCAGCATGGGGTTTCTCGCCGCCTCTTTTGTTCTGTGGGGTGAGCATAGTGAGATTGTTCCATTGTGGGCTTCCTTGCTTATCTTTTCCCCCTTTATGGTGGATGCTTCTGTTACGCTGATCCGGCGTCTGCTGGCACGTGAGAAGGTATGGCAGGCACATCGCTCACATTACTATCAGCGTCTGGTACAATTGGGATGGGGTCACCGCAAGACAGTGCTTGTTGAGTATATTCTCATGTTGGCTACGGGGGTCTCTGCTATATTGCTGCTGAATACAGGTGAAAACCGGGTCCTGGTTGTATTGTCAGCCTGGAGCGGAATCTATTTGGTCCTGGCCATGGGTGTACATCGGCTTGAGGCCAGGAGCCTGTCGAACTGATGAATAACTCCGCACTACGTTTGTTACGGTCAAGCAGGACAGCACTTGGACATGATCTCCTTTGGGTTCCGCTCGCCCTTTTTCTGGCCTACTGGATCCGTTTTAATATGGGCATTATTCCCGAATTCTATCGCACAGGCGGGTTGTTGCTTTTGAGTATCGCATTGCCTGTGCAAGCGGTGGTTTTTTGGTTGTCAGGACTTTACAGAGGACTGTGGCGGTTTGCCTCTGTCCCGGATCTGATACGTATTCTCAAGGCCGTAAGTGTCGGTGCCTTGCTCACCTTTCTGATTGTATTTGTACTCCAGCGCATGGAGGGTATCCCGCGTTCTATCCCCTTGCTTTATCCTCTTTTTCTTGTTCTTGGTCTTTCCGGGCCACGAATTTTCTATCGTTTGCTAAAAGACAGGCATTTCGATCTAAGCGTTAAACCGGCGCAACGGGTTCTGATAGCCGGCGCGGGCAGGGCAGGAGAGATGCTGATCCGCGACCTGTTAAAGGATCATCAATATTTGGCGGTGGGGTTTGTTGATGATGACACCTCAAAGCAGGGCCGGGAAATTCATGGTGTGCGCGTTCTGGGAAAGCTGGCTGATACTGGTCTGTTGACTGAGCAACTGGACGTGGATGTGGTGTTGATTGCCATTCCGTCCGCAAGTCACGAAACCATGCAACAGCTTGTGCAGATATGTATGGAGGCAAAGGTGGCCAGCCGTACCTTGCCGGCCATAGCCGAGTTGGCTGATGGTAAGGTAGAGGTCTCGAAATTACGTCAGGTTAGCATAGAGGATTTGCTTGGCCGTGATCCGGTAAGCCTGAATGACGCAGGCTTGCATGATCTGCTTGATGGGAAACGGATATTGGTTACAGGTGCTGGCGGCTCGATTGGTTCTGAACTTTGCCGTCAGATCATTCACTACGCGCCTGATATGCTGATTCTTCTGGATCACAGTGAATACAATCTTTATCGCATTAACGAGGAAATGCAGACCTGTCCGAACTTCCGGATTCATGGTCTTCTGGGTGATGTGCGTGATGCCGAACGCATGCACTGGCTTTTTAAGACTTTCAAACCGCAGGTCGTTTTGCATGCTGCGGCCTACAAACACGTACCCATTGTTGAGGAGAATCCGGCTGAAGGCATCAAAACAAATATTTTTGGAACCAGGCATATTGCTGATCTGGCTTCTGAATTTCAGGCTGAGAAATTTATCATGGTGTCAACAGACAAGGCAGTAAACCCCGGCAATATCATGGGTGCCAGCAAGAGAGCAGCCGAAATTTATTGTCAGAATTTGAACGGTCGCGCCCATACTCAAATGATCACTACCCGTTTTGGAAATGTTCTGGACTCGACCGGGTCGGTGGTTCCCCTCTTCCGCAGACAAATTGCCAGTGGTGGTCCCGTGACTGTAACGCATTCGGAAATTACCCGTTTTTTTATGACTATTCAGGAGGCTTGCCAACTAATCCTGCAGGCGGCTGTCATAGGAGAAGGAGGTGAAATTTTTGTGCTTGATATGGGAGAACCGGTAAAGATAAAGGATCTGGCCAAACAAATGATTTCCCTCTCAGGTTTTGAGCCGGGACTTGATATTAAGATTGAAATGACCGGGCTACGGCCAGGGGAGAAACTTCACGAAGAACTATTTTATAATTCAGAGGTTCCGTCTAAGACCAAACACCCGAAAATTATGCTGGCTGATTCACGAGAATACGACTGGGAAAACCTGCAGGTTTTACTGGGAGAATTGCAGTTGGCCTGCAGGGATCGGGACGTAAATATTCTGCACCGGGCCTTGAAAAAGATTGTCCCGGAATTTACCGATACCATTATCCATCAAGATTAGTGCCAACAGATACCGGTTCACAACACGCACCCACTGAACGGTTTGTGCAAGTGGCAGTGTTTTGCCCACTCGCTAATACCTTTACATATCTTTGGCCCCGGACATTGGAAGAGCCGGTGAAAGGTGTCCGTGTTCTGCTTCCTTTCGGTCGGGGCCGGCGAGTGGGGGTGGTGTTGGAAGTGTTGTCTGGAGCCCCTCCGGACGGAGTGGAAGTAAAAAAAGTACTGGATCAATGGGATATGTGTTCTCTGTATTCAGAGGCGCGCATAAGGTGGGTTGAACGGGCGGCCAGATACTACCTGGCTGCACCGGGTGAAATGTTTGAAGCCGCATTTTCCTGGACCAGAGGGGAAGACCTGCAACGCTGGCACTGTCCGGATGTGCCCGCCTTACAATCCCTGGACTCCGATCTTTTCGATCTTTTTTCGAAACGTTCCACGCTTTCTGTCCGTGCTTTGGCTAAACATATGGGCCATGCCTTGCTGCGACATCGTTTGCATCATGCCTCCGCAGCCGGACATATCCATCTAGTCTCCGGTAGCGAGGAAAAGAATTTGCCGGATAGCTTCATAACCGAGGATGTTCCCGAGCATCTCTTTCCTGCCCAGTCGCTGGCCTTGAATAAGGTTATTGGCAGCGCGGGTTTCTCTGCTTTCCTGTTGTTTGGACCGACAGCTTCCGGCAAGACCGAGGTGTACCTGAGGGTTGCCATGGACAAAATCCGGGCCGGAGGCCAGGTGCTGGTTCTTGTGCCGGAAATCGGACTAACACCGCAGTGGTTGTTACGTTTGAAGGCAAGATTGCCCGAAGTGGCGGTCTGGCATTCGGGCTTAAGTGATCGGCAGCGCAATCATGTCCGTTCCCGCTTAAAGGATATCAAGGTATTGGTGGGGACACGTTCAGCCTTATTTTTACCTTTGCCTTGTTTATCATTGATTGTAGTGGATGAGGAACATGATACCTCATTCAAACAGGGCGAAGGGGTCAAATATTCTGCCAGGGATATGGCTATCCTGCTGGCACAGGAGCTGGATATTCCAGTAATTCTGGGTTCTGCCACACCGAGTCTGGAAACCTGGCGTCAGGTAAAAACAGGTTCATACGAGTTATTAACCTTGCCGGAGCGCGTTAGTGCATTTCCTCCCGTTGAAACAGAAATCGTGGATATGCGCGATACTACCGCGCCGATTTCAGACATTTTGACAGAGGCCTTGCGACAGACCATGGAACGTGGCGAACAGGCCCTGCTTTATCTGAATCGCCGTGGTTATGCACCGGCCCTGATATGTACTGCTTGTGGCCATGTGCCGGAATGTCCGTCCTGCTCCCTGCATCTGACTTTACATCGCAAACGCCGTCAGCTCAGATGTCATGCCTGTGGTTTTATCGGCGCTGTTCCTCCCGTCTGCGTACCGTGTGGTGAGGATTCGCTTTTACCCCTGGGCGAGGGCACTGAAAAGGTTGAAGAGCAGCTTCTTGCCTGTTTTCCTGATTTGCGATTTACACGTCTGGATCGGGATGCTGTGCGCTCGGAGAAAAAGTTGATTGGTGTACTGGAGAGATTCTCCAGCGGCAGTCTTGATTGCCTGGTTGGTACCCAGATGTTGATCAAGGGTCACCATTTTCCAAACGTAACCCTGGTCGGTGTGATTAACGCGGATCTGGGACTGTTTTTGCCCGACTTTCGTGCCGGTGAGCGCTGGTGGCAGCAATTGACCCAGGTGCTTGGACGAACCGGACGCGGATCAAAACAGGGCAGAGTGATTGTGCAAAGCCGTAATCCTGATTCTCCGTGGCTTCGTCGTGTTGGTGCGGCATACAGTGAGAGTTTCCTGAATGAAGAACTTGATCTTCGCAAGCAACTATCATACCCCCCTTATGAGC
>JBHHTY010000061.1:0-10179 GCA_046753565.1 Mariprofundus sp.
CAATGCTGGCAAGTGCCCTGAAACATCGCTGGATCACCCTGTTGATTGCAATCGGCCTGCTGTTTTCGATGGCCATTCCGATGGGTAAAATCGGTTCGGAGTTCATGCCGCCGCTGGATGAAGGGGATATTCTGTATATGCCCACCACATTCCCCGGCATTTCGATTACCAAGGCCAAGGAACTGTTGCAGCAAACGGACCGAATCCTCAAAACCTTTCCCGAGGTAGAATCGGTATTCGGTAAGGTCGGCCGTGCCGATACCGCCACCGATGCCGCACCACTGTCCATGATGGAAACCATTGTCCGCCTAAAACCGAAAGAGGCATGGGCTGATCCTGAGAAAACCACGCAGGATTTGATGAAAGAAATGGATGCCGCCATCAAATTCCCGGGACTGGCCAATGCCTGGACCTACCCGATCAAGACACGCATCGATATGCTGTCAACCGGCATCAAAACACCGATCGGCATCAAGGTGTCCGGCCCGGATCTGAATGTCTTGCAGAACGTGGGCATGGATATTGAACGGGCAGTAAAAACCCTGCCGGAAACCACATCTGCATTCAGCGACCGTGCCGCCGGCGGTTATTATCTGGATATCGATATCCAGCGAGATCAGGCTGCCCGTTACGGCCTGACCATCGGCGATATCGAGGATGTGATTCAATCGGCCATTGGCGGTATGAATGTCACCCAGACCGTGGAAGGGCTGGAACGTTATCCGGTCAACCTGAGATACCCCAGAGATTATCGCAGCGATCCGGAAGCATTGAAACGCGTGTTGATCCCCACCCCGACCGGTGCCCAGATTCCGCTGGTATCGGTGGCCAAAATCAGCGTGTTGCGAGGACCTCCGGTGATCAAAACCGAGAATGCACGCCCCAATGCCTGGGTTTATGTTGATATCAGCACCAGCGATATTGGCGGCTATGTGGCCAGGGCAAAACAGGTGATTGCTGACAAGGTGAAAATACCGCCCGGTTATACACTGGAGTGGTCCGGGCAGTTTGAATATATGGAACGGGCTTCGGCCAAGATGCGTATAGTGATTCCGGCCACCTTGCTGCTGATCTTTCTGTTGCTCTATTTCAACTTCGGCAACCTGACTGCTCCGGTAGTGGTCATGATGTCCGTGCCGTTTTCACTGATCGGCGGTTTCTGGCTGGTCTGGTGGCTGGGCTTTAATCTGAGTGTTGCAGTGGCTGTCGGATTTATCGCACTGGCCGGTGTATCTGCCGAAATCGGTGTGCTGGTGCTGACATTCATCGATCAGGAAGTGGCACAGCGCCGAAAAAATGCCGGCGGAAGGCTGACTCCGGAAGCCATGCGCGCTGCAGTGCAGAGCGGTGTCGCCAAGCGCGTACGCCCGATCGCCATGACCGCAACCGCAGTGATTGCCGGACTGATACCGATTATTCTGGGGTCAGGCACCGGATCGGATGTGATGCAACGAATTGCCGCACCGATGATCGGCGGCATGGTCACGGCCACCCTGCTCTCACTCATTGTATTGCCGGTGATTTACGGCATGATTTTACAAATCCATGAACGCAGAAATACAACAGATGAAAAGGAGATGATATGAGATATAACAGAAAACACACTGCAGTAACTGGCCTGTTCTGGATACTGGGCGTTACATCGTTGCTGCTGGCCGGTTGTGATACATCCGGCGATACAGCCAAAGCCGCTGCCCCGAAAACAGAGACGGCGGCAGTCGCCACGACCGCAACGGATACCGCCAAAGCGCCCACAACACCTACATCCGCTGCGGACACACGTCAGAGTCTGCCGGAAGTGGTCATGTACAAATCACCGAATTGTGAATGCTGTACGGGCTGGGCCAAGCATTTGCGCCGACAGGGATTTACCGTTGTGGTGCATAAACGCGAGGATATGGATGCCATCAAGGCAGGGTTCGGCGTGTCGAAGAAACTGGCTTCCTGCCATACCGCGACCGTTGACGGCTATATTATCGAGGGCCATGTGCCGGCAGAAGATGTAGTACGCCTGCTCAGTGAGCGGCCGCAGATTACAGGGCTCACCGCACCGGGCATGCCGATGAAATCACCGGGCATGCAACCGGACGGAAAAAAACCGCTGGGCTATGATGTGCTGGCTTTTGACAGAGATGGCAAAGTCACCGTATTTCACAGCTATTAAGTCATGCTTATCCATATGAAACAACTCCTGTACCTGATCACACTTGGCATTTTGTTATCGGCCTGTTCATCCGGCGAACAACACAGCGATGTGGCCAGCATGCCGGTCAAGGGCAAGGCGATGCCGGCATTCCAGATGCGTACACTTGATGGCAAACTGGTCAAAAGTCATGATCAGTTCGCTGGCAAAGTGATTATTCTGAATGTCTGGGCAACCTGGTGTCCGCCATGCCGCAAGGAAATGCCGGATCTGATCCGTCTGTCACGATTGCTGCCATCCAACAAATTCACCGTGATCGGACTGGCGGCCGATGATAACGTGGATGATGTCCGTGCCTTCGTGGAAAAAAATAATATCCCGTTTCCAATCTTCTGGGACAAGGGCGGCAAACAGGTGGCCGGGCCAGTGCTCCGCGTATTCAAGTATCCGGAAACCTTTGTCATCAATCGACGCGGCGTTTTTGTCGAGAAGGTCATCGGTGGATTCCCGTGGGCATCGCCGAACATGGTATCGATTCTCAACACCATCTATAAAACCGGAAAAATCCCTGACGTGCCGAAAAATCAATAAAAAAATCCTTCTTGGTGGTATTTCAGGCTGTGTTATACTGGCATCAATGGATAAAAGAGACGTGTGATGAATAACTGGTTCGGATATGGCTGATGTACAGACCATTCGCCTTGCCATTGACGGCATGCGTTGCGCGGCTTGCGTTAGCAAGGTGGAAGCTGCGCTGGCGGGCGTGGACGGCGTGCAACAGGCCAATGTCAATCTGGTGGATCGTACGGCATCGGTACAGGCCGGAGGTAACGTGGTGGCCGGCGATCTGATTGCGGCAGTACAGGGGATCGGTTTTGATGCCAGCACTCTGCAAGGAGCTGAAAATATCGCCGAGCAACAGCAAGCCGAACAGCAGCATATGCGCGGACTGTTTGTGCGCAGTCTGCTGGCCGGACTGGCTGGTTTGCCCCTGTTTCTCAATCTGTTTTTCCATTATTTACCGGCCACAGTCGAAACGCCGGCATTATGGCTGATGATTAGCGCAGTGACGCTGGCAGCCATGATGTATGCCGGCGGCCATTTTTATGTCGGCGCATGGCGCGCCTTCACGCATCACTCCGCCAGCATGGATACGCTGATCGCCACCGGCACCGGCACGGCCTGGCTGTATTCGACGGCCATTATTATCTGGCCGGAGATTGTGCCGGAAGCCGTGGCCAGTATGGGGCGGCATGCCTATTTCGATGCGGCGCTCATTATTATTGCCCTGATTAATCTCGGCCATGCGCTGGAAGTGCGCGCGCGCGGCAAAACCAGTGAAGCGATTCGCCGTTTGATTGGTTTGCAGGCGGATACGGCGCGTATCGTACGTGACGGCCAGGAAATCAATGTGCCGATTGCCGAGGTTGGGCCGGGCGATATCATCCGGGTGCGCCCCGGCGACAAAATCCCTGTCGATGGCGAAGTGACGGAAGGCGAATCCAGCGTCGATGAATCGATGCTTACCGGCGAGCCGATGCCGGTGCGCAAACAGCCTGGCGACCATGTGGTCGGCGGTACCATCAATGCATCCGGCGGCTCATTTCTGTACGAAGCCCGTCATGTCGGTGCCGATACGGTGCTGGCGCGCATTATCGAGATGATCAAAAATGCCCAGGCATCAAAGCCGCGCATTGGCCGAATTGTCGATACAGTGGCCGGCGTATTTGTGCCGGTGGTGTTGATTCTGGCTGTAATCACAGCACTGGTCTGGCTCAATTTCGGGCCGGAACCGCGTATCAGTTTTGCACTGGTTGCAGCGATGACGGTGTTAATCATCGCCTGCCCCTGCGCACTCGGCTTGGCTACGCCGATCTCCCTGATTGTCGGCGTTGGCAAGGCAGCCGAGTTCGGCATCCTGATTCGCAAGGGCGAGGCGCTGGAGCGGGCCTCGAAACTGACCACGATTGTGTTGGACAAAACCGGCACGGTCACTGCCGGAAAACCGGCTGTAACCGATATCATTGGCGACAGTCTGTCTGAAACTGGCGGTAGCCAGGCTGAAATATTGCGGCTGGCCGCTTGCCTTGAAGCGGTGAGTGAACATCCGCTGGCTGCAGCGATTGTTGCCAAAGCACAGCTTGATCAGGTGGAGCTATCCACGTGTGAGGGTTTTCATGCTGTTTCAGGCCAGGGCGTTGGCGGCGTTGTGGATGGAATCAGCATTTTGCTGGGCAATGCCACCCTGATGGCAGCCGAGTCGGTTGCCGTGGATGCAGCGATGTCCGATCACATGAATGCTTTGGCTGCACAGGCCAAAACGCCCGTATTATTAGCCGCTGATGGCAAATTACTGGGCATCATTGCTGTAGCCGACCCGATTAAAGAGGGGGCGGCGGCAGCCATCAAACAGATGCAGACCGAAGGCTTAAATGTGGTCATGCTCACCGGCGATCACCGCAAGACTGCCGAGGCAGTTGCTGCGCAGGTGGGGGTTTCGCAAGTTTTTGCCGAGGTGATGCCGGAGGACAAGGATAGCAAGATAGCCGAATTGCAGGCGGCTGGCGAGATTGTCGGCATGGTCGGTGATGGCATCAATGATGCGCCAGCCTTATCCCGCGCTGATGTTGGTTTCGCCATTGGCGCGGGCACGGATGTAGCGATTGAGTCAGCCGATATCACGCTGATGCGTTCTTCGCTTGATGGCGTGGTGACGGCGATTGAGATTTCAAGAGCCACGCTGCGCAATATCAAACAGAATCTGTTTGGTGCGTTCATTTACAATTCGCTCGGTATTCCGGTGGCGGCGGGGCTGCTGTATCCGTTCATGGGTTTGATGCTGAATCCGATGCTGGCCGGTGCGGCCATGGCCATGTCGTCGGTGACTGTGGTGAGCAATGCCAATCGCCTGCGCCTGTTCAAGCCGGGGGTGGAACGATGATGCTGGTTAATATCGGCGGCGTGCTGCTGATCGCTTTTATTATCTGGTGGTTCTGGCTGTATCATCAGGGTCGGGGAGTTGCTGCTGCGCCCGGTCAGATTATCGAAATCCATGTATGCGACGGAGTGTATAAACCAGCCCTGATCGAAGCTGTCGTCGGTAAAGGGATTTCGCTAAAATTTATTCGTGAGGATAGGTCAGCCTGCGCCGGGCAGGTGATTTTCCCCGAACTGGGCATGCAGAAAGAGTTGCCTCTGAACAGGCCGGTTGTGATACGTTTGGTACCGGAACACCCCGGATATTTCACTTTCCAGTGTCAGATGGGCATGTATCGCGGACGCTTGCATGTGAAATCTTGAAGCCGGCGGGGTAGCGTTCGCTGCTATGAATGCGCAGGCACGACAATTGCAAACAGACTTTCTGATTATCGGCAGTGGTGCTGCCGGCCTGCTTGCGGCCAGCAGACTGGCACCGCACGGACAGGTGTTGCTGGTCAACAAGGGTACATTTCAGGATTCCAGCACCTGGTATGCACAGGGTGGCATTGCCGGCGTTTCCTCCGACAAGGATTCCATCGAGTCCCATGTGCAGGATACCCTCGCAGCCGGAGCCGGCCTGTGCCATGAAGATGTGGTGCGTGCGATTGTTCGCCATGGCACGGAAATCATTGAAGAACTGGTCGAAATCGGTACGCATTTTGACAGGGAAAACGGCGCACTGCATTTGACCCGTGAAGGAGGGCACAGCAGTCGTCGTATCGCTCATGCCAAAGATGCAACCGGGCGTGCCATCTCCGAGGCATTGCTGTCACAAGTTGTGCCTCATGCCAATATTCAGCGTCTCGAACAACATGCGGCCATTGATCTGATTACTTCACGGCGGATCGGAAAATATCAGCAGAATCGTTGTCTGGGCGCATATATCCTGAGTCCAGACGGCGAAGTGCTCACCATCGCGGCCAAACAAACCATTCTGGCCACCGGCGGTGCCGGAAAAGTATATCTGTATACTTCCAATCCGCATGCCGCTTCCGGCGATGGCATCGCCATGGCCTGGCGAGCCGGTTGTTCGTTGATGAATCTCGAGTTTATTCAGTTTCACCCCACCTGCCTGTTCCATCGCCAGGGCTCCAATATGCTGCTTTCCGAAGCATTGCGCGGCGAAGGCGCACATCTTGTTGATCAGCAGGGCCGCCGCTTTATGCCGGAGTATGATGAACGGGCAGAACTGGCGCCGCGCGATATTGTGGCGCGCGCCATTGATTACGAGATGAAAAAGCAGGGCGCGGACTGTATGTATCTGGATATACGCCCGATTGGCAAAGCGGCAATTGCGGATCACTTTCGCAATATTCATGCCCGCTTGCTGGCGCTCGGGCTGGATATGACCCAACAACCGATTCCGGTGGTGCCTGCCGCACATTATCTGTGTGGTGGCATCAAGGCGGATGTGCATGGGCGCACTGATATTGAAGGGCTGTATGCAATTGGCGAAACCGCAGCGACCGGCCTGCACGGGGCGAATCGCTTAGCCAGCAACTCACTGCTCGAATGTCTGGTCATGGCGGATTACTGCGCGACCGATGTATTGAAGCAGCCTGATTTGCCTGTTTGTACGGTGCCCGCCTGGGATGATTCGGGGATTGTTCCGGAAACCGAACGCATCCAGATCAAGCAGAACTGGGACGAGATTCGCGCCACCATGTCCCATTATGTCGGTATTGTGCGTTCCAATGAGCGTTTACGACGGGCCAGACGCCGCCTGCGCCTTATTCAGGATGAAATTGCCGCCTATTACTGGAAACATCCGGTCAACCAGGATTTGCTGGAACTGCGGAATCTGGCTCTGATGGCGGAATTGATTGTACAAAGCGCCCAACAGCGGCATGAATCCCGCGGCCTGCATTATTCCACCGATTACCCACACACCGATGCGCAGGCCAGAGATACGATTCTGAAATCCGATGCCTTATGAAAAACTGCTTGCGTGTCATCATTCAAGGGCGGGTGCAGGGCGTGGGGTTTCGCTATTACACACAAATGGAAGCCCGCAAACTTGGCATCACTGGCTGGGTACGCAATCATGCGGATGGCAGTGTCGAGGCCTGTATTCGCGGCGAACACGAATCGCTTGCGGCCATGCAGGCATGGCTGAGGCAGGGCCCGGGACTCGCACATGTGGAGCACATCGAATTTTCTGCTGGTCATTTGCCGGATAGCTGCAATGATTTTCGCATGGTTTAACATGAAACAAACAACGTGCCTGCATGACTTTTTCCACCCCGTGATATGAAACAGTATCGCAGGGTGGAAAAAGTCCATGCGCATCAGGGCTTGGGGGTATTGATGGGTTTCAGCGCACAACAAAGTTTTGATCACGACCAACCGGCCACAACCGGTGTCCTGCTCACGAATCTCGGCACACCGGAGGCGCCGACTGCATCAGCCCTGCGTGCCTACCTGAAAGAATTTCTCTGGGATCCGCGCGTGGTGGAGCAACCCCGCTGGCTGTGGTGGCTGATATTGCACGGTGTCATTCTCAATATTCGCCCGGCCCGCTCGGCAAAGGCCTATCAAACGGTATGGACAGATGATGGCTCCCCACTGCTGGCCATCGGCAAAAAACAATGCGCTGCATTACAAGAAACCCTGCATACAAAAGCCGGAGATTTCATACATGTGGAACTGGCCATGCGTTATGGCAAGCCGTCGATTGAGGCCGGTTTGGAAGCATTGCGCGAAAAAAACTGCCGCACTATCATCATCCTGCCGCTGTATCCGCAATATTCGGCAACCACCACCGCATCCATTTTCGATGCTGTTGCCGATGTGTTGAAGACATGGCGACGGGTTCCGGCCTTGCATATGGTCGATGCCTACCATCAACATCCGGCCTACATCGCCGCCCTGGCGGACAGTGTGCGGGCGCACTGGCAGCAACATGGTCAGTCCGAACGACTGCTGATGAGTTTTCACGGGATTCCCGAACGCTATTTCAAGGCCGGAGACCCATATCCCTGTCATTGTCGCAAAACAGCATCCCTGTTGCGCGAAGCGCTCGGGCTGGATGAAGGCAGGGCTGCCATCTCATTTCAGTCCCGTTTCGGCAGAGAGCCCTGGATACAGCCCTATACCGATGCAACCCTGAAAGCATGGGGCAAGGAGGGGGTGAAATCTGTCGATGTGATTTGTCCCGGATTTGCTGCTGATTGTCTGGAAACACTGGAGGAGGTCGGTTGCGAAAATCGTGACTATTTCCTGAACAGTGGTGGCAAGCAATATCACTATATTCCGGCCCTGAATGACAGCGAAACGCATATCCGCGCCCTGAGCCAAATCGCACTGGAACAGGTGCCGGGAATGCAGCCATGAATCATATCATGTGCAGGGATTATTTTATCGGGAGGCAATACGCATGAGCCCAGTCGTTATGGCGATCACAGTACTGTGTTTTTATCTGCTGTTTTACCGTTTTTATGCCAAAGGTTTTCTGGCTAAAAAGGTTTTTGAACTGGATGATGATCATCAGACACCGGCCCACACCATGCGCGACAATGTCGATTACATCCCGACCAATAAATATGTGCTTTTCGGCCATCATTTCGCGTCCATTGCCGGTCTTGCACCGATGCTGGGGCCTGCCATTGCGGTGATCTGGGGCTGGGTGCCGGCTCTGTGCTGGGTGGTATTCGGCACCCTGCTGGTCGGGGCCGTGCATGACTTTTCCGCACTGGTTTTATCCATTCGCCACAAGGGTCAGAGCGTCGGCACCATTGCCCGGGATGTGATCAGTCCGAGAACGCGACTGCTGTTTTTGCTGGTTATTTTCTTCCTTGTAGCGTTGGCCATGGGCGTGTTTGTGCTGGTGATTTCCGGCCTGTTTGCCGCCCCTGATGCGGCCAATATTCCGGCCACAGCACATCCGGAAGCTGTGTTCCCGACCTATTCGCTGATGCTGATCGCCATGGTCATCGGGTTTCTGGTCTACAAAAAGAATCTTCCCCTGTGGCCGATGATTGCTGTTGGTTTCGTACTCATGCTGATCACCACGCGAATCGGTCTGGATATGCCGGTCACCGGATTTTCCGCCAGCGACTGGACATGGTCGCTGCTGATTTACGCTTTTATTGCCAGCGTCCTGCCGGTCTGGCTGCTATTACAGCCGCGTGATTTCCTGAATTCGTTGCTGCTCTATCTGGCCCTGCTTTCGATGCTGGCCGGCTTCTTCATTCTCTCCCCAGACTGGGTTGCACCGGCTATCAATCCGAATCCGGTTGGTGCGCCACCGATGATGCCGTTCCTGTTTATTGTCATTGCCTGTGGTGCCGTTTCCGGTTTTCATGGTCTGGTGGCATCGGGTACCACTTCCAAACAGTTGAATCGGGAAAGTGATGCCCCGTTTGTCGGTTATGTCGGCATGGTTGGTGAATCACTGCTGGCATTACTGGCCGTGCTTGCCACCACTGCCGGCGCATTCGCCACACGAGCCGACTGGGAATCTTTCTATGGCTCATGGGACAAAGCCGCCGGCCTGCATCAGAAACTCGGCGTGTTCATTCAGGGCAATGCCAACTTCATCCACCAGCTCGGGATTCCGCTGGATTATGCAGCTGCATTTATCTCTGTGGTGGTGGTCGGTTTTGCCATGACATCGGTGGATACCGGCGCGCGACTGCTGCGTTTCAATCTGGAGGAAATCGGCCAGACCATCGGCGTAAAAGCACTCGGTAACCGCTATGTTGCGACTTTTCTTGCAATTGCCGCCATCGGTTTCTTTGCCTTTTTCAAAATGGACGGTAAACCGGCCGGCCTGTTTCTATGGACCCTGTTCGGAACCACCAACCAGATTCTGGCGGGCCTGACACTGCTGACTGTCACCATCTACCTGTATCGCAAACAAAAACCGATTCTCTACACCATGCTGCCGATGCTGCTGGTACTCGGAGCCACCATCTCCGGCATGATCATGGGCATCTTCAAAGCCATCGGCAATGAACAATGGGCTGTGGCCATCGTCGGCGCAGTCATTTTCCTTTTGGCCGGGTGGGTGCTGATTGAAGCGTTGATTGTGGTCAAAAAAGTACGGGCTGAAAGGA
>JBHHTY010000062.1:0-10092 GCA_046753565.1 Mariprofundus sp.
CACACACAGGTACCATCCTGCGTGAAGCGCGTTTCAGGATCTGCGCCCAGATTCCCGATCAACATGACTTTATTCAACATATACGTTATCCCCTCTAACGCGCATGGCTTTTCCACGCAATGGTATGAAACGCTACCTCTGAGTGGAAAGCCCATGCATACGCGTTGTTTATTTCAAATTAAGTTCATTCCTGTCCATAAATCATAAGGTGTCACACTAGGATAACACCCTTGAAATGCAATCCTCGGATTGCTGTGCTTCCAGCCATTTGATCGAGCAACCGATGGTCGGATGCTGCGGCAGTGGAGGATTCTCGCCCGCGACAAGCAATTCGGCTGCTACCATCAATTCTTCACGGGTGACTTTGGCCTCATCTTTCCATGCATCATCAAATCGGCCATGATAAAAAAGACTTCCATCTGCATCGAATAAATACAGATCGGGCGTACACTGGGCATCGAATGCCCGGGCTACCGCCTGTGTTTCATCGGCCAGATATGGAAAATCAATACCCCACTCGGTTATTTTTTCCTGCATCGCCGACACACCGTCAGCCGGATAATCAGGGTGAATATTCGGATTCACTGCGATGCAATGAATACCCATCCCCTTTAATCTGGCTGCATGCCGAATCAGTCGCGGCCATACTGCAATGGCATAAGGGCAGTGATTGCAGGTAAATGCTACCAGCAGACCCTTTTCACCCATTTGTGTATGCAGATTCACGCTGTTGCCACCCACATCCTTTAATACCAAATCAGGCAATTTCCAGCCCAAATCCACATGTATTGAAGCGACCAGTGCCATAGAAACCTCCTGTATGAGCCGGGGACCATTCCCCGATCATGTCAAATTCCTGAATCGTAGCCCGTATCATAGCTCATGATTATGCAACTGGCGCTTGTATTCTACTTATCCACGCCCTATACATAGCCCATGCTGAGAATTTTATTTCTACTTTTTATTTCCGTTCCGTTGCTTGAATTATGGCTGTTGATCGAAGTCGGCAGCGGCATTGGCGGATTGTCCACCATCGCCCTGTGTCTGTTTACCGCAGCACTGGGCGGAATGCTGATTCGCTGGCAAGGCATGAGTACACTGATCGATGCCCAGAAACGGATGGCACACGGTGAAGCTCCTGTTGATCACGGTCTGCATGGATTGATGATCGCATTTTCCGGCGTACTGCTGTTCACGCCGGGATTTATCACCGACAGCATCGGCTTTCTGCTGCTGTTCCCACCCTTCCGACGTCTGATCATTAGCAGGATAATTCCTTTTCAACAGATCAACAACCCGCATCATACCGATTCGCATACGAACCGGGGACAATCGGAAATTATCGATATCGAAATTATCAGGCACGATAAACACCTACCATGACTGGGGCCTGGTGCCCTTGACCTGATAGATCACTCCCTTACATTACATCATACATCTTTTGGAGGTTACACCAATGAATACAACAACGATGACAACACAAGTAGCTGATGATCGTATCAGTTTTCTGGGCAAGACCTATGGCATGCTCGCACTGTGTATCGCTGCCGGCAGTATCGGTGCTTTTATGTCGATGGGGCTTGCATTTCCGCAGGAACATCCGTTCATGATGCTGTTCATGATGATCGGTGGCATTTTCCTCGTGCAGGGCGTGCGCCACAAACCGGGTATTAATTTCATCGCCCTGCTCGCTTTCGGCGCCTTAACCGGCATGGCGATTTCCCCGCTGATCGGCATGGTGGCAGCCAAGTCAGGTACTCTTGTCACCCAGGCATTCATGACCACAGCAGTGGCTTTTGTTTCACTCACCGCATACACATTCATCTCCCGACGGGATTTTTCCTTCCTGAAAGGTTTTGTCTGGGTCGGCCTGATTTCGATCATCGTACTCGGCCTGTCCAATTACTTCTTCTTTGAGTCCCCATTGCTTGCTCTGGGTATTTCCGGCATGGGTGTGCTGCTGTTCTCGGCCTTCATCCTGTACGATACATCCAGCATTCTGCGTGATTACCCGAATAACGAATACATTGCTGCGGCACTTACCCTGTACCTGGATGTTTTCCTGCTGTTTCAGCATGTACTGGCCTTGTTCGGCATGCTGGATGACGACTGATTCAAAAAAGAGATATTTTTGCTTCAGCGAATGCGGCTCGACAACGGGCCGCATTTTATTTGAGCCATCCAGAGCATAAGGCTAGCCTTGCTCAATTGGCTGCATCTTCGGCTGATATTATAGGTGTTCAAAGACAAGGGCACTTCTGGAGTGGAATATGATCGATAAAGCGTTGATGGAAATCCTGGCCTGCCCGAAATGCAAAGGGGAAATTCACTACAATGATCGCAAAGACGGACTTGTTTGCGATGCATGCCAACTCGAATACCCGATTCGGGATGATATCCCGGTGATGTTGATCGATGAAGCGAAACAACTGGCAGCATAATCAGACCTGCCAAGATGGCAATATTCGTTAAACTACTCATTTACCTGTTTCGTCTGATCCCGGTCCGACTGTGTGGTGCCACAGGTGCCGGACTTGGACGCCTGGCTTACCTGATTGATAAACGCCATCGGAAAATCGCCATGCGCAATCTGAATCGTATATATCCTGACAAACCGGAAGACTGGAAACGTAAGACTGCCCGCGAATCCTTCGCTGAACTCGGGCGAACCTGCTTTGAATTGCCCCATGTTTACCTGCGCTCAAAAGACTTTCTTCTTTCACGCATTAAAATAAAAAATGAACATGTTTTATCACAGGCTGAATCTCTGGGAAAAGGCGTTGTTCTAACAGCGTGCCATCACAGCAACTGGGAGCTGGGCGCTCTATGCATGTCAATGCTCGGGCACCATGCGGAGATTATATTTCGTACAGTACGTCAACCGGCCCTTGATCATTTCGTGCTGCAGGCACGCAGTCGTTTCGGTGCTACATTACGAGCCAGAGATAACGGCTTGCGCTGGATTCCCAAGGCCCTGAAAAACGATCACTGTGTTGCCGTCATGGTTGACCAGCATCTTTCCAACGGAACACCGGTTCCTTTTTTAGGCCATCCCGCCCTTACCACCACCATGCCTGCAGTTCTTGCAAAAAAGTATCACATGCCAGTGGTTGGCGTTGCCCTTCACCGCATTGACCGGGGCTTTAATTTCTGCCTGGAATTCTGGCCCATAGCTGTTGATGAATCGGCCAATAATGAAGTGGAAATCATGCATACAATATGCGACAGCTTTGCACCCCTCATCCATCAAAAGCCGGAACTATGGCTATGGCTTCATCGCCGCTGGTTGTATCTGGATGAAAAACAATCCGGGCAATGTGAATGGAATGAACAAACCGGAAACCGGAAGAAACAGGCATGAGCAGACATAAGCCCGTACCCAATATCCACTGGCTGGCATCCCAGAAACTGTCATTGCAGGCATGGCAGCATAAAAACCTCGCTTCGGAACGGGAGCGGATTGAGCGCGCCCTGCTCCCCTTATTGCAGCGTTATGCCAGAAAATATCCTGACAACAGTGCCGTGCTGGAAATCGGTTGCGGCCCGATTTGCATTTCCCGCCTGCTGCCGCAACATCACAAAACCTATCTCGATCCGATGCTTGATAATTTCAGACGCATGTTCCCGGGTGAATTGCCGGAAGAAGGCGAATATCTGACAACTACAGCGGAAAACATTCCGAAACCTGCGGCCAGCTATGATTTGATCGTTTGCCTGAACATGATTCCACACACACTGAATCCCGAACTGGTTATCAATGAAATTGAACGCCTTATGAACCCCGGAGGAAAGTTGATTCTGGCCATTCGCACACACAGCCAGCTTGAGGCCCGATTACATTATATGGCGCTGTGTATTTTCCCCGGCCTGTGCTCCAAAACACGCCCCTACTACTACACCGAAGCAGGAATCCGGCGTACCCTAGCCCGCCATTTCAGAATCGAAGATGAAATTGTAAAAAAACCCGGCACCATCCACGTGCCATTTTGCAAACGTGAACAACATATATTTGTCTGTGCTCCACTGAATAACACCAGCAAGACAGCGGCATGAAAACTGTTCCCCATCTGTTATTGATGCCCCCCAACTGGATCGGGGATGCCGTGATGGCTCAGCCCGCTATGCGGGCTATTTGTGAATACCATTTCCGTCAACTCCATACTGAACAGGTTTCCGTATGTGGCAGGCCCTGGTTAAAGGACCTGTTACCTTATATGGGCTTAACCAGAGCCATATACCGGGAGCAAATTCCCAAAGCAGATACTGCCTTCCTGTTTCCCAACAGTTTCCGCTCAGCCTGGCAATGCCGACAGGCTGGAATCAGGCATGTCATTGGTTATCGTGGGCAGTGGCGCAGATTATTGTTAAGCAAAGCACTATCTCACCGCATTAACCCGAAACATGAACACCATCGTCATTTTCATCTGGATATTCCCGGCCAGCTGGATATCCCCGCAGAGAGCACCGAAGTCAGGCTTTATGCCCCTGCTGACGCCGCAGCCAAAGCTTGCAAAATCATGCAACAGCATGGATTAAATCCACCGAAAGTGATCTGTATTGCTCCCGGCGCACAGTTTGGTGGTGCCAAATGTTATCCGCCCGAGGGCTATCATGCAGTGGTGCAAGGTCTGGCTGAATCAGGATGGCAACCGGTGATTCTGGGCATGCCCGAGGATTATCAGATCGGCCAGACCATTTTGGGAAATATTACGACACCGCACTGGAACGCAGCCGGCACAACCTCTTTGACAGAAGCGCTGCAACTGATTGCAGGCTGCCAATTGCTGTTGTGTAATGACTCCGGATTGATGCACGTTGCTGCCGGACTCGGTATTCCTACCGTAACCCCGTTTGGTGCTACAGACCCGGAACGAACCTCTCCCAGTGGCCCGCATATCCGGATACTCTATCATCCGGCGATTTGCAGCCCTTGTCTGAAACGGGAGTGTGATGTGCCGGGACATCCGTGTATGAACAATATCAGCCCGGCCATGCTGATTGAAGCCTGTCTCGAAATGCTGGAAACTGAATCCGGCCACTCATGAAAATTCTGGTTGTCAAACTTTCCGCCTTTGGTGATATGATCCATGCCCTGCCAGCACTGGACGATCTGTTATGCCAACCTGAAGTGAGCGAGGTACACTGGCTGGTGGATATGCGGTACGCTTTTGTCAGCGAAATCTTCCCGAAGAACGTTGTTGTACACACTGTGGCGATGAGGGGGAAACAGGCGCTCGCCTCTACCTGGCGGCTTGTTCGACAGCTTAAAAAAGAAAGATTCGATGTCATACTGGATATGCAGGGTCTTCTGAAATCTGCCTTGATGGCCCGTTCTTCAGGTTCAAACGTTTACGGTTTCGATCAAAAGTACCTTAGAGAAAAGGCCAGTACATGGTTCATACAGCCTGTCACCTTTCATCCGGATGAAAAACATGTCGTGCAACAATATCGACGCATAGCCATGGCTCCTTTTACTCCTCATCCCGGACTAAGCCCCCCATCGGCTCTTGCATATAAGCCGCCCCGCATTGAAATCGCACAAACGTGCATCAACAGGGACAAAAACCTGCTACAGCAACTGAAATTGACAAACAGGCAGTTTATCGTGCTTCACACAGCCGGAGGCTGGGAAACCAAACAGTTGCCCGAACAAAGCTGGCTGACGATCGCCAAGGCTCTGAACAGTTCCGAAAAAATACCTGTATTCAGCTGGGGTACACTGGCGGAGAAAACACTGGCGCACAAATTGGCTGAACAGTGCAACGGCTTCGCCTTGCCCGAGAAATTGAACATGTCAGCATTATGCACGCTGTTGAAAGGTGCCCGTGCGGTTGTCGGAGCAGATACCGGCCTGTTGCACCTGGCAGCAGCACTCGGCACCCCGACAATCACATTCTGGGGTCCATCGGCATCCTGGCGCTCTGCTCCTTTTGCCGATACTGAAAAACAAGGAGACCAACACTGGCACATCGAATCCAATCCTGCCTGCGGCCCCTGCTTCAAAAGAAGCTGCGATCATTTTATTTGTATGGATGCAATCGATCCCGAATCCATCACAGGCATTTTACGCAAAATTTGAAACGCGGCCTGATAACTGTACTCCGTTCGATGGCCGATTCCTGCACAACAAGACCGCTGCTTGGTATACTGCTACTGCTAACGATATGGCTGCCATGTTCCGCCGCTGCCGAGCCAAAAACTGACTGCATGCCCTATATCGGCGAACATATGAGCTTCAACGTTGACTGGGAGTTTATCAATGCCGGTTCGGCAACAATGGATATCGTCCCTATGGCGCATGGCTGGCGGGTGAAAACCTTCGCGCGCACCAACAAGGTGCTGGATATATTTAAAAAGGTACGCGATCACATCACAGCTGAAGGAATCTGTATGCATGGAAAAATGCAGAGCACCCTGTTTGATGCCAACCTCCAGGAACGCAAGTACATGGCACAAAAACGGACCGAATTTCTCTGGCGCAAAAACAAAGTACGTTATACCCAGCATGATGTTGCTGAATATTTCGATGTTAAGGCCGGGCACCTGAGTGTCATTGATGCCTTTCTTGCCGTACGAAAACTAAAGCTGGTAGCGGGAAAAACCGTATCAATCCCCATATTCGATTCGCGCAAAAAATATGAAATTCAGGTCAATATTATGGCAAAGAAAGCGATACTGAAGGCTCCGTGGGGAGAAAAAATCCGCTGCATTGTCGTCAAACCCAAGCTCAAAACCGAGGGCATTTTTGCCAGCAAAGGTGAAATGACCTTGTGGATGACTGATGATCAACGCCATATTCCCATCAAAATGATGGCCAAAATCAAATTCGGGCATATCTTTGCCCGTTTGACCAGTTATACATCAAATTCCATACGATAGAATTCGTCGATGGAAGATAAGTTGAAGAAGGGAAATTGGACAGACATCCGGATTCAGGCATCTGTCTCAATATGGAGGATCATCCTTTGAACTCACAAGAAACTGATAAAGTTTTCTCTCATTGCCCGGTTGGGTGTGACTCAACACTCGAAGACACATCTATCCTATTACCTGAAGGTAATCTGAAACAGTGCCCTGAATGTAAACAGTTACTAAGCCCATGCACAAAGAAGTGGTTCGACGAATCCATGCAGGAATTCAATGTTGCTGAAGGCACCCTGCCAACAGAAAAAAATAAACCGCGATATCATCGCCGAATGGGTAAGATACTCAATCATGCCAGGAAGTTACTCGCTCATCAGACAGGTGTTCCCCGACTACTTGATGTAGGTTGTTCAAGCGGTGCACTATTATTGGTTGCAAATGAATGTGGTTATGAAGCACTTGGCGCTGAGCCTGCAGAAAAAGCCGCCAAAACAGCAAAAGATCTCGGCTTCGATATTTTCCCCGGCTATCTTCAGGATGCCCATTTCCCGGACAATCACTTTGATGTTATTACCCTGTTTGAAGTCATTGAGCACCTGATTGAACCTGCAGTATTACTTTGCGAAATTCAGCGTGTTCTAAAACCTGGCGGCTTATTGTTGATTGGAACAGGAAACGGAGATTCCTGGACTGTTAACTTTTTGCAAAACAAGTGGGAGTATTTTGATATTCGCAGTCATGGCGGGCACATCAGCTTTTTTAATCCCAAAAGCCTGAATATTTTAGCAACAGATTGTGGTTTTGAAGTACACGGGATTTCCACCAGACGCGTCAATCTCACTGAACGCAAGGATGCATCCCGTCCGGTTTACGAACTAAGCAAAATCATCAGAGAACTACTGGAGGTCCCTGCCAGATATTATAATAAGGGACATGACATGCTTGCCATCCTTAGAAAACCGCAACTGTGACAACCGCTTCTCTTGCCGTTGTAATTTCAACCTACAACGCACCACATTTTCTCCGCCTTGTTCTTGAAGGCTATCGACGCCAGCATGATACAAATTTTTCTATCTATATTGCCGATGATGGTTCAACAGAAGAAACAACCCGGCTGATCCAGCAAATGCAGGATGATTTCCCGGTAAAAATTCACCACTTCCGACAAAAAGATAAGGGGTTTCGTAAAGCGCGCATTCATAACCGTGTGATCCAAAAGATTCATGAGCCGCAGACCCTGCTAACCGATGGTGACTGCATTCCACTGCCAGAACTTGTGGCTACCCATCGTCGTGTTGCCGGCGGTGGTTATTTCATTAATGGCAGTCGTATTTTAATCTCCAGACAGTATACCCACCATCTCTGTAAACTGAATGCATTTGAAACAAATCGGTCATCAATCTGGTGGTTCAAACAACGAATATCAGCTCATATCAACCGATTTACACCACTTTTTATGCCTGTCTCCCTTTCCCGCCCATCAAGACAACTGGAAGGCATACGTGGTTGCCATCTGGCCTGCCCAACAACCACGCTACATCGTGTCAATGGGTTCGACGAAAATTTCGAAGGCTGGGGGCGCGAAGATTCGGACCTCTGCGCACGCCTGCTGCATGCAGGTTTATCCAGACGAAATCTGCGCGGTCAGCCTGTACTCCATCTCTGGCATCCGGAGTCATCACGCCAACATCTGGCACAAAACGATCATATATTGCAGGCTTGCCTGGATGAACGACGTATCGAAGCAGTTACCGGACTCAAAGAACTTGATGGAGAGAAACATGCCTCCTGATTCATCAAAGCCCCGACTATCTATTTATATCATTGCCTACAATGAAGCAGATAAAATCGCTGCAGCCATCAACAGCGTGCTTTGGGCGGATGAGGTGGTTGTCGTCGATTCGTACAGTGAGGATAGCACTGCTGCGATTGCTGAATCACTCGGTGCAACAGTCATCCAGATTGCATTCGAAGGTTTCGGAAAGTTGCGCAATGATGCCATTGCCGCCTGCAAGCATGACTGGGTGTTCAGCCTGGATGCCGATGAACGCTGCACGCCTGAAGCTGCTGCAGAAATTCAGCGCATCATAGCCAGCCCGGATTCAGCTGATGCATGGTATATACCTCGCAAAAACTGGTTTATGGGGCGCTGGATCAGACATTGCGGCTGGTATCCCGATTATCGGCAACCGCAACTGTTCCGCAAACAGGCGCTTTTGTTCAATGAATCTGATGAAGTACATGAAGGCTTTGAAATTCGTGGTTCCGTAGGCCATATGCAACAGCCAATCTGGCAGTTCCCTTTCAGGGATCTCACGCAAATTCAGGCAAAAGGTATGCGTTACTCTTCACTGGGGGCGCTCAAACTCGAGCGCAATCATGTTCAGGCCGGTATGGGCAAGGCATTGCTGCGTGGTCTGTGGACTTTTTTCCGTATCTATATTCTCAAACTGGGATTTCTCGACGGATGGGCCGGTTTTGTCATTGCCTTCGGAAACCTGGAAGGCACATTCTACCGCTATGCCAAACTCTGCGAGCGCCGCGAGGGCTGGGACCAGCCACCACCACCCAGTCAATCATAACAGTAGCATGCTTCATTTTTTCCATCATAAATGAAGACAAGGATGATACTCTGTATGTAGCATCCGACTTTTATCGGAGGTGATGTGATTCCCGAATGGTATAAAAATCTTGAAGCCTGGTTTGCCAGTCACAGAATCCTGGCCACGTTACCCGTTGCAATCCTGCTCATCCTGCTGGCCAACCCCAATCCGGTCTTACTGTTCATTGGTGGTGTCATTGTTGTACTCGGTGAATCGGGTCGCATCTGGTCGAGTGGCCATATCGACAAAAATGCAGCCCTGGCTACAGCCGGCCCCTATGCCCACACACGCAACCCCCTGTATGTCGCAAATCTTATGCTGCTTATCGGTTTTTGTGTGATGTCCGGCAATCTGTGGCTTGGCGTGGTTGCCCTGCTCGCGTTCACCATGATTTATCGTCCGGTGATCAGGGAAGAAGCGGAGCACATGGATAATATATTCGGCGAAAGCTACAGGCAGTGGTCGGCTGAAGTGCCGCTGTTTTTCCCGCGCCTGACACCGGCAAAAAACACCGCCGGTAAATTTTCCTGGGCCCTGGTCATGCAGCACCGCGAACATAAAAATGCCGCCGCATTTCTGCTTGGCATTGCCCTCTTCTGCGCCATTTATTTCTGGAGAGTCTAGT
>JBHHTY010000063.1:0-10050 GCA_046753565.1 Mariprofundus sp.
GAAAAAGGTTTTTTTCTGCCGCATGAAGAAATGCGGGAAGTCATGCACGGCGATACAGTTGAAGTGCGGCCGGTGCGTAAACGCGGGCGTGAATCGGCAGAAGTGGTGCGCATTGTGGCACATGCGCCCACCGTACTGGTCGGCCAGTTTCTGATTCAGGGCGGCATCGGCATTGTGCAACCGCGCTCGCGCAAGATTCCACAAACCATTCTGATCAAGCGCGATGATGCCTGTGGTGCCAGCCATGGCGACTGGGTGCGTGTCGATATTAAGCGAGGCCCGGGCCATTTACGCGGAAAGGTTCTCGAAGTGCTTGGTGATAAGCTGTCTCCTTCGCGACTGATTGATCTGATTGTGGCCGAACAACAGCTGGAAGAAGAATTCCCCGCTGCAGTCATCGCCGAAGCGAATCATTTTTCTGACCAAGTGACAGAGGGTGATATCGCAGGTCGAAAAGATCTTCGTCATTTACCATTTGTCACCATTGATGGTGAGGATGCCCGTGATTTTGATGATGCGATTTGCGTGTTACCGCGTGGCGAAGGATTTGAAACGTGGGTGGCGATTGCCGATGTGGCGCACTATGTCACGCCGAAATCGGCACTGGATCAGGAAGCATTGAATCGTTCCAACTCTTTTTACTTCCCTGATCGGGTGATTCCGATGCTGCCGGAAAAGCTGTCCAATGGCCTCTGCTCATTGAATCCCGATGTGGCGCGTCTGGCCATGACCGTGCGCATGCGTTTTGATGCCAATGGCAAACGGCGTTCCATCCATGTCTATGAATCGGTCATTCATTCACAGGCGCGTTTGACCTATACACAGGTGGCCAGATATCTGGAGGACGGGGATCAAAGCGCCATCGAAAGCGATTCGGTGCGCGTCATGCTCAATGATGCCGCCCGCCTTTTTCGCAAGCTGGAAATCAAACGTGCCCAGCGTGGTGCGCTTGATCTCGATATGCCCGAAGTGCGGGCAAAGCTGGAAAATGACACGGTGACCGATATGTGCGAATCCCCCCGTAATATTGCCCACCGCCTGATTGAAGAGATGATGCTGGCCGCCAATACCGCCGTGGCCGAATATATGGAACAGCGGGAATGTGCCCTGCTGTATCGTGTGCATGCCCCGCCGGAACGCGAAGCCATTGAAACACTGAATGAGTTCCTGGCTCCCTTTGGCATGTTTGTTCGATTGCCCAAGGCCAAGGCGAAAGATAAGGAAGCGCATGTAAAACCGGCCCATGTGCAGCAGATACTGGAAAAATCCGAAGGAAAACCGTTTGCGCATGTGTTGCACAGGCTGGTGCTGCGCTCCATGCAACGGGCCCAGTATACACCGCATAACGCCGGACATTTCGGGCTGGCTTATGAAACCTATGCCCATTTCACCAGCCCGATCCGCCGCTATGCCGACCTGGTGGTGCATCGCCGCCTGAAAGCGCTGGTCCGGGGTGAAAACCCGGACAGTGTACAGCCAGAAAGCACACTGGCGGAAATCGGGGCGCAGACCTCCACCCAGGAACGCAAACAGCAGCGTGCGGAATGGGACACACAGGCCATGCTGGCTGCCCTGTTCCACAGCAAGGATGTCGGCAAAATCATGCCGGCGCGGATTTCCGGTTTGACCAAACGCCGTATTTTCTTTGAACTGGAACCCAGCATGGCCGAGGCTTCACTGGATGTGGATCATTTATCCGGAGCCTTTGTGCTGGATGAAACCGGCCACAGACTGGCCGCACGCAAAGGCGGGCGAGCCTATCATCTGGGAGACCGGATGGATGTGGTCATTGATTCCACCGATCCGGTACGCGGCCAGATCAATGTACGTTTGACTGAATAACGAACACCGGTTTGTTGCGCTATTATTTTGCTTTGGCATGATTGCCGCCGTTTTACAGGCTGTAAGCCGGGATGGTGGAACTGGTAGACACACGGGACTTAAAATCCCGAGGACTTAACTGTCCGTGCGGGTTCGACTCCCGCTCCCGGTACCAACAAGCCCCGTCGAATATTACAATAATATTCAACGGGGCGCGTTAGGCCTTTGCCTTTAATTGAAAGTCCCTTCGACTTCATGTTGCCTGGCTTTTCGTGTTCGCGATCTGTTTTAAATATCTGTTTGCAGCAATCGATTTCTTGCATGCATGCACAGCATCGGTAAGCTGACGGGTGATCAACACATCATCAGGGATGGAGGGCATTATATGATTGAAGGCTCATGTCTGCGTATCTATCTGACAGAATCCAGTCGCATTGATGGCAAGCCGGCCATGGAGGCCATTCTTGGCCTGTGCCGCAAAGCCGGTTTGCGCGGCGTTTCGGTGGTGCGCGGTATTGAAGGCATGGGATCGCATGGCGATGTGCATTCTACATCATTTCTCGCCCTGTCCAGTGACTTGCCCCTGCTGATCGAGGCCATCGATACAACCGACCGAATTGAAACAGCCCTGCAACAGATGCGTCCGCATCTGGGTGAATGTCTGACTGCCGTGTGGCCGGTATCCCTGATGCGCAATGGAGAACTTAATGGAAATGATTGATATGCTGAAAAAGGTTCCGCTGTTTTCTGAATTGAATGAAGACGAGCTGGCATCCATTGCAGCACTGGCCAGCAGTATTGAAATCCGGAAGAAAAATATTGTCGTTCAGGAATTCGAACCCGGTGATTCCATGTATGTCATCCTCGACGGTGAGGTGAAAGTATCAACCTACTCCGTCGACGGCCGCGAAGTTGTCCTGGCCCTGCTGGGCAAAGGCTCGTTTTTTGGCGAAATGTCGTTGCTGGATGAAGAGCCCCGTTCGGCCAATGTCACCACCATGGTGGATTCAAAGTTTGCCAATATTCGCAGGCGTGATCTGGTGCCACTGTTGCTTGAGCAGCCTGCCATTTCATTGAAACTGCTGACAGAAATCGCATCCCGTTTGCGTAAAACAAGCCGTGTACTGGAGCGCATCAGCAGCATGGATGTGGCACACCGGCTGTATGCCTATCTGGTCGATCACTGCCAGCGTTTCAGCCAGCAGGATCATGACGGCTGGTACACGACTGTGTTACCCACCCATCAGTTGCTTGCCGACCAGCTTTCAACCAGCCGGGAAACCATCTCCCGTGCGATCAGCCAGTTGAAAAAGGATGGTATTCTTGTTCAGCTTGAAGGGCGCGGACAAATGCGTATCGATGTGGAATCGCTGGAAGATATGCTGGACGATTTTTAAGGAACCTCTGGCTATCTTTTTTCTCCGACTACAGTGACAGCTTCACCCTGAAGCCGCTTTGCCGGATATGCTCTGCCGTGATCTGCATCCAGACTTCATCCAGGGCACTCAAATGAACAGCCTCTTGCTGTAATGAAGGTCGCGCCAGCCCGTACAACAGGATGCCGAAAATCGGCACGTCCTCCTGCTTCAGGGTCTTAAGAAAACGGATATAAGCACCCAGATCACTTTCTGTCGGCAGCTGACCATCCCATGCCATCATACATGTCTGAATCCATGTCGGGCAGATTTCAGCCACAGCCCTGATCTGGCCAGCCAGCCTGTCTGCATCCAGTTTGATGCCATTGATACGCTGAATCCCGGCATCGGTCACACTGTCCACCTTGATCCACACTTCACCATGATGTTTTGCCATCTCTGCCAGCCCTGCCTGCACATGCGGCTTGTGCACATAAGAGCCGTTGGTAATCAGCCGCAGTGGAATGGACAGGCCGAATTGCCGCATGATATCCACAATCACTGCAACGACCTGATCAAAAGCGCTGCTGCTGGTCGGTTCTCCATTGCCGGAAATCGCGATATCACAAAGGCTTCGACAGGATTCCGGCACGCATTGAGTCATGAATGAACCGTGCACGATATCATCCAGCATGGCGATCAGTTCTGCCTGTAACACATCCAGATCAACCTCCGGAGCCACACCACGGACAAGGTTGGGCACCTGACAATAAGCGCAGTGCCAATTGCAGGCATTGTTCGTATTCAGATTGATGCCAACCGAAACACCGCCGGCACGACGCGAAACAACGGGATACACGTAGGTCATCCCCATCACATCGCGATCATGATTCCGTGTACTCAAATGTTTGGTCATGTGTTCTGTTCCATCTGTGCACAAACCAGCGACATAGCCGCAGTCACCCGGCTTAATTGCTCCGAACTGATCACAAAGGGCGGCATGGTGTACAACAGCTTTCCGAACGGACGCAGCCAGATTCCCTGTTCAAGCAGCTGCCGTTGCACCTGCGCCACATCGATGGATTGCTGCATTTCAATCACTCCGATGGCGCCCTTGATGCGCACATCCGCAACAGCACGATGTTCCCGACAGCCCGCCAGTTCCTGCACCAGTTGCTGTTCAATGGCTGCCACACGACTTTGCCAGGGTGAACCCAGCAACAGTTCGATACTGGCCAGAGCCACAGCACAGGCCAGTGGATTGGCCATGAATGTCGGCCCGTGCATCAGCATACCGGATTGTGCATTTCCGTTAGCATCGGCATGAATGCCCTCACAGACGCGAGCAGAGCATAATGTGGCGGCCAATGTCATGTAGCCGCCGGTCAGTGCTTTTCCGATACACATGATATCCGGCTCAATGCCGGCCTGCTCACAGGCGAACATGCTGCCGGTACGACCGAAACCGGTGGCAATTTCATCACAGATCAGCAATACATGATATTGGTCGCACAGGGTACGCACCCGATGCAGAAATTCCGGCGCATAGATCCGCATGCCGCCAGCGCCCTGCACCAGCGGCTCCAGAATCACCGCCGCAATGTCATGCTGATGCTGCTCGATCATGGCGGCAAATGAGTCGATTTGGGATGCATTCCACTGCGCATCCGTTGGCGCGTCGGCAAAAAGCTGCTCGGCCAGCAGGCCGGAAAACAGATGATGCATGCCTGAGACCGGGTCGCAAACACTCATGGCGCCAAAGGTGTCGCCGTGATAGCCGCCCCGAATGGTCAGCAGCCTTTTTTTCTCAATTTTTCCCTGCGCCTGCCAGTATTGCAGCGCCATTTTGATGGATACTTCCACGGCGACTGAACCGGAATCGGCGAAGAAAACATGTTTCATATTGGCCGGTGTTATCTCAAGCAGTTTCTTTGCCAGCATGGCTGCCGGTTTGTGGGTCAGACCACCGAACATCACATGCGCCATCTGCTGTAACTGCTTTTCAATAGCGGCATTGAGTTCAGGTACATTATAGCCATGAATGGCGCACCACCATGAAGCCATGCCGTCAATCAGCTGACGTCCATCCTGCAATTCAAGATAAACGCCTTCGGCGCGCTTGACCGGATAAACCGGGGCGGCATGCAACATGCTGGCATAAGGGTGCCAAACATGTTCCGCCTCAAAATCCACCCAGTTCATGATGCGGCCGCTTCCGTTCCAACCAGTCTGCCTGCATCAATCAAATCCAGCGTCAGGCGTTCAATCACAATATGCTTGTCTTCCACTGAAGCGCCCTTGACCAGTTTTTCAGCCTGAACGATCCGGCTCATCGCTGCCGTTAATTCCGGGCCTCGCCAGCAGCGCGATTCTTCTGCCACTTTCTCTCTGGCCTCACCGAACACTTTGGCTGCAAGCAGCGGATTTCTGTCACGCCGGGCCTGAAACCAGCGAAACATCAGAATTTGCTGCATACGCGTGCCCAGCCATGAGATCATCTGCACTTCCGCCACCTGCTGTTCCCTGAGAAGCCGAACGGCGAGCGACAGCGCCCCGGATTGACGCATGGCGACAGCATGGCACCAGTCTTCCAGCGCATTCGGTGCCCGCTCACCCAGCAGCTCAGCAGCCACTTCAATGCCGATTTCCGCACCTGTATTATGATCGTACCAGCGTAACCGCTCAATCATCTGGCGGGAGGCCAAACGCATGCCAAACAGGCGCTCGGCCATCCACTGACTCACTGCAGGATTGATACACAGGCCGGATTTTTTCAACTCCTGATCCAGCCAGCGATGAAAACCGACTTCATCGGGAAAACTGAATTCACACTGGGGCAATGCCGGCAAAGCTTTCATTTTTTTATGCAACGCTTTTTTCCACTCAATGCCGGGCGCGCAAATAATCAGCCGATGCTCATCTCCCACTGTTTGAGCCAGCCGCAGCAAATGCTCTGTCTGCTTCGGATTGGCCGACTGCGCATTGCGTATCAGGGCATAACAGCAGGATGGGCCAAACAAGTCCTGACTTCTGGATTCCTCTTCAAAGCGAGCCAGTTCATTGATATCCAGCCGCATGCGCAAGGCATGGTCCGAACCAGCGGCCAGCAGTGCTTCAGCAGCCTCAAACAGGGCATCGTGATCCTCCCCGAAAAGATAATAGACGTGGTGTTCGGGTGGCAGCAGCTTGTCGGCATGCAGTCGCATCGGCAGGACTATCCCCGGCGAACGCTAAAAGCCGGAGCGTATGCGGCTCACGGCATCATTGATCCACAGCCTGCTTAGATCCTTCAGCAGGCGTTCACGCGAAGCTTCAATGCTGGTCGGGCCACCGGTGACATACACATCACCCTGCCGCTGTATATTGCCGCTTTGCCAAATGATTTTCCCTTGCCGGCTGATGGCCACCGACCCTCTGAGCAGCATCCGGTACTGGGTTGCAACACCGCCGCTGCTGTATGCGGACGGTGTAAATACAGGTGCCGGAACACGCACATCAATTTCGGCATGATGATCCGGATCTTCAACATCGCTGTTATCGGTGATCGTATAGGCATCCGAATGCAAATGCTGACGCAGGCCGTCCAACAGGTTGCGTTCGGCATTGCCGACAATGCTGACCGTTCTAATATCGGCCGGAATAGCGCCAACTTCGTTGCCATGTCCTACCAGATGATAGCCACAACTGTTGAGCATCAGCATACCTGTCAGCAAAACAGCAGTTAGTCGCAACAGGTTCTTCACAGCGGTTTCACCACAATATTCAGCAGACGGCCCGGCACCAGTATAATTTTAACAACCTGCATGCCATCCAGCCATTTGTTGATAGAATCATCTGCCTGCACAGCTGCCATGGCTTCATCCTGTCCGGCATCTTTGGCAATGGTGATTTCACCGCGTTTTTTGCCCTGGATCTGCACCACCAGCGTGATTTCATCCTGCGCCAGTGCTGTTTCATCTACTTCCGGCCAATGATTGATCACGGCAATGTTTTGCATGCCGAGACGTTCTCCAAGCTCACAGGCAAAATGGGGGACAAACGGAGCCAGCATGGTGGCAAGGGCCTCCATGCCTTCCCGGCAAGCAGCCTGACCGCTCTCACCTTTCGGCACATAAGCCTGCAGGCTGTTGCTCAGCTCCATCAACGCCGCAATCGCCACATTGAAGGCAAACCCGTGTTCAAATGCATGCGTAACCTTTTTGATGGTAGCATGAATCGCAAAACGAATCGCCTTGACGGCCGCCTTGTCTTCACCGGCATCCACATCATGGCCTTCATCCAGCTTTTGCAGCAATCGCCAGACACGCCCCAGAAAACGATGCGCCCCTTCCACGCCGGCATCATTCCACTCCAGGTCTTTCTCTGGCGGCGCTGCAAACAGGGTGAACAAACGGGCCGTATCTGCGCCATAGCGTTCGATAATGGCATTGGGGTCAACCGTATTACCTTTGGACTTGGACATTTTGGCACCGTCTTTCAACACCATGCCCTGTGTCAGCAGATTTCTGAACGGTTCATCACCGCCCTGCTCCGAAGTAAACAGGCCGACATCACGCATCAGCTTGTGATAAAAACGTGCATAAAGCAGATGCAGCACGGCATGTTCGACACCACCGATATATTGATCGACCGGCGCCCAACACTCAATCGCTTTGGCATCGACCATGGCTTCCGCATGACGGGGACTTGTGTAGCGGTTCATATACCATGACGATTCCATAAATGTGTCAAAGGTGTCGAGTTCGCGTTCCGCCGGTTGTCCACACTGAGGGCAATCCGTATGTTTAAAGGCTTCACATTCAGTGAGCGGAGAGGCACCGCCAGTCGGCTGCAGATCGGTGGGCAATTCAACCGGAAGCTGATCTTCCGGCACAGGCACCGCGCCGCAATCAGCACAGTGAATAACCGGAATCGGTGCGCCCCAATAGCGCTGGCGCGATACCAGCCAGTCTCTTAAGCGAAATTGTACACGTTCGCTGCCTTTGCTGTTCTCGTCCAGCCACGCAGTAATCGCCTGTTTGGCTTCGGTGGATGCCAGTCCATCGAATTGACCTGAATGGATCAACACACCGGCTTCGGTAAATGCTGCCGATTCGATATCCCAGTCACCCTCGACAGGCTGGATGACCTGCTGCACGGGCAGGCCGTATTTTTTGGCAAACTCGAAATCGCGCTGATCATGGGCGGGAACACTCATCACCGCACCGGTGCCGTAACCCATCAGCACAAAATTGGCCACCCAGACCGGAGCGGGTTTTCCTGTAATCGGATGGATAGCCCGGTAGCCGGTCGGCATACCCTTCTTTTCCATGGTTTCGACATCGGCTTCCTTGGTGGAAATCTTGCTGCATTCATCCAGAAACGCAGTCAATGCAGCATTACCCTCGGCTGCCTTGACGGCCAGCGGATGTCCGGCTGCCACGGCCATATAGGTGACCCCCATCAGGGTGTCCGGACGCGTGGTGAAAATATCCAGTGTCTCATCGCTGTTTTCCAGCGTAAAGGAAACTTCTGCACCGGTGGATTTACCGATCCAGTTGCGTTGCATGCCCACCACTTTTTCCGGCCAGCCACCTCCATCTGAACAGGTCAACTGATCAAGGTCGGCCAGCAATTCCTCGGCATAATCGGTGATGCGGATAAACCATTGCTTGAGGTTTTTGCGTATCACCGGCGTATCACAACGCCAGCATACGCCATCCACCACCTGCTCATTGGCCAGCACCGTATGGCAGGGATCGCACCAGTTCACTTCAGCATTGGATTGATAAGCCAGCCCTTTCTCCATGAGTTTGGTAAACATCCACTGTTCCCAGCGATAATAATCGGGATGACAGGTGGCAATTTCCCGACTCCAGTCATAGGAAAGGCCCAACCGCTTCAGCTGCTCGCGCATCTGATCGATATTGGCATAGGTCCATTCAGCCGGCGGACGGTGGTGTTTGATGGCGGCATTTTCAGCCGGCAGGCCAAACGCATCCCAGCCGATCGGATGCAACACATTGAAGCCCCGCATGCGTTTGTAACGCGCCACGGCATCGCCCAGACAATAATTGCGCACATGGCCCATATGCAGATTTCCGGACGGGTAGGGAAACATCACCAGACAATAATAGGAAGGCCGCGTATCATCCTCACAGGCGGCATCAATCCCCGACTCATGCCACTGCTTCTGCCATTTGGCTTCGATTTTCTGTGCTGAATAACGCTCTGACACCGACAATCACCCCTTGCTTGAATGAGGGGCGGATGCTGATGGCATCAGCCCGTAATGAAAAGGATGACTTTTGTCATACTTGCTCAATTGACCTGGATATGAACCTATCCCTCTAAGACCGGACAGGATTATGGCCGCCAGGCCTGTTGTTCTGGAGTGAATCTTAATTTTATCTTGCTATAATGCTGGCCCCAAATCGCATTTACCTGTTCCCTGCTCATGGCCTGAAGCGTGGAGTCAGAAAATTTTGCAAATGAGGATGCAGGCAGGCTTTGTATTTGCCGGACTGTGATTCTTGAAATATACGATGGCTGCTGCAGCAATATGTTTTCAACCGACCTTTTTCCGGTCATGCTGGCAAACTGATCAGGCGTTAGCATGGTGATTTGCTCTGCTGTCAGAAATTGCCCTCCATATTGCAGGGCGGCCGGCGACAAGGTCCTAGTTTGCGCTTCTGTCATGAATCCAAGATAGTCTTTCATCTGGCCCAAACGCCCGCCATCAGGAATGAGTGCGATTTGTGCAAGAGTCAGGTATTTTACCGTGTCGGGATTGATTCCGCCAAGCCATGTCATATCAAGGGTTCTTACTTTATCCGCAATCGCACGTTCATCGAGTTGGCTCTGAGTCAATGCGGCTTTCTGTTCTGCTGTGAGC
>JBHHTY010000064.1:0-10027 GCA_046753565.1 Mariprofundus sp.
ACCTACGACCCGCTGATTAAGAGTCAGCTGCTCTACCAACTGAGCTAACGGCCCCGATATCGAAATCATGGCATCTGTAAACACCGTAGTAAACGATTGTCCTGATAGTGGGGTGGATGATGGGACTCGAACCCACAACCACCGGCATCACAAGCCGGGGCTCTACCATTGAGCTACATCCACCATATCGCGGTGCACACTGGCGCGCCTGGCAGGGCTCGAACCTGCAACCTACGGCTTAGAAGGCCGTTGCTCTATCCAGTTGAGCTACAGGCGCTCGCCAGATCGCGTCCAGTGCTACATTCATCGTATATTTTACCTGAATGGTCGGGGCGGGGTGATTCGAACACCCGACCCTCTGGTCCCAAACCAGATGCGCTACCAGGCTGCGCTACGCCCCGTTATTCAAGCCTTCATGCGAAGGCGGCGGACAATAGGCATCCGTCGCCCTTTCGTCAATCCCCCAATCGTCCCCCAATCGACCTGCAATCGTTTCACATCACCATAATCACTGTGAGGATGATTTGCGCGGACGGATACTGACGTGCAGCTGATTCGCGGATAGACTTGCCATTGTTTCTGTTCTATTGAATCCATCCCGATGTGAGGTGCGCTATGGGCAAAATCACCATGCTTGGAACCACAATCTGCTGCGTGCGTAAAAACGGGCAAGTCGCCATTGGCGGCGACGGTCAGGTAACGCTGGGTGATACCGTGGTCAAACACGGCGGCCGGAAAGTGCGCAGCATTCGTGACGGCGCCATTTTAACCGGCTTTGCCGGATCTACTGCTGATGCCATGAATTTGTTTGAGCGTTTCGAAGCCAAACTGGATGAACATGCGGGTAATCTGTTGCGTGCCGCTGTGGCGCTGGCCAAGGACTGGCGCACCGATAAATACCTGCGTCAACTCGAAGCCATGATGATTGTTGCCGATGCGGATAATACACTGCTAATTTCCGGAAATGGTGATGTGCTTGAACCGGATGACGGTGTTGCCGCGATCGGCTCCGGTGCCGGCTATGCCAAGGCGGCGGCAACGGCGCTTCTCAATCACAGCAAGCTCAATGCAGCGGAAACCGCACGCGAAGCCATGCTGATTGCTGCCAATATCTGCATTTACACCAATGATAATATTACCATTGAATCCATCCCCAGGGAGCTGGCACGTTGAACCAGACTATGACCCCACGCGAAATCATTTCAGAACTCGATCGCTATATCATCGGCCAGGATGATGCCAAACGAGCCGTTGCCATTGCGCTGCGTAATCGCTGGCGCCGTCATCAGGTCGATTCTCCCATGCGTGAGGAAATCACACCGAAAAACATCCTGATGATCGGCCCCACCGGTGTCGGCAAAACAGAAATAGCCCGCCGGCTGGCACGGCTGGCCAATGCGCCATTCATCAAGATTGAGGCCACCAAATTTACCGAAGTCGGCTATGTCGGCCGCGACGTGGAAACCATTATCCGCGATCTGGTGGATACAGCGATAAAAATCGTGCGTGAGGAACACCTGGCACGCGTACAAACCAAAGCTGAAAAGGTGGCCGAAGACAAACTTCTCGATATCCTGATACCGCATCCCGTTGCCCCCAATGGGCCGCATAACAGCGACACCAGCGCTGCCTCCAGCGAATCGCGTGAAAAAATGCGCCATAAATTACGCCTGGGCGAACTGGATAAACGGCAGGTGGAAATTGATGTAGAGCCGCAGCAAAACATGCCGATCATGCAGATGTTTACCGGACAGGGAACCGAAGCCATGGATATCCAGGACATGCTCGGCAACATGATGGGTAAACAGAAAACCAGCAAACGCATGAATGTCTCCGATGCCCTGAAAATCATTCAGCAGCAGGAGGCGGATCGCCTGCTGGATATGGATGCCATCAAGGATGAAGCCATCAAACGGGCCGAGAATGACGGCATCGTGTTTCTTGATGAAATGGATAAAATCACCCATCGCAGCGGCGTGCAGGGTGGTGATGTGTCACGCGAGGGCGTGCAACGGGACTTATTGCCTTTGGTTGAGGGTACAACCGTGAATACACGCTATGGACACCTCAAAACCGATCATATCCTGTTCATTGCATCCGGTGCTTTTCATCTGGCCAAGCCGTCCGATCTGATTCCGGAATTACAGGGCCGCTTCCCCATCCGGGTAAATCTGAATGCGCTGGGCGAGCCGGAATTCCGTCGTATTCTGGTGGAGCCGGAATCATCGCTCACGCGCCAGTATGCCGCCCTGCTGAACACGGAAAATGTCACCATTGAATTCTGTAAAGATGGCATCTCGGAACTGGCCCGCATTGCTGTGCTTGTGAATGAGAAAACCGAGAATATCGGTGCCCGCCGCCTGCATACCCTGCTGGAACGCGTACTGGAAAACATCAGCTTCGAAGCTTCGGATCGCGGCGGCGAGAGCGTCTGTGTCGATGCCGAATATGTACGCGAACAACTGGGTGAAATCTGTGAAGATGAGGATCTGTCGCGCTATATCCTATAAAGTCGATATCGCAAAATACCCTTCGCTAAAGCACCTATAACAATCGGGCTACCGGAGCAAAAGAACGGCGGTGAATTGGACTCGGGCCATGTTCACGCAGCGCATCCATATGCACTTTGGTTCCATACCCTTTGTGCTTTGCGAACTGGTAACCCGGATAGCGCACATCAAACCGGGCCATCATGCGATCCCGGATCACTTTGGCAACAATCGATGCCGCAGCAATTTCCTGCACCGAATCATCACCATCAATAATGGCTTCGGCAGGTACGGCCAGATCGGGGATGCGATTACCGTCCACCAGCACTCTGGCCGGTATCATGGCCAGGCCTTCAACCGACCTGCGCATCGATAACATGGTGGCATGCAGAATATTGAGCCGGTCAATCTCATCAATGGTCGCCATTGAAACCGAACAAGCCACCGCATGTTTACGGATATGGTGATAAAGCTTCAGCCGTTTCTTCTCGGCCACTTTCTTGGAATCACGATATTGCCCCAGATACGGATCATCCGGAGACAGAATCACCGCCGCCGTCACCACCGGCCCGGCCAACGGCCCGCGCCCTACTTCATCCACGCCTGCCAGCATATCAGTCCAGCAAAGCAAAAACGGCCTTGAGATTCTTCTCTACGGCTACCATTTCCTTTGCTGCAAGTATCGCCAGCGGCCCATCGCCGAACCGTGCGCGATCAAGAGCCGTGACATGCTCCACCATCACATAACAATCTCTGAGTAAACGATTGCGGGGTTTAATGTGCACCCGCAAAGGCGCGAATGCGGGACGAAACTGCGTGGTGAGCGGTGCGACAAGCACAGTCCGCAGCCCCGTAGCAGTGATGCGGTCTTCCTGCAGAATCACGACGGGCCGGGCCTTGCCAATTTCACCGCCCCGATTGGGATTAAGGTTCGCCACCCAAACCTCGCCACGCTTGATTACTTCCACCACGCCTCACTCTGATGAATATCGTTTTCATCTTCCGAAGCAATGACAGTATCCATACCATCACCCACAGTGGCCTCTGCTATTTCCAGCGATTCATCTCGCGCGGAGGAATCGCTTGCCAATGCCGAAGCGGCATCCACCATATTTGCCATAAACCGTTCACGCTCCATGCGCTGCAAATATTCGGCAAGAGCCTGACGGACCACTTCAGAGCGAGGCTTTGTTTCCAACTCCGCCTCACGGGAAAGAGCGTCATCAAGATGATCCGGCAGCCTGAGACTAAGCGCACCCATGAGATACCTCCCTATTACATCATATATTTCAAATTGTAATACAAGCCGCATGACAAATCAAATGCAGCCAGCAGCTGATGCGGTATTTTCCCGCATCACTCAACCGCGCAGACTGGCTCCGAACCGTTTTTCCATGGCTGCGATGATCGATGCGGAAACGGTATCGGTGTCTTCCTGAGTTAGCGTGCGTTTGGCATCCTGTAGTGCAAAGCGAATACCCAGACTCACCTTCCCTTCCGGCACACCTTTGCCTTCGTATAAATCAAAAACACGGGCTTCGGTCAGCAATTTTCCGGCGCTGCTTTTCACGGCATTCAGAATCGCATCGGATGATGTGTTTTTATCAAACAGGAAAACCAGATCACGCTCCACCCCCGGGAATTCCGGCAATGGCATGAATTTAGCCTTTTTGCCTGACGGCAACACATCCAGGTTTATTTCAGCCACAAAGACCGGCGCTTCAATATCAAAACCATCGGCAATATCGCCATCGACCCGGCCAATCCGGCCAACTTCGGTACGACCTGCCAGAATCCTGGCGCTCTGGCCCGCCTGCAAACCCTGAATGGAATCATCGGCAATAAACCGTCCCGTCAAACCGCGCAAGGACAACCATGCTTCAACCGCACCTTTCAAATCAAAGAAATCAGCCTGTCGCGCAGAACCATACCATGTATCCTGTTGCGTCCGACCTGCCATCAGCCATGCAATAGTATTGCTTTCTTCGTGACCGGCACCGGCTCTGACATAAACACGCCCCTGTTCCACCAGAGCCACACCCGACTGCTGCCGGTTCAGATTATATCTGGCGACATTCAGCAACCCCGGCCATGGAGATCGGCGCATCACGCTCATGGCATCGGAAATCGGATTTTCCAGTACAATGTCCATGCCATCGTCGGCAACAAACAAACGCTGCTCATCGATGGAAACAAAGGCATAGGTCACCACCTGCAAAAAACCGCTACTGACAGCATCATGAACAGAGCGATCCTGTTTTGCCGGCCGCGTTGTCGCCAGTGGCGGCAGCACTGCCGGAATCGCATCAAAACCGATAATACGCGCATATTCCTCGGACAAATCTTCGGGAATCGACACATCATGACGAAAGGATGGAACGGTCACATCCAGCTGATCACCGGAACGCTTCACAGCAAACCCCATACGCAACAGCACATCATCAGCGGATTGTGGAATATCCACACCCAGCCGCATGGAAATGGCAGAAACCGAACAGGCTACCGAACGCCCGGCATTAACCGTATTGGCATCGCCACACTGCCGAAGATCACCGGGAACGCCGCCAAACAGTTCAACAATCATGGCCGTCGCACGCTGCATGGCAATATCAACCATGGCCGGATCAACGCCGCGCTCAAAACGCATCGATGCCTCGCTGACCATAGCGTAAATACGCCGGGTTTCACTCACCCGGGCCGGACGGAAAAAGGCGGATTCCAGAATAATATTTGTCGTTGATTCGCTAACACCTGTGGCCTCGGATCCCATAATGCCGGCCAGCGCAATCACACTGGCCGCATCGCTGACCACCAGATCACCGGCATGCAATTTCAATTCGCGCCCGTCCAGCGCTGCAAAATCTTCACCCTCCATTGCCGAACGGATCGAAATATCTCCCGCCAACCTGTCAGCATCAAATGCGTGCATCGGCTGCCCCAAATCCAGCATGATGTAATTAAGCACATCGACAATACCATTAACCGGACGCATTCCGGCCATAATCAGGCTGGCCTGCATCCAGTCCGGCGAATCAGCAATACTCACCCCCTGAATGCTTCTGGCCAGATACACCGGACAATCCGAATCCGCAGATACAGATACGTTCGGCACGGCTGCCGCCTCATCGATTGCCATCCCCGCCAGACTGATTTCCGCCAGCGGCAACCCGGCATCGGCAGCCAGATCCCGGGCAATTCCACGCACATTCATGCAATCACCACGATTCGGCGTGATGGAAAGATCGAGTACAGCCTCTTCCAACTCAAGGTATTCGCCCACTTCAGCGCCAACCGGTGCATCTGCCGGCAAAATCAACAGACCATCGGAATCTTCGGCCAGCCCGAGTTCCACCTCGGAGCAGCACATGCCGCAACTGACTTCGCCGCGTATTTTTCCTTTTTTTATTTTCAGGCCACCCGGCAATGTGGTACCAATGGTTGCCACCGGCACCTTATCGCCTTCACTCATATTGGCAGCACCGCAAACGATACCCAGTGGCTCGGCCTCGCCGATATTCACTTTCAGCAGACTCAGCTTATCAGCATCGGGGTGCGGCGTTTTCGATTCGATCAGGCCGACTCGCACACCTTTCACTGCAGCACGCGGCGTTTCCACGCCTTCGACTTCATGACCCAGCCGCACCAGATCATCGGCTATTTGGTCTGGATTTGCAGCGAGCGCCACATGTTTTTTCAACCAGGAAAAAGGAATCTTCATTTCGCCACCCCCATCCTGCTCAGGAACCGGACATCATTTTCAAAGAACAGTCTCAAATCGGGAATCCCCTGTTTCAGCATCACCATGCGCTCCACCCCGAGACCAAAAGCAAAACCGGAAAATTCGCCGGCATCAATACCGACAGATTTCAGCACATTCGGATGGATCATGCCGCTGCCCAGCACCTCAATCCAGCCACTGCCCTTACATATCCGGCATCCTTTTCCGGCGCAGAACACGCAACCGATATCCACTTCGGCAGAGGGTTCAGTAAACGGGAAATAATGCGGGCGCAAACGAATGTCCACATCTTTCTCGAAATAGGCGGACAGAAAATGTTGCAGCACACCCTTCAAATGCGCCAGCGACACATCATGATCAACCTTGAACACCTCGACCTGATGGAACATCGGCGAATGCGTCACGTCATAATCACAGCGATACACGCGCCCCGGCGCTACAACAGCCAGCGGCGGTTCCCCCCCCTCGGCCAGGAATCGTTTCATGGCGCGGATCTGAACCGGAGAAGTATGGGTACGCAGCAGCATCGGCTCCGTATCGTCGGCATTTCTCATGTCTTTGATGAAAAAAGTATCGTGCATGGCCCGGGCAGGATGCTCGGGCGGAATATTCAGAGCGTCGAAATTGTGAAATTCATCTTCGATTTCCGGCCCTTCAGCCACATCGAAACCCATCTGCGCAAAAATGGCCGTGAGTTCATCCAGCCCCTGCTGTACCGGATGCAATGCACCTTTCGGCCCGCTGCGGCCGGGCAGGCTCACATCCACTTTCTCGGCCTCAATGCGGGCAGCCTTGGCCTTGACTGCCAGTTCAGCCTCGGTTGCATCGAGTGCGGCAGCAAGCGCCTGCTTGGTCTGGTTGACGAATTTACCAATCACCGGACGATCTTCAGGCGGCAACTTGCCGACACCCTTGAGTACCTCGGTCAAAGCACCTTTTTTACCCAGATAGCTGACCCGCAAAGCTTGCAGATCATTCAGGCTGTGTGCTGCAGAAAATGCCGCCAGCGCCTCACTCTGCAATGATTCCAGTTGCGATTTTATCGCATCAATCTCGCTCATAACTGTTACCTCTTATCTCACCAAAAAAAATGGCAGAGCTACGATAGCCCTGCCATTCCATAATTCAATATCCCGACCTGAGCCGGAACAGTTACTTACTGAATCTGTGCACGAGCTGTTTCTGCCAGCGTCGCAAAACCTTCAGCATCACGTACTGCGATATCAGCCAAAACCTTACGATCCAGCTCAATACCGGCCAGTTTCAGACCGTGCATAAAACCTGAATAGTTCAGACCGTTCTGTTTGGCGGCCGCATTGATGCGAACAATCCACAGACTGCGGAAATCACGCTTTTTCACCTTACGATCGCGATAGGCATATTGACGCGCTTTATCAACCGCCTGGGTAGCTACGCGGAAGCAGCTCTTGCGACGGCCACGGTAACCCTTGGCTGCCTTGATAACACTCTTGTGGCGCGCATGCGCCTGTACTCCGGATTTAACGCGAGGCATATATCTCTCCTAACCTAAAACTTCTAAACGATTCTTACTTAACAGCCTGAAACGGTTTAACGACCGGGAACCAGGCGATCCAGTGATTTGCAATCCGCAGCTGCAACCAGCTCGGTTCCACGCATATTGCGTTTACGCTTGGGCGACTTCTTGGTCAGAATATGGCTTGCAAACGCCTTGTTACGCTTCCACTTGCCGCTTCCGGTTTTGGTAAAACGCTTTGCAGCACCGCTGTTTGATTTCATTTTAGGCATTGTATTCTTCCTTCTCGTAAACTAAAAAAGACCCTCTGGAGGGCCTTTTAACAAAACCCTGAAGAGCGACTCTTATTTCTTGTGTGGCGCCATGATCATGATCATCTGTCGCCCTTCCATGTTCGGCATCTTTTCAGGCTTGCCAAACTCTTCCAAAAAACCGGCGACATTCTTCATCTGCTCCAGACCGCGCCCGGTATGTGCCATTTCACGTCCGCGAAAACGCAGGGACACCTTAACCTTGTTGCCCTGAGACAGGAATTTTTTCGCTGCCTTCATTTTCACTTCCATATCGTGAACGTCGGTGTTGGCACCCACTTTCACTTCCTTAATCTGCATCACATGCTGACGCTTCTTGGCAAGATTGGCCTTCTTGCTTTGCTCGTATTTGTATTTGCCATAATCCATGATCTTGCAGACCGGCGGATTACTCTTGGCCGCCATCAGAACCAGATCCAGACCTTTGGCAGCGGCTTTGGTAACAGCATCTCTCAGTGGCAATACGCCAAGCTGTTCTCCTGTTGTATCGTCAACCACGCGCACCTCAGCGGCATCAATATCGTGGTTAATCGGCAAATCTTTTTTAATACAAGGCTCCTTTCATGATCCAAAACGTCATCTCTATTCGTGATTATCGCGCTTCTTCTGCATCTCGGAAGTCCAGTCATCAACACTGAAAGTTCCAACATTCCGACCACTTAAATCACGCACACTGATGGTTCCTTCATCGCGTTCCCGGTCTCCGGCAACAAGAATATAGGGCACCCGTTCCAGCGTGTGGGCGCGCACTTTATAGCCGACCTTTTCGTTTCGCAAGTCCGTATCTACCCGGAAACCCGCTTTTTTCATCCGTTTGCAACATTCTGACACATATTCAGCCTGGGAATCGGTGATATTGCAGATCACCGCCTGCACCGGTGCCAGCCAGAACGGGAACCGTCCCTCGTGGTGCTCGATCAGAATTCCGATGAACCGTTCCAGCGAACCGAGAATGGCGCGATGCAGCATGACAGGCGTCTGCCGCGATGAATCTTCCGCCACATATTGCGCATCAAGGCGCCCCGGCATGGAGAAATCCACCTGAATGGTACCGCATTGCCATACCCGGCCCAGGCAGTCTTTCAGCGAAAACTCGATCTTCGGCCCGTAAAATGCACCCTCGCCCGGATTCAGGCCGTATTCGATATCCTTCGATTTCAATGCCTGATGTAATGCCGCTTCCGCCTTGTCCCACTGCGCATCGGTACCGACGCGGTTTTCCGGCCGATCGGACAGGAAGATGATGACATCCTCAAAACCGAAACGCTTATATACATCATAGGTCAGGTCGATGAAGTTACACACTTCACTCTGGATCTGATCCTCGGTACAGAAAATATGCGCATCGTCCTGCACAAAATTACGCAGACGCATCAACCCGTGCAACGTGCCGGACGGCTCATTGCGATGGCATGAACCGAATTCAGCCAGGCGCAGCGGCAGATCACGGTAGGAATGCAGATTCTGGTTGAACACCTGAATATGGCAGGGGCAGTTCATCGGCTTGATCGCATAATCGCGATTTTCCGTACCGGTGGTAAACATCTCGTCACGAAACTTGTCCCAGTGGCCGGATTTCTCCCACAGCTTGCGATCCACCAGCTGCGGTGTCTTGATTTCCTGATAGCCGTTGTCACGCATCACGGTACGAATTTCCTGCTCCACGCTCTGCCACACAGACCATCCTTTCGGATGCCAGAAAATCATACCCGGCGCTTCTTCCTGCAAATGGAACAAATCCAGTGATTTGGCCAGCTTGCGGTGATCACGCTTCTCAGCCTCTTCGAGGCGATGCAAATAGGCCTTCAGATCACCCTTGGAAGCCCATGCAGTGCCATAGATACGCTGCAGCTGCTCATTATCGGAATTGCCTTCCCAATAAGCACCCGCCACCTTCATCAATTTAAAATATTTGAGCACACCGGTATTCGGCACATGCGGACCGCGACACAGATCGGCCCATTCACCCTGCCGATACAAACTGACCGTTTCA
>JBHHTY010000065.1:0-9989 GCA_046753565.1 Mariprofundus sp.
GGCCATGTATGCCGATGTGCCCGAAAGCCGGAGTTTGCGCCGGGCATGGATCAATGAGCTGGCCAAACGGAAGAAATGGTCACAGATCAGCAGTGTTTTTGCGCAGTATCCCTCGCTGCTCAAACGCTTGCCGGAAACCGCCATGGTCACGGACTGGTACACCGGCAATCAGGAAAAAGCGATGCAGAAGTTTTCCGAACGCTGGCAGCAGAATCGCGAAATTTCGGCTTTTTCCAAACCCTTGTACCAGGCATGGCTGCAACACGGGCATCCCACTGCCGCCGAAAAATGGGCACGGATAGAAGGGTTGGCCTATCGGGGCAAGTGGAACGATATCCATACACTCGCCAGGTCATTTTCTGAGCAACAGAAACAGGCGCTGTCATACTGGAGGCTGGTTCAGAAAAATCCTGAAAAAGCACTGCCGCAATGGCATGTGTCTGTACCGGTCGCCCTGGGCAAGCTGATTATCCATGATGGCATCAGAAGGATTGCACGAAAAGATGCCACTGTTGCCTGGGATGTGCTGCACCGTTTGCAGCCTAAAACGAAGCATATCAAAAAATCGTTCTTTACCGAGCAGGAACGATATCTGGCCCTTTGGGCTGCCCGGCAACACAAGCCAGTTGCAGCCGGCTGGCTGGCCCGGCTACCGGCGGCATATCAAAACGAAGATACAAGAGGCTGGCAGACCCGTTTGTATTTATTGCAGCAGGACTGGAGCAAGGTTCTGGCTGCCATTGCCGGCATGCCGGATTCAGAACAGCAACAGAGTCGCTGGATTTACTGGAAGGCTCGTGCATTGGCCGCTACCGGCAAAGAAAAGCAGGCCAAAGCCCTGTTCGGAAAACTGGCAGGTTCGCGGGGCTATTACAGCTTTCTGAGTGCTGAACGGCTTGGTCAGCCGCTGCGTTTTCATACAACAGAAATTGCTGTTTCCGAGGATGTCATTGCCAGGGTTGGGAAAATGCCCGCTGTGCGTCGTGCCTATGAATGGTTACAGATGGACAAGCGGAATAAAGCGGCCAGGGAGTGGTATGCGGGATTGTCAAAATCCGGTACTGAACAATGGCAGGCGGCGGTTATTCTGGCTTCACGCTGGGGCTGGCATGATCAGGCGATACGCGGGGCTTCCAGGGCGCGTCAACACGATGCTCTGTTCGAACGTTTCCCTGTCGCGTATGAAAATGCTGTGATGGATGCGGCAGAGGAAACCGGACTGATGCCATCTTCCATCTGGAGTATTATCCGGCAGGAATCCGCTTTCAATGAGCAGGCGGTATCGTATGTGGGAGCCAAAGGGTTGATGCAACTTATGCCGAAAACAGCCCGTGATGTTGCCCGCCAGCTGAAAATGGGCAGGGGAACTCCCAGGCTGTTTTCACCCGAAGTGAATATTCGCCTGGGCTCCAGCTATCTGGCCGAGCAAAAAGCCCGCTTTGGCAATCTGGCTTTGGCATCGGCTGCCTATAATGCCGGCCCGCACCGGGTTTCTCGCTGGCTTTCCCGTACTCCTTTTGACGAGCCTGAAGCATGGCTCGAGGCCATTCCGTTCAGTGAAACGCGTCGCTATGTGCAGCAGGTGATGGCATTCATTTCAGTGTACGAATGGCGGCAGAAGAAACCGGCTTCAAGCCTGATTGCCCGGTTGAATGAACAGGAACAGCAGGTCAGTCTGAATGAGGTATCACTGTAAAACAGGAGATTCTCCGGTGGTGGTAATCGTTGGGTCTGCTTGCTAGATTGCGCGGCCAATTTTGAATGTGAGGTAAAGACAGATGGCATTTGTTGTCACCCAGTTGTGTAAAGATTGTGTAGATACGGCTTGTGTTGCCGTTTGTCCGGTTGACTGTTTCTATCAGCCCAAGGAAGTCTCTGAAGAGACACCAAATATGCTTTATATTTCTCCGGAAGAGTGCATTGACTGTGCCGTATGCGAACCGGAATGTCCGTGGGAAGCCATTTATCCGGAAGAAGATGTACCGGAAGTGTTCGAGTCCGATATCGAGTTGAACGAATTGTGCGATACCGAGCGTGATGCATTTGATCTGGCTGAAGTTACCGACCATGAGCCGCCGTCTGCGGAAGAAGTTGCCGAGAATAAGGCTAAATACGGTCTGTAAGCCCTTTCGGCCATACCATTATCAAGCGCATGTGTGGTCGGCCACACATGCGCTTTTTTATTTTTATGAGCAAACAATCCCATGAGCAACATTGCACTGAACGGACTGACATACGATCAACTGGTTGAACTCTGCCATCAGGCCGGAGCCAAACCGGTGCATGCGGAACACCTGATCGCCTCCATTTTTCGTCGCTACAATCCCGATATTGATGCCATTACCGAGTTGCCTGCAGTGCTGCGCAGCTATCTGACTGAAAACACCTGTATCTTTGAGCCGGAATGTACGGCAAGCAGAAAGGCTGCCGATGGCACACAAAAACTGCTGCTGAAAATGCCGGACGGAAAAGAAGTGGAGACGGTGCTGATTCAGGGTGCTGGCAGATTAACCCAGTGCATTTCAAGCCAGGTCGGCTGTGCTGCCGGCTGCACTTTTTGTCTGACGGCGACAGCAGGCTTAACACGCAATCTGAGCGCTGCAGAAATGGTGGCCGAGGTATTTGCCGGCCAGCGCATCAGTGGTCGCAAGGTACGCAATCTGGTGCTGATGGGCATGGGGGAGCCGTTGCATAATTATGAAGAAGTGGCCCGTTTTGTACGGATTGCCACCGACCCGAAAGGCATGGCCTTTTCACCCAATCGGGTCACGCTTTCCACTTCGGGGCTGGTACCGGCGATTTATCGCATGATTGAAGATGCATTGCCGTGCAATCTGGCTGTCTCCCTGAATGCCACCACGGATGAAGTGCGTGAGCGCATTATGCCGATCAATCGCAAGTACCCGATTGCTGTGCTGATGCAGGCCGTGCGCGATTATATTGCCGCCAGAGGTAACAAGCGGGTGCTGATCGAGTATGTCATGCTGGCCGGTATCAATGACAGTCAGAAAGATGCTGCACGTTTGTGTGTGTTGCTTGAAGGTCTGGATTGTACGGTCAATCTACTGCCATTTAATCCGTTTGACGGCTCCGGATTTGAACGGCCGGATGATGCTGTTGTAACCGCATTCCGGTCAGTGCTTGTTAATGCTGATAAAGTGGTTGTGGTGCGCGAATCCCGGGGGCGTGAAATCTCTGCTGCCTGTGGCCAGTTGAAAACAGAAACAGCCGCCAGACGCCGCCGCGCGCTGTAGCTCTACTGTTTCCTCAGAGCTTCCGGGGTGCAGATGATGCTTTCTTGACACTTGAATGATCGATTCTAACATGGCCGACCTTCGCCGAAGTGGTGGAATTGGTAGACACGCCATCTTGAGGGGGTGGTGGGCTAACGCTCGTGCTGGTTCGACTCCAGTCTTCGGCACCAACAAGAAAGAGGGACGTGACTCAATGTCACGTCCCTCTTTTGCGTTAGGCCTTTATCAAAAACCGGTGACTCAATGTCACGTCCCCCTTTCGCGTTAGGCCTTTATCAAAAACCGGTGACTCAATGTCACGTCCCCCTTTCGCGTTAGGCCTCCTGAATGCATGGCTCAGCCGGCTCATACAATACCGGTTTTCAGGTGCCTGATATGACCCAGTGAGCGTCTGAAATGCTGCCAGCTCCATTGTTTGCCGGGATCCCATTTTCTACCCGGTGCAATATCCTGATGGCCGACAATGCGTTCGCTTGTGATGGCCGGATAACGCTGCATCAGTGTTTTGCACAGACGGGCAGTTTCCCGATACTGCATCGTTGTGAAAGGGTTGCATTCATCACCGATCATTTCGATACCGATGGCAAAATCGTTGCAGCCGCTTTTACCCTGCCATTCAGATTCACCGGCATGCCATGCCCGTCTGTTGCAGGCTACAAATTGCATGACATCTCCCGCACGATCCACCACAAAATGAGCCGAGACCCGAACACCCTGCAACGAATCAAAATCGGGGTGCGCTGTATAATCCAGCTGCCCTGTAAACAGCGCTTCAATGTATTCAGGGTTGAATTGTCCTGCCGGTAAACTGATGGCATGCAGGACAATCAAATCAATTTCCACGCCATTGGGTCGGACATTGTGATGGGGTGAATGAAGCTGTCGCATGGGCTTATGATGGTTTGAAAAAGTACCTGCGACAAGGTGCATCCGCCGCTTCTTCACCCATCACTGCATTTTTACCTTTATTCATACGCTGTTTGCGTCAGAATTGACGCATGAATACAGCTTCCCGGGAAACAGCAGGCTTGATGCGGATGGCAACCTATGCCTCCACATCGGTTGCTGTTGTTTTGATTCTGATCAAAACCATGGCATGGATGATGACCGATTCACTCAGTCTGTTGGCCACATTGATCGATTCCTGTCTGGATGCACTGGCATCGCTGATCAATCTGCTTGCCGTACGTCATGCATTGATGCCGGCTGATAAGCAGCATCGTTTTGGTCATGGCAAAGCTGAAGCACTGGCCGGATTGGGGCAGGCGACATTTATTGCCGGATCGGCACTGTTTCTTGTGCTGCAATCGTTTTCCCATCTGTGGCATCCGGCACCCATATCCGCCATGCCGGTCGGTGTGAGCGTGATGGTTGTTTCCATTTTGGCAACGCTCGGCCTACTGGTTTTTCAGAAACATGTCATTCGCAAGACCGGTTCGACCGCCATCAAGGCGGATCACCTGCATTACAAAACCGATCTGCTGGTCAATGCCGGTGTGATTGTTGCGCTGCTGCTGGCTGTTTATGGCTGGCCTGGATTTGATCCGCTGTTCGCCATTCTGATTGCCGGCTATATCCTTTTCAGTGCCTGGGAAATTGCCCGTGAGGCGCTCGATTTGTTGATGGATCGGGAATTGCCCGATGCAGAGCGGAAAAAAATTAAATCCATCGTGCGTGAGCACCCCGAGACAAAGGGCTTGCACGATTTGCGCACACGCAAATCCGGCACGACAGTATTTATTCAGCTGCATCTGGAACTGGATGATCATTTGACGCTGATGCAGGCCCACAGAATTGCAGATGCCGTTGAAGCTGAAATCCTTGCCGCCTTTCCCGGTGCCGAAGTCCTCATTCACGAGGATCCGGCCAGTCTGATGGAGCCGAAACCGGAATTTGCCGAATGAACCGGGGGCCGGCCACAGTGATGTTGCATGTGCTGTGCTGGTTTTGTCTGACATCTTCCGCACTGGCCGCAACCGATGTCGTTGAAGTCTATTTTCTGTCCGTGCAGGAAGCGGCTGATGTGGTCAGAAGCCAGTTGTCCGGCAATGGCAAGGTGGCCGTAATCCCATCCCGACGCATGTTGTTGATTGATGATGACGCTATGCATATTCAAAAGGCAAAGGCATGGCTCAAACGTCTGGATCATCCGCCGGGTCAGTACACTGCTTATGTCAATATCCAGAGCGTGATTGGGGCAACGAATGATATCGCACATGCATCGGGCTATGTTGTCCTGGGCAAGCTTGCCGGCGGCTGGCTGGAGGTAAAACTGGGGCATCAGCAGTACGGCTCCGGTCAGCAGCAATCATTTCAGCTGCGTGTTTCGGGCGACCACCCTGCGCATATTGAGGCGGGCACGATTCGTTTATACCGTCGGGAAACGGTTCGCTGGCTTTCCGGTTACGGCATTGCACGGATCAACAGTGTTGAGCCTGTTGCGGTGACATCCGGATTCAATATCACAGTGATACCGGCCGGATCAGACAAGGTTCGTGTGCATATTGTGCCGTGGATGCAGCGGTTTTCGGACAGGTCCCGGTCGCAGCATGGCAGGCAGATTGAAATTGCCGGAGCAGCCACCGAACTGGTCATTCCGGTGGATGAGTCGGTGACGATTGCGGCTGCCAGTCAGGAAGCGGCGAAGCTGGGCGCGGCGTTGTTATCAGATTATGCCGACACGGAAAGGCACCATTTTGTGATGCATTTACGGGTGAATAAAAGTATGTAGCGGGCAGGTGAATGCCTGCGGATACCTGTTCTCAGCCTGTCTTTAACGTTTCAGGCGATACCACTTTGCTTTTTCCTGTCGCCAAAATGAACGGTATTCCTCATCAGTCACGGAGCCGTTACGATTGGCATCCATTTTTCTGAATCTAACCCGTGCGCGCTGATCGACCATGGCTTTGTATTCGCCATAGGATACGCTGCCGGAATGGTTGGTATCGAGATCCATAAAGGTATCGACGATTTTGTCAGTGGCCGATTTGGGGGCTGCGAAGGCAGGCGCTGCCAACAGGCAGCAGAGTAAAATCGAACCGGTCAAGCGCATGATCATAATCACCTCTCACAACAATTGCCGTCTCTGGCGGCAGACGGCATCATATCCGAGTTGATCGGCAAACACTATAAACTGATCGGGCGAGGGGAATATGAAGGCCTATCTGGATTTAATGCGCCATGTGCGTGATCACGGCACACCAAAAGGGGATCGTACCGGCACCGGTACGCGGTCAGTGTTTGGCTATCAAATGCGCTTTGATTTGTCCGAAGGGTTTCCGCTTGTGACGACCAAGAAAGTGCATCTGAAATCAATTATCCACGAATTGTTGTGGTTTTTGCAGGGTGATACCAATATCAAATACCTGACTGAGAACGGCGTGAGAATATGGAATGAATGGGCCACCGAAGACGGTTCGCTCGGTCCGGTGTACGGGTTTCAGTGGCGCAACTGGCCAACGCCGGATGGCAAGCTGGTCGATCAGATTGCCGAAGTCGTTCAACAGATCAAAAACACGCCCGATTCACGACGCCTGATTGTGTCGGCCTGGAATGTGGCCGATTTGCCGGATGAATCCATTTCTCCGCAGGAAAATGTTATCAATGGTAAAATGGCCCTGGCGCCATGCCATACCTTTTTCCAGTTCTATGTCGCCGAGGGCAAGCTTTCCTGTCAGCTCTACCAGCGCAGCGCCGATATTCTGCTCGGAGTTCCGTTCAATATTGCCTCCTATGCGTTGCTGACCATGATGATTGCCCAGGTCTGTGAACTGGAGGTTGGTGATTTTATCCATACATTCGGCGATGCCCATCTGTATTCCAATCATGCCGAGCAGGTGGAGACCCAGCTTGCACGCCAGCCATTTCCGTTGCCGACCATGAAAATCAATCCGGATATCAAAAATATCTTCGATTTTCGTTTTGAGGATTTCGAGCTGGTGGATTACCGGTGTCATCCAGCAATTCGTGCTCCGATTGCGGTGTAAGGTATGAGCGCTGGCATGGGCGAAAATGCGATGATTTCTTTCATCTGGGGGCAGGACAGGAATCGCCTGATCGGGCGTGATAATACGCTGCCATGGAAACTGCCGGCAGACATGGCCTGGTTCAAAAAGAGCACCATGGGTAAGCCGATTCTGATGGGGCGTAAAACCTATGAGTCCATCGGTCGGCCGTTGCCGGGCCGAACCAATCTGATTCTGAGTCGGCAGGCGGATTTGCAGATCGATGGCTGCACGGTGGTACATTCACTTGATGAAGCCAAAGCAGCCGTGCCGGGTGCCGAAGAAATCATGGTCATGGGCGGTGCGGAAATTTATACCCTGCTGTTCGATCAGGCCGGGCGTTTGTATATCACCGAAATCGATGCCGAATTTGAGGGAGATGCGTGGTTTCCCGCATTTGATCGCCGATGCTGGCAGGAAATATTTCACGAACCCCACCGGCCGGATGAGAAAAACCCTTACCCTTATGCGTTCAGTATTCTGGAGCGAAAAAGCCCTAGCTTTGCCTGATCAGGTTGTGATTGCTGCGTATCATGGATTGAATGATTCTGACATAGGCCATACCGCGTTCAGAATATGATTTCAGGCCCGCGACCAGCACTTCAGCATCCAGCGGTCGTTTGTGAATCCGCAGGTTCTGGCGGATGTTACGGAACTCGGCATAGGCGCGTGTTGTGTTGATGTTGTTCATATAGGTGCGCACCGAGTGTTTTACGTTTTCAAAACGCTGCACCTCGTGCGTTGCGCCGGCAGTACGGTGTTTGGGCACCATGCCGCAGCCTTTCTGGTAGCACCACTGACCGAAATAATTGTTGCCCTGTTGCGCGAAGCGGGATGTTCCCCAGGCTGATTCGTTGGCGGCCTGTACCAGCGCCATTTCAACCGGAATCATATCCACGCGGGCCTGTAATGTTTGCCAGTCCGAGGGAGATGGTTGCCCTGTGATGGCAAGGTCGTATTCGGCCGCCAGTTGTGTTAACCATGCGAGCTGCCTGCCGCTTAAACGGGATTCCGATTTCAGGCGCAACAGTTTTTCACGCTGCTGTAAAATACGCGCATTCTCGGATTCAATGACCGGCTTTAAGAATGCGAAAAAGCGCTGTTTCTTCTGTTGAGCACTGTTGACGGGCGCAGTGGTGTTGAGGTCGTTCGTCTGTGCAGAACGATTGCTTGTCGAACAGGATGACAATACGAACATGCCTGCAAGGCAGATGATCATGCCGAGCAGGGCGGTTGAAATGAGTGCGGGTTTCATTTTTCTTGTATTCATGGGCTGAACCCTGTGTTTCTGCCCGGGCCGTTCCGTGACTGGCGACACAAGGATGCTTGTTGGGATAAAGCGGACAAATGGCATGGTTCCCGATACGCTTTCGGCATGCATTTATCGAAGCAAGCCGCCTCATTTTACGATCTTGGTCCCGAACAGGTGTTGCAGGCAGTCGAAAGTCTCGGATTTGCCTGCGACGGCCATCAACTGGCTCTGAACTCGTATGAAAATCGTGTGTATCAGGTGGGTGTCGAAGATGGGGAGGCCGTTGTGGCCAAGTTTTATCGACCCAAACGCTGGAGTGATGCAGCGATCCTCGAAGAGCATGCATTCACACTGGAACTGGAGGATCTGGAGATTCCTGTTGTGCCGCCGCTGGTGATTGACGGTGGCAGCCTGTTTCATTTCGGGGCGCACCGGTTCAGCCTGTATCCGCTGAAAGCGGGTCGTGCGCCTGATCTGGAGTGCAGGGAACATCTGGAGCAGCTCGGGCGATTTATTGCGCGTATTCATGCGCTGGGAGCCACGGCGGATTTTGAGCATCGGCCTCAACTGAATGTACATACTTTTGGTGACGACTCATATGAATGTCTGATGGAGAACGGTTTTATTCCTCCGGAACTGAAAAAAGCCTACGAAACGCTGGCTGAGGATTTGCTCGATGTGGTGGAGCAGGTGTTTGATGCCATCAGGCCGCAATACATCCGTCTGCACGGGGATGGCCATCCGGGTAATATCCTGTGGAAACACAATGCCCCGTATATCCTGGATTTCGATGATGCCCGCATGGGACCGGCCGTGCAGGATTTATGGATGTTTCTTTCAGGAGATCGCGGTCAGATGATGGCGACGCTGGATACACTGCTGACTGCCTACAGCCAGTTCCACGATTTCGACGCTCGGGAACTGATATTGATCGAACCACTCAGAACACTGCGCATCATGCACCATGCCGCCTGGCTGGCCCGCCGCTGGGATGACCCGGCCTTCAAGCGCGCCTTCCCGTGGTTTAATACCCAGCAATATTGGGAGAATCATATCCTCACCCTCAAGGAACAGGCTGCGGCCATGCAGGAAGAACCGTTGCAATGGCAATAAAAATCCGTAATTATGCTAATTATGGGGCATATATGTCCCCAGAATCACATAATTGTGCCAGAACTGCAAAGAGGCTTGTATTGATGCCTGATGTGGATGTCAATACATTAGATTGTGTTGTTATAAGAGGTCAAGGTAATGCACAGGCTTCGTTTATAACAAGTATTGTGCTTATCATATTCTTCCTTTGTGTTGCAGCTTATGGTCTGCAAGTGTCTTTTTCATCTGTCGGGGTTGGTTCAGTGTTCACACCTTTAGCACTTACACTGATGATGATTCTTATTATGTTAAAAACTGTATGGGGATTGATACAGCGGGTTCCTGAGAAACTCGAAATGGCGGAAAATGTAAGAATTCAAGTTTTCC
>JBHHTY010000066.1:0-9947 GCA_046753565.1 Mariprofundus sp.
CGCTGCTGGGGTTGGTGGCTACCTGTGAACTGGTGCTGCTTACCAAATTGCGGCAGCCGGTATGGTATATGTTGACGGCGCTGGCTGTTTGGACGGTGTTTATATTCTGGCCCGGTGTTCACCTGTTTTTGCTGTGCAGTTTCATCTGGTTTGCACTGTTTGTGGTGGGCGCGCGCACCAAAGTTGCATCATTCGGCGATTTTTTTGCGGCAATCTGGTTGTTTGGCTGGGTGTTTGCATTTGCACTGGCCATTGCGCAGACCCATGACAGTGAGACAGGACGGGGTTTGATCATTGGCGCCTGCCTGGCGGTATGGGTATCGGATACTGCAGCCTATTTTGTCGGCAGAACCATTGGTAAACACAAACTCTGTCCTGCAATCAGTCCGGGGAAATCAGTGCAGGGTGCCATCGGTGGTCTGGTATTCGGGGTTCCTGTTGCTGTTGCCTGCTGGCTGTTCTGGGATGTGTTGCCCCTGTTTTCGGCAATCATGCTGGCTTTTGTGGCTGTGATCGCCGGCATGCTGGGTGATTTGTCGGAATCGGCCGTGAAACGGATGGCTGGCGCCAAGGATAGTGGGTGCTGGTTGCCTGGCCACGGCGGGATTCTGGATCGTATCGATGCCATAATCATGGCTGTTCCTGTGGTCTGGTTGATGTGGGGATTGCTATGAAACGGATTACTGTGCTGGGGGCAACCGGCTCGATCGGTTGCAGTACTGCCGATGTGATGCTCAGGTATCCGGATAAATTTTCCGCCTTTGCGCTTGTCGGACATCGTAATGTAGCCAAAATGACAGAGCTGGCGGCTGAATTGCATCCCGAGTGGGTTGTCATGACTGATCATGTTGCTGCTGCTCAGCTGGAAGGAAAACTGCCAGCCGGTGTGCGTCTGGAAAGTGGTATGGATGCTGCGATTGTGCTTTCATCAGCGCCTGAGACAGATATGGTGATGGCGGCAATGGTTGGTTCGGCGGGATTGCCGGCAACGCTGGCTGCCGTTCAGGCTGGAAAACGTGTGGGGCTGGCCAATAAGGAGTGTCTGGTGACAGCCGGGCATATTTTTATGGATGCTGCGGCCAGATCCGGGGCGGAAGTGGTGCCGGTAGATTCGGAACATGCTGCTGTTCATCAATGCATACAGGGGCATGATCTTGGCTCTGTTTCCCGTGTTGTGCTGACGGCCTCCGGTGGCCCATTCCGGGAGCGTGATCCATCGACGTTGTCGGCAATTACGCCTGCCGAGGCGGTGGCACATCCGAACTGGGATATGGGCGCTAAAATAAGCATTGATTCTGCCACCATGATCAATAAGGCGCTGGAATTGATTGAGGCTCGCTGGTTGTTTGATCTGGAGCCGGACAAGTTGTCGGCAATTATTCATCCGGAAAGTATTGTGCATGCCATGGTGGAATATCAGGATGGTTCCGCACTGGCTCAGCTGGCCATGCCTGATATGCGCATGCCGATTGCCTATGCCCTGCAGGCTGAGCCGCGTTTACAGGCGGGTATCCCCTTACTCGAACTGGCACAGACAGGATCACTGACATTTCAGGCTGTGGATCATGCACGCTTTCCCTCCATGCGGCTGGTGCAGCATGTATTGCGCGGAGAAGACTCACTGGCCATTGCCTTCAATGCCGCCAATGAAGTGGCCAATGCCGCCTTTCGTGAGCAGCGTATCGGCTTTATGGATATTGTGAAAACGGTTGAACGGGTTTTATCGAAGGTGGACAATGTCCCCGTGGGCAGTCTGGATGATGTATGGTTGCATGATGGCCATGCGCGTAGACTGGCGGAAGAGGTAACGACTGCATGATTGAAATTTTACACACATCACTGGCTTTTGTGGTGGCCATTGCACTGCTGATTGCTGTGCATGAATATGGGCATTTTTCCGTGGCCCGCAGGTTGGGTATCAAGGTAGAAAAGTTTTCTATCGGTTTTGGCCCTGCATTGTTTTCGTGGCGCAGCAAGGATGGCGAGGTATTGTATGTCATTGCGGCCATTCCTCTGGGTGGTTATGTGAAAATGCTGGGTGAAAATCCCTCTGAACAGGAAGGCGATGTTCAGGAGAAACTGTCCGAAGCGGACAGGGCAAGGGCATTCAATAATCAGCCGATCTGGAAGCGGGCTGCTGTTGCTGTGGCGGGTCCCGGCTATAATTTTATCTTTGCCATTGTCGCTTATATGGCAGTTGGCTGGATCGGACAGTCCGTGTTGCCAACGGTTATTGGTGATATTGCACCGGCATCCATTGCCGAGCGAGCCGGGTTGCAGGTTGAGGACCGTATTGTGTCTGTTGGAGGTAAACCTGTTCATTCCTGGCAACAGATGGAAGAAAGCCTCAAAAAGCATATCGGCACATCGGTAGAGATTCAGGCTGAACGCGGCGAAAAGCTGGTTGCAGCGCAGCTGGATCTACCGGTGCCGCAAAAGGATCCGCTGTTGCTTGATGTTGCCGATCAGGTGGCCGGTTTCAATCCGGGTCTGGTTGTGCGTGTGGATGAAGTGATGGAAGGGTCATCTGCACAGCGTTTTGGTTTGCACAAGGGTGATACCATCAAGCAGATCAATGGTTGGAATGTATCCAATGTGGGGCAGTTTATCGAGCGGGTCAAAGCCAGTGGCGGGCAGGCGGTGACGCTTGTGGTTCAGCGCGATCAGGCTTTGCTGCAATTGAAGGTGATTCCGTCTCCGGATCAGAACAAGCAGGGGCGTCTGGGTGTTCGGCTGGCTTCGCAGTCGATGCATGGCACAGAGGAATATCGCATGGGGTGGCTGGAAGGTGCAGTTTATGGCTTTGTTCGCACCTGGGAAATGACCGGGTTGACGTTGGGAGTGTTTGGCAAAATGGTGACATCCGCTATTCCTGCAGATAATCTGGGCGGACCTATCGCCATTGCACAATTGGCGGGAAGAACTGCGGATATGGGGCTGGTTTACTTCCTGGGCTTTCTGGCTTTGATTTCAGTGAATCTCGGCGTATTGAATCTGTTGCCTGTCCCAATATTGGACGGGGGATTACTGGTATATCTGGGTCTGGAAAAATTGAGAGGGAAGCCATTATCACCCAGACTATTGGAAATGACTCAGATGGCAGGTCTGGTTTTGATTGTCAGTTTGATGGTGTTTGCATTTTATAATGATCTATCGCGCTAATTCAGAGGATAATATGTTGGGTTCAGTCAGACTGTTGATTGTTGGCTTACTGCTGGTGGTTTTTTCATGGGCCGGGATATCTGTTGCAGCTGATTCGCCTCAGGCATCACCATTGATTCTGTCCATTGGTGTGGAAGGGAATCGGAATGTTGAAAAGGAGGCTGTACTGGCAAAAATAAAGACACAGGCGGGTCAGCGTCTTGATCGTCGCCAGTTAAGCCGGGATGTACGGAAACTTTATAAAAGCGGTTTCTTTTCCGATATACATTTTGTCGGCACAAGAACAGCCCGGGGCATCCATCTGGTTTGCCATGTCGAAGAGTATCCGCTGATTGCCAATTTAACCATGGAAGGGAACGATGAGTTTCCAACCAAGGATCTGCAGCTCAGGATGAAGCTGAAACCGGGGCGTATCTACAGCCCGAAATATCGGGATGCGGATCGCAATACCCTTAGAAAAGGGTATCTGAAAGAGGGGTATTATCAGGTTGGCATCGATTTTGTTCCAACCAAACGCAAAGATGGCAGAATTGATCTTCTTATTCGAGTGCATGAAGGGGAGATTACCCGAATCAACAGGATTAACATTATCGGCAACAAAGCGTTCAGTGATGCCGTGCTGCGCAAGGAACTGGCTTCGAGAACTTCCGATCTGTTCTCCTGGTTTTCCGACCGGGATGTGTTTGATGGCAAGCGGTTTGGTGCAGACAGTCAGTTACTGCAGCAGTATTACCTGAACCATGGCTATCTGGATATGAAACTGGATTCCGAACAGATTACCATGGCGGCGGATAAAAAGAGTTTTTCCCTGACGTTCAGTATCCATGAAGGTGTGAGCTATAGTATCGGCAAGGTTGGCTTGCAGGGTGATCTGGTTCCCGACCAGGAAACATTGCAGGATTTGATTGCAATGGAGCCCGGCGACACCTATTCGCTGAATGCTATGCGTGAGACTATTGATGCCATTACGGAGCGGGTTGGCGATGAAGGCTATGCTTTTGCAACCGTGACACCGCTTCTGAACCGAAACATTGATGATCACACTGTGGCTGTTATATTTGATATTGAAAAGGGTGAAGAAGTTTATATAGAACGCATTGAAATTTCCGGCAATGAGAAAACTGAAGACCAGGTTGTGCGCAGGATGCTTAAGCAGTCTGAAGGGGCACGTTATTCGGGCTCGCAGGTTGCCCGGAGTAAAGAGGAATTGAGGCGCGCGCCATTTGTAGATGATCTTCGGGTATCCTTCCCGAAAGATGCTGCTGATGATCAGGTGAAGATGAAGGTGGATTTGACGGAAAAGAAATCCGGATCTATTTCTGGCGGTATCGGTTTTTCTCAGGTCGAGAAAGTCATCTTTACAGCGAAAGTCGAGGAAAGAAACTTTCTGGGTAAAGGTTATCAGGTCAATCTGAACGGTACACTTGGCAAAGTGACGCAGAATGTTACTACCAGCCTGACTGACCCGTTTTTTATGGGCTACAATCTCAGTGCAACAGTCAATGCCTTCAAGACCAAGGCAGATCCTCAGAGAACCATCAATTACCAGACAGATACGCTCGGTGGCGGAGTTTCTTTCGGTGTCCCGCTCGCAGATTATCTTTCTTATGGCATTGATTACCAGCTTACCAAAACCAGGTTATCAAAAGTGCCGCCAACCGCATCGATTCTGCAAAGGGCGCAGGAAGGAATCAATGTCAACGGTGAATTGGCACAATCGATCCAGTGGGATTCCAGAGATCTGATCATGGCACCCACCAGTGGTCATCTGGATGTCCTTCGTTTTGGACTCTCAGGCCTGATGTGGGGAAGCTTCCATTTTGCGGAGGCAATATTATCCAGCAAATGGTATATCCCGTTTGGTGAGAAGAAGGATGTGATCCTTAACCCCTCATTTCTGGCTGGTGGCATCCGTGGCTATTCAGGAGGTGATGTTCCTCTTTGGCGGCGCTATTCACTGGGCGGGATTGGCAGCATGCGCGGTTTTGATGCCCTGGGTGTTTCCGTGCGGGATGCAGCAGGTGAAAGTATCGGTGGTAATTATCAGCTTCAGGCATCTGTGAATCTTTTCTTTCCCCTGCCTTATATGCAAACATCGGGTTTTCGCGGTCTGGTTTTTGCCGATGCAGGTACGGTGTGGGGTTCGGCATCGGCGACGGTTGGTGCGACTACGGTCAATGTACATGAACCATTTTCTTTATCCCGTGTCCGCTATGCGGCAGGGTTCGGCATCGAGTGGTTGTCGCCCCTCGGACCGATTGGTTTGAGCTGGGCCTACCCGATTAAGAAGATGCCGGGTGATATTGAAAAGACTTTCGAGTTTGCTCTTGGAACGTCGTTTTAGTTGTAGTGATAATAGTAGCAGGAACAGTAAAGGAGTATGCTATGTTTAAAGTGAATATGAAATCCATTCTGATATCAGTGGGTATCGTATGTGCATTTGGGGTGACTTCTGCCCAGTCCGCCGAATTAAAAGTCGGTTATGTCGATATCAAAACGGCACTGGAGAGTACCGCTGAATACAAACAGGGCATGAAGCGTCTGAAAGCATTGAGCGATAAGAAATTAAAATCGCTAAAGGCGCTGAAAGGCAAGATTGATCAAGGTGAAAAAGATCTTATGGGCCAGTCTCTGGCCATGTCACAGGAAAACCTGTCCCAGCGGCAGCAAAAGTTGAAAGAAATGGGTAAAACTTTTCAGCGTATGCAGCAGGATGCACAGGAAGAACTCTCTGCCGAGAAGAATCGGTTAGACCTTGCCAGCATGTCCAAGTTTCAGAAGGTCATCACGGCATATGGCAAAAGCCACCATTTCGACCTGATTATTCCCCGGCCTGTTTTCATCTATGCCGATCCCAAACATGATATAACCGGAGATATCATCAAGCTTCTGGATGCCCAGAAGTAATCAGACATCAGGATAAACCCATGAAGACATATTCTCTTCTTGATGTTGTCGGAATTGTAAACGGCAAGCTAGAGGGGGGAGATGAAGATGTTGCAAATGCCAATATTACAGGCATCAATACATTAAAAGCCGCGGTGCGCTCAGAAATATCCTTTCTGGCCAATCAACGTTACAGACAGGATATGTTGAATACGGATGCTGTGGCCGTATTGCTGGGAGCTCATGAAGATGCTCCTGAGCATTGCGCTGTTATTCGGGTGGCCGACCCCTATCTGGCATTTGCGATATTGCAGCGCTCTTTTTTTCCACAAGTGATGGCCGGCGGATATCGCCATGTTAGTGCCGTGATTGATGCCTCAGCGCGGTTGGCTGATGATGTCGATGTGGCTGCCAATGCAGTGATTGGGGCAAATGTTCGTATCGGAGCCGGCACCATCATTGGCGCCGGCTGTGTGATTTCTGATGGTACTACCATAGGGGAGAGATGCCAGTTGCACGCCAATGTCGTGGTTTGCAACGATTGTGTACTGGGCAATGATGTATATTTGCAGCCGGGTGCAGTGATCGGTTCGGATGGTTTTGGTTATGCATGGAATGGTTCACAGCATTTGAAGATTCCGCAGGTTGGCAGGGTCATTCTTGAGGATGATGTCGAGGTTGGTGCCAATACTTGTATCGATCGTGGTGCCATCAGCGATACCGTGATCGAACGTGGTGTGAAACTCGATAACCAGATTCAGATCGCCCATAATGTTCGCGTCGGTGCCTATAGTGTCATGGCCAGTCAGGTTGGTGTTTCCGGTTCAACACAGATTGGCAAGGGCTGCCAGTTTGGCGGTCAGGCGGGACTGGCAGGGCATATTCAGGTGGGTGACAGTGTCAAACTGGCTGCAAAATCCGGTGTGATGTCTGATCTTGCTGCCGGTGGAACCTATGCCGGAGCGCCGGCCATGCCCCATCGCTTATGGTTGAAAGTTTCTGCGCTGACATTGAAGTTGCCTGAAATATGGAAAATGCTGCGCAGCCGCCAATAAAACAGGAACAGGTATATCCAGGGAGTCGTGATGGCTGAATTAAATATCGATGAGATTATGCAACGTTTACCGCACCGGTATCCGTTTTTGTTGATTGATCGCATTATTGATTTTGAGAAAGAGAAGTCGATCAGGGCGCTCAAGAATGTGACATTCAATGAACCCCAGTTTGCCGGTCATTTTCCCAATCATCCCGTCATGCCGGGAGTATTGCTGGTTGAAGCCATGGCACAGGCCGGTGGCATGCTGGCTTTTCAGTCGGTTGAGGATGATCGGGAATATCTGGTCTATTTTACCGGCATTGATGGTGTTCGATTCCGCAAGCCGGTGCGACCGGGCGATCAGGTTATTTTCGAATTAACCTGTCTGCGTCGCCGTGGCATGATGTGGAAACTGCACGGTCAGGCTTTTGTCGATGGAGCCCTGGTGTGTGAAGGCACATTGATGGCAACACTGATGCTGCAAGAAGAAGCATGAGTTCCGAGATACATGCCACTGCCATCATTGAGGATGGCGCTCAACTGGGGACGGATGTGAAAATCGGGCCGTATTGTGTCATCGGTGCAGATGTAAAAATTGGTGATGGTTGTCAGTTGATGTCTCATGTTGTGGTGACCGGGCATACCAGCATGGGCAATGGGAACCGGATATTTCCGTTTACTTCAATTGGCCAGATTCCTCAGGATTTGAAATATCATGGTGAAGACTCCACCGTCGAGATTGGCGATAACAATCAGATCAGGGAAAACGTAACCATCAATGCCGGAACTGAGGGCGGGGGTATGGTTACCCGGATCGGCAGTGATAATATTCTGATGGCTTATACTCATGTCGCCCATGATTGTATTCTCGGTAGCAAGATTGTACTGGCCAACTGTGCTACGCTGGCCGGTCACGTGGAAGTGGAAGACGGCGCCATTATTGGTGGTTTATCTGCGGTTCAGCAGTTTGTACGTGTTGGCCGCCTGGCCATGATCGGTGGCATGTCCGGTGTTACAAAGGATGTCACGCCATTTACACTGCTGGCCGGTGGTTATCGTGCCGGTTTGAGCGGGCTGAATATTATCGGCCTTAAACGGCACGGGTTTTCTCTAAAACAGGTCGGGCTTTTGAAAGAAATTTACCGTTTATTATTGCAGGATAGTGGGCGGCGTGAAGAACGGTTACTGGAGGCGGAAGCGCTATTGTCCGAAGGTGATACCGATGGCCGTCACATGATTGAATTTATTCGTTCGGCAAAAGGTGGTTTGATGATGCATGCCCGTGCAGCGAGTTCTTGAATAAAATTGGTCTGATTGCCGGCTATGGTCATTTCCCGTTGGAACTTGCCACAGCATTGCAATCCCAGGGAAAGGAAGTCCATGTGGTGGCGGCTCGTGAGGAAGCTTCTCCCGAGATTGAGAAATTCACCGCATCAACCTGCTGGCTGCATGTCGGCCAGATCGGGGGCATGATCAAGGCATTCAAGAGAGCTGGTGTGAAGCAGGTCGTGATGGCTGGAAAAGTGCGCAAACTGCATCTGTTCCGGAATTTTCGGCCGGATTTAACGGCCATGAAAGGGTTGATGCGTTTGAAAGATCGTCGCGATGATTCGATTTTGAATACTATCGCCGAGTTGCTTGCCGAGAGTGGATTGACTTTGATTGATCAGACGCTTTATGCCGGTGATATGCTGGCCGGAGCAGGGCTTTTGGCTGGCCCGACACTGAAGAGTCGCCATGCTGATATCCAGTTCGGTTTTGAGCAGGCCAAGGGTATTGCTGGTATGGATATTGGCCAAACCGTTGTGGTGCAGGATCAGGCTGTACTGGCAGTGGAAGCCATTGAAGGCACCGATGAAGCGATCAAACGCGGTGGAAGCATGGGCAACGGAAAGGCCATGGTGATCAAGGTGGCCAAGCCGAATCAGGATTTGCGTTTTGACGTACCGGCAGTGGGGCCTGATACACTGGAAGTGATGAACGATTCAGGCTGTTCCTTGTTGGCGATCGAAACAGGGAAAACCCTGATGATTGAGCGTCAGCGTTTTTTTGATTTGGCCGAAAAATACAAAATATCCGTATTTGGAATCACAGCCCAGTGATGCCCTGAAACATATGGAGTCTTTCCGGTGAAACGTTTCTTTGTCAGTGCAGGGGAGACCTCGGGGGATTTGCATGCGGCAACGGTTGTTGCTGAACTGAAACAGCGTTATCCCGGTTCTGAAATTACAGGCATTGCCGGCGAACAGATGCAGCAGCAGGGCTGTATGGCGCTGCATCATATGCATGAACTGAATGTCATGGGTATTGTCGATGTGTTGCGTTCACTCCCCCGTATTCGGCGAATTGAGCGATCTGTCATGGACTGGTGTGTGCAGAACCAGCCCGATGTGGCGGTATTGGTCGATTTTTCCAGTTTCCATATGCGCCTGGGGCGCAAACTCAGGAAGCTGGGGATCCCGGTTGTACACTTTATTGCACCCAAGCTGTGGGCATGGGGGAGTTGGCGGGTTTCCAGACTGAAAAAATCGCAGGATCGTCTGGCCTGCATTCTCCCTTTTGAACCGGAGTGGTTCCAATCCCGCAGTATTTCCCATGCCAGCTATGTCGGTAACCCCAGTGTGGCAGCCTGTCTGGATGGCTGGTCGGCTGCCGAATTGAAACAACGACTGGGTGTGGATGACAGGCAGTTGCTGTTGGCATTGCTGCCGGGCAGTCGTCCTCAGGAAATTCGCATCCATGTCCCGATACTGGCAGAAACACTGAAGCGGGTCAGGGAAGAGGTGCCGCAGCTGGCATGTGTTGTTCCTGTTGCGCCCGGCGTGGATGTGGATGTACTGCAGCCTTTGTGGGAGCAGGGGGC
>JBHHTY010000067.1:0-9554 GCA_046753565.1 Mariprofundus sp.
CTGGTCGAGTGCGGCGATGATAATAAATAACAGCAGCAGCGCATTGAGAATGGAATGGACGAAGCTGACCAGCATGGAGTCCATTTGTGCCTTGTTGAGCATTTTATCGACGACATTCAGCAACATGCCGGCAATCCAGCGGCCGATAACAAATATCGCGATGGCCATGGCAATATTGATTGCCCAGGGAATAATGTAGAGATTAATCAGTTCCTGTACGTTGGTTGACTCCGGCATGCACGCCTCCATTCAAAATTAACATGAAACTTTTTCCATCCTGTGAGACCGTTTCATATCACGGGGTGGAAAAAGTCCATGCACGTTAGTACGGAACAACCTTACCATCAAAGGCGATAAATTCACCTTCGGCATAATCCCTGGCGTTGGCAATCACGCGTGCCATGCCGGTCACCGAAGTTTCCACATCAATCAGGCCGGTTTGATGCGTCATATCTGTTTGCACCCAGCCCGGATGCAGAGTGATGACATGTACACCGAATGGTGCCAGATCCACCGCCATGGATTTCGATACCATCACCAGTCCGGCCTTGGCGGCGCGGTAGGCATAGGTGCCGCCACTGCTGTTGTCTGCACAGGAACCCATTTTTGAACTGATATTGGCAATCACGCCCTTGGCCGCGATCACACGATTTTTCAAATGTTGTACCACCCGCAACGGGCCGACACAGTCCACATTAAATACTTCATGCATGGCATCTGCAGTAATATTTTCGAGTGACTGACCGTCTTTGCCCGGCCCGTAGATACCGGCATTGTTCATCAGCAGGTCAATCGCATCGGGCAATTCGCTATGTGGCCCGTCATCGGTGGCGATATCCCATTTTACGGTATGCAGATGATGGGCACGAATATCGGCAAGCTGGCCGGGGTCCGAGCGATAACAGGCCCAGACGGAAGCACCCTGGGCCAGATAATGCCGTACAAAGCCGAGGCCGATGCCACGATTGGCTCCTGTGATCAGTATATTCATGACACCTCCGCTGCATATGGCTTTTCTAATCTTGGTGTTAGCATTGCCACATGCCAAGCCTAGATGCCATTTGCTGCTGCGCCAAATATGTTTGATATCCTGAAAGGAACATGGACAGATCGCTTGCTGTTGCTGGTTTCCCTGCTTGCTATTGTGGCTGTCTGGATGGCGATTCGGGCCAATATTTCGTCCGGGCCGCCCATGGCTGATATTTATCATGCCGATATACTGGTGGCGACATATCCGTTGCCGCACAGGGGAGAGGCAGCGATTCACTTGCAGGTTGAAGGTGAATTGGGCCTGTCTGATATTGTAATCGATGAACAGGGTGCCCGGATTGTCTCCTCGCCCTGTGCATCGCAACGCTGTGTACTGTCCGGTTCGCATCGGCATGCCGGTGATATGGTGGCCTGTGTGCCGAACCGGATTCTGATAGCCCTGCGCGGGCATGATGTGTCCGCTTTCGATGCTGTGGTGGAATAGGGTATGAAAAGGGTTATGGAAAACAGATTGTGAAGCCGATGATGAAACCGATCATGCTGTCGCGCCCGTCACTGCCGGAGCTGGAGTCGAAATCGCGCTGGCTGGCGCTGCTGATGCTGGCTGTCGGGCTACACGTATTTGAAGCGTCGTTGCCAAGCCTGGGTCCATGGTTCAAACCGGGTCTGGCGAATCTGGTGACATTGCTGGCGCTGGTGTTGATGGGGCAGAGAGCGGCCGTATCGCTGGCCATCGGCAGGGTGGTTTTCGGCAGTTTTTTTATCGGTACCCTGTTTACCCCGACATTTATTATCAGCATGGCCGGTGGTTTAACCGCCGCACTGGTGATGATTGCAGCATGGCGCTGGATTCCGGGTATCAGTCTGATCGGTGTCAGTCTTATGGGGGCGCTTGCGCACATGCTGGCCCAGTTTGTGACAGTTGAATCTTTGTTTATTCAGCAGCCTGCATTGTACTATGCCCTGCCACCGTTGCTGGTGCTTTCCTGTATCAGTGGCTGGATAAACGGGGCGTTAGCGGGTTATATTGTCGCTCGCCTCAGTCATGAAAACAGACAGCCATGAAAAAAATTAATATCAAACCCCAACAGCAGCGCTTCAGCTTCTCGTTCGCGGCCTCATTGGCTGTTCATATGCTGTTGGCGGTGTTGATCACCACGACCGATCACGACAAACCGTTGCCGAAAAAAGAACAGCCGCAAATTATGGATGTGACATTGCTGGATGAGAAAAAGAAGCCGGCCAAAAAGCCGGCGGATGCCCGCACCATGGCCAATCAGAATGCTGTAGGCAGCAGCCGCAATGCGAAGGACAGTATCACCCGTCAGGCCACAACGCCCATGGCAGGACAACCACAAAAGCGTAAGCCTTCTCCCCCGAGGCAACCCAAAACACCGCCGCCGGCACCGGCCGATCCGCAGCGAACACGGATGCTGGCCAAACGGGGAGCAGAACCGGACAGCAACCGGACCAGAACAAAACACAAACCGTCCAGGCATAAAAAGCAGCCCAAACCCAGGAAACCGGTGCCGTTGTCAAAACTGATGCCATCTACAGCCCAGCTGTCGCAGTTATCGCGTGATTTTCAGCGTGAACGCCGAAAGAAACAGAAGTTCAGCCGTGAGGCGGATGTCCCGATCAATACGCGGGAGGTCAAATATGCGCCTTATGCCCATGCGCTGGTACGGGCGCTGGAAGAGCAGTGGCGACCGGGCCAGGCCAATTATAATGAATTTCCGGCGGATGCCCGGCGCGCTCTGATCAAGCTGACCATCGAACATGACGGCTCCCTGGGCGGGGTGGAAATTTTGCGCCCGAGTCCGATTTCCCGCATCAATGAAAGTGCCCTTGAGGCGATTCGTGCGGCGGCTCCGTTCAAGGTATTGCCGACGGCCTGGGGGTTGGATCGGGTCAATTTTTATCTTACATTTGAAGTGATTGATGATCGTTTTGTCTTCCGCCCGATGTAAGTCACTGTTAAGCTGGTATCGGGCGCATGCCCGCAGTTTGCCATGGCGTGAAACAGACGAGCCTTATGAAATCTGGATTTCAGAAATCATGCTGCAGCAGACACAGGTCAAAACCGTGATGCCCCGGTTTGAAGCATGGTTTGAGACTTTCCCCGACATTGAGACTTTGGCTGGAGCAAGTATCGACGATGTGCTGAAAGCATGGGAAGGGCTGGGTTATTATCGGCGTGCCCGCTTTATTCATCAGGCCGCGCAACGCATGGTCTGTGAAAACGCTGGAAGGTTTCCTTCTGCATTCGATGCTATTCTGGCGTTACCCGGCATCGGCCGTTCTACGGCAGGTGCGATATCATCGTTCTGTTTTGGCACTGCGACACCAGTGCTCGATGGCAATGTGAAGCGGGTGCTGAAACGTTGGCATGGCAAACCGGATGCCTCAGATAAACAGTTATGGTTGCTGGCACAGCAGGCCATGGATGCATCCGGCGATCCGGCTATCTGGAATCAGGCCATGATGGAGCTGGGTGCCACGCTTTGTTCGGCCAGATCCGCTGACTGTGATCAGTGTCCTGTGAATATGGCATGTGAATCGGCTTCCCGGACTAACTATGCAGCCGAATCCCGCAAACGCGTAAAGGTTCGCAATATTCACTGGCAGGTGCATCTGTACACCTGTCCAAAAAAGGGGATATGGCTGATGCGCCGTCCGGATGCAGGTATCTGGGCCGGGCTATGGACACCGCCACTGACCGAACTTGAAAATGCACCGGATTCGGTGCCGGTACATATTCATCAATTGACGCACAGGCGTATTCATCTGTATCCGCTGCTGTCGGATCAAAATCCACAGGGTGATGGCCGCTGGGTACAGTCCATTGAGGGTTATGCCTTGCCCACGGGTATTCATTGTTTGCTGGAGAAGGTGGTGTTATGAAACGCTGGCTGTTGTTCCTGTGTCTGATATTACCATCGGCTGTTTTTGCAGCGCATCCGCAGCAGTGCATGGTGGTTGCCGCACAACCGGAAGCTGCTGCAGCCGGTATTGCAATGCTGAAAAAAGGCGGTAATGCTTTCGATGCTGCGGCAGCAACGGCACTGGCACTGGGCGTGCTGGAGCCCGGTTCCTCCGGCATTGGCGGGGGCGGGTTTTTCCTGCTCTACATCGCCAAAGAGAAGCGCTATGTGATGATTGATGCGCGTGAAACATCACCGCAACTGGCCGGATTCGGAGAAGTGTATCAAACCAGATCCAGTGTCGACGGGCCGCAATCGGCAGGTGTACCGGGTTTAATCGCCGGTGTCGATCATCTGGTCAGCAGATATGGAAACCTAAAGCGGCCTCAAATCACTGCATCTGCTATTCATTTGGCCCGGCAGGGGTTTACAGTCTCGCCCCGTTTGAAAGGCATACTCGACTGGCGCGGCAAGGTATTGAACGATGCGGCCAGGCGCATCTACCTGTCCAGCCCTGTCATCAAACAGCCGGCGCTGGCGGATACGCTGGCCCGTTTTGCCAAAAGCGGATCAGAAGATTTTTATCGTGGTGAAACGGCCGGTCGTCTGGTGGCCGATATGAAACGTGATGGCGGCCTGATTCGAGAGGTCGATCTGGCCAATTATCGGGCTATTGAGCGGCAGCCGGTGGTGTTTGATTATCAGGGCTTTCATATCGTGTCGGCGGCTCTGCCTTCTTCCGGCGGTTTGACACTGGCACATATTTTCGGCCAGTTGAAAGATGATGATCTGAAAGCGTTATCTGAGACCGACAGAATTCATCTGCTTGTCGAAACCATGAAACGCGCCTACCGCGACCGAAATGCGTATTTGGGTGATACCGATTTTGTGCAGGTGCCGGCAAACTATCTGGATGCAGGCCGGCTGAAAAAACTGCGTGATTCGATTGGCATGGACAAGGCCACGCCATCGGCCAACCTGGCAGGTTTTGCAGAACCCATCGGTGCCAGTGTTGATACCACCCATTTTTCGGTCATTGATCGCGAGGGGAATATGGTCAGTGCCACGCTGTCCATCAATTACGGTTTCGGTTCCGGTTATGTATCACCATCCACCGGAATTCTGCTCAACGATGAAATGGATGATTTTGCCACCCGTCCGGGCAAGCCCAATGCCTACGGCCTGGTGCAGGGCAAAGCCAATGCTGTTGCGCCCGGCAAACGTATGCTCTCCAGTATGACGCCGACTTTTATCATCGGCCCGAAACGCAGTTTTGTTGTCGGCACACCGGGTGGTTCACGCATTATCTCGATGGTGTTGCTGGCCTCGCTGGGTTTTATGCTGGATGAAACTTCCCCTGCCAACTGGATCAATGTCCCGCGTTTTCACCACCAGTTTCTGCCCGATGTGGTGCAATATGAAGAGGGTGCATTTTCCGGTACTGTCGTCACCGGGCTGAAACAGCGCGGCCACCAACTGAAATTGCTGCATCGCCGCTATGGCAATATGCAGGCGATCATGCTGGAACGAGGCAGGGGTGCCGTCATCGGTATCGCTGATTATCGTGGTGAAGGCGCTGCGCATTCCACCCGATGATGCTGGTTGTTGATGCGATCAGGCGTAACTGGCTGCCGATTTCTGCGCTGCTGCTGACTGCCATTACGATTTTGTCGCTGTGGCCGCTGGCCACACTGCCGGATGTGCCCGGTAGCGATAAAGTGCACCACTGTCTGGCATATGCTGCGCTGATATTGCCGGCAGCATTGCGCCGGCCTGAACACTGGCTATGGCTTGCCCTGTTCTTTTTTGTCTGGAGCGGGGCAATTGAGTTGATCCAGCCTTATGTGAATCGTTACGGCGAATGGGCAGATCTGGCCGCCAATGCGGGCGGATTATTGTCCGGGATGTTGCTGGGGATGCTTGTCAACAGCGTAGATTTGAAGCGCAGGAATCTGGATTAGTCACAGAGTTTTTTTAGCACGGCGCACCATCCTGCAGCCAGATTACCACGATTATAGCCACCGCCACCGAGCGCAATGATACGACCCTGACAGTATTCGTCGGCGATACGGCACAGACTGGCGGTAGCATGGTTGTGGGCGGCGGGAGAAAAGCGCATGTGGGTGATCGGATCGCCGGCAATGGAATCGGCTCCGCACTGGAAAATGATGATTTCAGGTTTTGATTGCCGGATAACACGCTGGATATAATCGTCCGTATGAAATTGCCGGATAGACGATTCCTTCGCAGCAACCGGATCGGCAATGACGACGCGTTTATCGATCCCCTGTTTGACCGCTTCATGCCAGAAGGCATCCATTCTATCCGGCCCGAACGGGTGCCCTTCGCCAAAACCGTACCGAGCCAGTTCCGGGCCGATATAGACCTGTACCGGCGAGCTTCCATGAAAAGTCGGCGATGCCATCCCGCTAGCTTACATTGCCAAGCGGACAGCGACCACTATGCTTGAGGCATGATTAACAAACTGAAGCAGATGTGGAAGCAGGCTGCGGCCAGTCCGCAGGAACAGAAAAAACACCATATATCACTGGCTGTGGCAGCGCTGATGGTGGAAGTGATGCGCATGGATGGTCATCTGCAATCGGCCGAGCGAAGTGAAATTATCCTGGCGCTGGAAAAACGTTTCGGTCTCGACCAGGTGGAAATACATGATCTGATTGAAAACGCCTTGCAGGAAGTGGAGAAAGCACTGGATTTGCACCAGTTCACCTCGGTGGTGGTCAAGGGTTTTTCCACCGAGGAGCGTATCGGGATACTCTCGGAGTTATGGGATGTGGCCATGGCAGACGGTTTTGTTGATCCCTATGAGGAACAGTTGATTCGGCGTATGGCCGATTTGATGGGGTTGCACCATTCACAGTTTATTGCTGCCAAAGTCAGCGCGGACAGTTCTGCTTAAGGAAGCACTGATGTGTCAGTGTTTCCTTGCAGGCCATGGGCGACCTGCCAAAGCAAACACGTAAGTGGTTGATTTATAGGTAAGGTAAAACCGCGTTGTTGCTTTTTGTGAAGATGCATGACGGTCTCAATGCCTGCTTCGTTTTGCCGGTATCTTCTTTGACGGTGATATACTGCTGATCAGCTGAACAGATCCGGTCTCATCGGATGGATCTTCAACGCTTGGCCATATCGGGAAGATACGCCGCCTGTTGATGTTACGATATACCATATAACGCTCGATCAGCTGCTGGGTTTGCAGAATGCGCTGGATTTCTATCGCGCGTTCTTCACGGTTCTCATTGCCGGTCCATGTGCCTCTGAGTTCGACAGTCATATCCGGGTGTCGGCGCATTTTGCGCACCACTTTGAACAGACGAATGCGTTCATTCTGGGACAGTCTCTCGGTATTGTGCAGGCGAATCCGGGCTTCTGTGGCGGTTTTGGGCGGCACCGGATTATTGTCGTCGTCCAGTTTTGCAGATTCAAGCGCTTGCTGTATTGATGCCTGTATGGATAAACCGAGCCGCTCCATGTCTAGCGGTTGTTCTGTCCATGAACCGGACAGGTCATATTGCAGCCTGATGATGCCTGTGCCCTGATCCAGCCGGTGCAACAAGCTGGATGTATTGTGTCCGGTTCGGGCCAGCATGGGGTCGGATGGAAACAGGCCTTTTTCCGCCAGCCCGCGGAGTAGCTGGATTTTCACAGCGCTTTGATAACTGTCCGCTTCCTTTCCATCTGCAATATTCAGGTTGGCGGATAAGCGTCCCCGAATCAAACGCGGCATACCGGATGCTATCATCCAGTTATGCAGAAAAAACGGTACCGCCTGTGAGAGCGCCATCTTGCCTTTGAATCGCTGTTCATCTGATAACATTTCCCACTGACCCTTGAGGTGAAGATCACCACCCCCGCTGTTTCCGCTGATGGAAATATCCGACCAGTGATCAGGTTTGATGGAGTCGATTTCCAAATTTACCTGATCAGCCCATATGCTCTGTTGTTGCCCGACACTGACTGTTCCGTTCTTAAAGTTCAGATGGTCGATCTCTATCTGGTTGTTGCGCAGTATTGTTGCCCACCATGAAGAAGCATTGAATGCCGGTGCTTCATTTTGGGCATGAGCGGGCGATTGTGGCGATAGCGGGTGCAGTGCTGCTGTGTATTGCCATGTCTGACATTCCATGCTCTGAATGCGCTGTTTCTTCAGGCCAGTGCCCACCGGGCCAAAGCGAAGGTTGAGTTCATCCGTTTGCCATGTGTCTCCGCCATGAGAGAGTTTGAAATCCCGAACAGCAGCTTTGCCCAGCATCTGCCATGAGCCCAGGCTAACGGAGATTTTCGCTTTGAATGCTGCAGTGCCGGCCAGTTTTGCCGGACTGTTGGTATCATCCGGCAGGGGCATAAGGGGGCGCAGACGGGTAATCGGAATATGCTTGCCAGACACATCGAAACGCGCCGAATGTAATTCACCCTGACTGTTTTTCTCAGCTTTTCCGCTCAAAGTCCACTGTGGCGCATCGTTGCTGCTTTCATCCGGAGAGGTTGATGCCTGCCGCTTTGCCGTATGTAGTTTGAAACTGAGCGGTTTGCCTTTGGGCGACTGTGCTTTCCCTTCCAGCGCTTCCAGCGCCACTTTCCCCTGCGGTGTGGACAGCGCCAGCATCATGTTGTGAATGTTGATACGATCCGCATGGATATCCCATGCGCCATTTTTTTCAGGCAGAGCCGGGGTGATGTTTTCTGCATCGGTAACATCATCTGCAGTTGTTTGCTGTGCGGTGCCATCTATTTCACCTGCCTGCAGTACCAGCCTGGAATCCATCAGATCAATATCGGACAGCCTCAGTCGTTTTTGGGCTGTATCAATATCGGCTTTACTGTAATTGATGCGGCTCCAGTACCAGCCGGATTGTTTGGTATCGGTTGGCCGGGCATAAATGACATCCTGCAGAAACCCCTTGCTACTGTGGATTCTCCAATGACCGGATCGGCCTTGCCAATGGCTTGTACTATCCAGTTGTGCTGAAATCAGTTGTCGTCCGCCAATCGCGGGTAGTGTGCCCGACCATGGATCCAGCGGCCATGCATCCGCATCTATATCCATGCTCCAGAGGTCATCCGTTTTCGTGCCGACCCATTGCAGGCTATGCATGTGTGATGTTTCACCCACCGTATTGAGATGTATGTTTCCCTCTACGTGTAACGACGGTTTTTTATTGCCATCAGCGGTGAGATGCCATGTCATGCCACCATTGAGTTGTCCTTCGGTATGTTGGAGGGCCAGCGAGGCAGCCAGTTGGCTGGCATCCAGTGCCTGCCAGGCCAGTTCTCCCTCCGATTGTTTTTTTCCGGACTGTTGCATTTCAGGGCTGGTATGCCATGTCCAGTTCAGTGTTCCCCGCAGCAGTCTGGCTGAACCGGCCATGCTGCGAACAGAAGCATGGAGCTGTTGCTGCAGGTTGAATTCGCTCAATACCACTGGAGGGGCATCGGTTCCTTTCAGGTACAGTTTGATCTGTCCGTCACGCAGCGTAAGTGATGTTGCTGCCTGCCATATTTGCCGGAGCTGGGGTTCATCCTGCCATACGTTGTGGTCATTTGTTCGGATAACAGCGCTAACCCCGGCCATGTTCACGGAACCGATACGAGGTGTGCTGCCGGTCAGTAGTTTTGGAT
>JBHHTY010000068.1:0-9175 GCA_046753565.1 Mariprofundus sp.
CGGATTACGCCATGTCAGCGGCTGCGCCCCGCCCGCGCACGGGCCATCCCCTGTGGCTGCTGTTTTCGCAGCGTCGGAACCTTGCTCGGACGACAGTTGCATACCGGAAAAATAATATCCCCCGGCCAGCCCCACGATTAACACCGTGATCATCAATCCCATATTTTTCATGTCTTACTCCCAATATAATCTTTCATCGCAGAGGGCGCCAAGGACGCAGGGGAAGGCAATATGCGCCTCTTCTTTCCTATGCTCTCTTTGGCACCTGTTTTTTGTCTGGTTTTTACTCTGCATCCATCTGTGATGGGCAGGATGCCCGAATGCCGTGAGTGTATGGATGCACAGAAACGGCCGGTGAATGCTTTTGACTCTAGATTCATTGCAGCGTCTCTTTGCCGGCTGCAGCGGCCAGGCGCGCTTCGGCCTGATGCAGTGCCGACACCTGCTGCCAGTACTGGATATCCGTGTTGAATTCGCTGAGCTGGGCACCAACAAGGTTGAGAAAATCCACCTTGTTGACCTGATAACCGGCCAGCATGGATGCGGTGGTTTGCCGGGCCTGCGGCAGAATTCCTTTTTCAAACAGAACCACCTGATTACGGGCAATACTTAAATCCGAGGCTGCTGCATCAATATCTGCATCCACCCGGTTGCCTGCGTCCTGGCGTGAAAACCGGGCCTGTGCTTTTTCGGCACTGCGTTGATCCACCGCCCTGTCCTGTTTGGTCCCACTGTACAGGGGCAAGCTCATGGTCAGCATGACACTTGTAAAATCCGGCCGGGATTTTCCACTGGCCGGATTGATGCCGTGCCGGAACCCGTAACCGGCACCAAGATTAAAATCGGGGTAATAGTCTTTTTCAGCCAGCGCCACCATCGAACCGGCTGCCTGTACACGAGCGTCCATGGCCAGAAGCATGGGGCGGTGTTCCCGTGCCCATTGTTTCAAGGCAGCAGTATCAATCTGAGTAGATGTCACACCGTTGGCTGTTTGTCGGGGTAGGGTGATATCAGTTGCTGCAGGGCGCCCCAACAGGGAATTCAGTGTGGCTGCTTCCCGTTCCCGGGCCGCCTGTAGTTTCAGTTCCCGTTCCAGTAACTTGGACAATTCGAGTTGAGCCAGCAGGACATCTTGCTGCAAACCCTTGCCTGTTTTGTATTTGGTTTCGGCAATTTTCACCAGATTTCGTAACAGATCCTGATTGCGATGGATAATCTCCAGAGCCTTGTCCAGATAGGCCAGATTCCACCAGTGAATACGAGTATTACGCAGTAGCACCAGCCGGAATTCCTGTTGATTCTGTAATGCTGCTGCAGCCATATGTTCAGCCGCTTCGGACTTAAGTGCCAGTTTTCCCGGGAACGGGAATGCCTGTGAGAACCCCAGCTGTATCTGGGTCATATTTTCCTGTGTGGTGGAAAAAGTATCCACCGGCAGGTTGATGGCTTTCAATGATAGCTTTGGATCAGGCAGGCTGCCTACCTGCGAAGGGATGGTCGCCATGGCTTCAGCCTGTTTTCCGACTGCAGCCAGAGCGGGATTATTTTGCAGGGCCAGCTGTTCAGCCTGTTGCAGGCTCAACGGTGACGCCATTGATAATGCAGGTATTGTCAATACGACTGCCATCGCTGATAGAAATGCCGGCAAGTGCCGGGGTTTATCCAGAATTTGCATGAAATCATGCCTCCGCTTCTTTTGATAAGCGCGCAGCAATGCGCGCAGCGCAACTCAGCCGAGTCGCGGTTTCAGAAGAAGGGGTGAATCAAACGCGGATGCGTTGCGTGGTTGTGTAAAGGAGAGACGATGAACGCGGTGGCCCGGTAGGCGTTCGCGCGGAAAACATGCCGGTTGTGGCGCGGCTGAACTGTGGAGCGGCCGGCAGGCTGACAATATCGGACAATACCAGCACAACCGGAGCCATCGATGTGTAAGCCGAGATGGATAATTCATCCGGTTGATCACAATGGTAGCAGTTGCCCGCATGATTCGACTGCCCGCTATCTGATGATGCGGCATGCATGGGTTTGGCACAGTGACCATCCATATCTGTAGCATGAACAGATGCCGGCATGGCATGCGCTTCAGCTGTCAGCAGGCAGAAACCACCCACCATAATCTGCATGGCAAACATCACCGCCATCAGGCGGGAGAGTCCTCGAATATGCAGTTTTCGCGTCAGCATGAGGCGCACATTATGCCCGTGAAGATGAAAATACAATGAAATGAAGCGGCATATAATGCCATCGTTCTACTGGACATGCAGATTGCACATGGTGAAAATGGCAGGCCGACCCTGCGCAAGACTGAGCATGCGGTGTAGGTCGGCCACCTCCTGTTGCATTGGAAATGGCAACAGGGTCTGTGTCAATACAGACAGCCGATTCCAGACAGAACCGGCGACTTGTGCGGCCAGCGAATCGGCATTGCCGAACAGTTTCATCCATAGCATTTCACGCAGCCCCAGTGTCGGGGTAATACGCACAGTGCTGTAGTCAGCATCAATCCCGGCCAGTTTTGCGGCCGCATCAATGGCATCCTGATAATTCCCCAGCGAATCGACCAGACCAAGTCTGTATGCATCAGTACCGCTCCAGACACGCCCCTCGGCCAGTGATGCCACTTTTTCCACAGGCATGTTTCTGCCACTGGCGACAGTGTGCAGAAAGCGTCGGTAAATATGTTGCATGGAGAGTTGCATGACTTTATCCAGTTCCGGTGGCAGAGGTCGATCAGGTCGGATTCCGCCGGCAATTGATGTGGTGCCCAGCCCGTCAGTATGGATACCTAATTTTTCCAGCCCCTGTTGCATATTGGCCAGTACACCGAAAGCTCCAATCGAACCGGTAATGGTTGTCGGTGATGCCCAGATTTGATCGGCCGGTGTTGCCATCCAGTAACCCCCGGATGCGGCCATACTGCCCATGGATACCACAACCGGCTTGCCCGATTTTTTCAGGCGCACGATTTCGCTGCGAATTGCTTCCGATGCCTGCGCACTGCCGCCGGGGCTGTCAATCCTGAGCACAACGGCTTTGATTTTCGAATCAAGACGGGCCTTGTTTAACATCTCCATCATATTTTCGCTGCCAACCGTTCCGAGAGGCTGTTTGCCATCCAGAATCATGCCGCTGGCGGTGATGATGCCCACCCGGTTGGCTTTGAGCGAAGGCTTGTCGTCACTTGTCGCACGCAGATACTCGCGGAAATCAATGCTGTCATATTCTCCGGACTCAACCCCCATGGCATTGGCAATGTAGCCCTGGATATCACCGTGACTGGCCAGTGAATCGACCAGATCTTCCGCTTTGGCCAATTCGGCAGCACTGCCATCATGTTCGGCCAGATATTTCGATGGTTCATCCAGTACCGTCTGCAGGCGCGCTGCTCTGATGTGGCGCATGGCGGCGATATCTGTTTTGTATTCGTTCCACAACACATTCAGCAGTAACCGGTTGGACTGTTTGTCTTCGGCAGACATATCGTTGCGGACAAGGGGTTCAATGGCTGCTTTGTATTTGCCGGCACGGAACAGCTGAATATCAATGTGCAATGTATCCAGCGCATCCTTGATATAATTTTTATAAATGCTGAATCCTTCCATGGCCACCACGCCAAGTGGATCCAGAAAAACATGGTCGGCTGTGGCTGCGAGGTAGTATTGCGATTGCGAATAATTCGGTCCGACAGCTACGACCATTTTTCCGGATTTTTTGAAATGTTCAATGGCCCGACGCACTTCCTGCAATTTGGGTAGCGCTGTTTTTCCCATCGCATCCAGCTTCAGCACCATCAGCTTGATGTGGGGGTCATCGGTTGCATGTTTGACCACGCTTACCAGATCCTGCAGCCGTGTTTGCCTGGGCGCTGAGAAATTCAGCGGAATGCCCGAGGTGGATGGTAAAGCCAGTTCTTCAACAATTTTTCCCGTTGGATTGATAATCAGCACGGCATCATCGGGAACAGCGGGTTGTTCGGTAAAAAATAGTCCGCCGATCATCAGCAGCAACAGGATAAATATCCCGTTGACCAGAATATTTCGCAAATGTGCAAGCCAGCGAAACAAGGTAGAGAAAAAACGTTTCATAACATCATCCAGTCAGGAGAAATAGATATGGCTTGGCTGTGTGCTTTGTTTGCTGTGTCGGCAGTACGGCACGAAATCATGGCATATCGTTCAGTTTTTCCAGCGTCTGACGATAACAGGTTGCTGCCTTTTCATGTTCATGCATGGCTTCATACCATTGGCCCAGACTGCGCCATGCAGCTGTATTGCCGCATTCATCCGCCAGAGCCTGCATTTGCTCAAAAGCCAGGCCATCCAGCTTGGCGGCATGCGCCAGTTCAGCACGCAGCCAGCGTTGTGCCTGATTAAGAGATGTGACGGCTTTCTTTTCCAGTTTCCGATAGGCCCGCAGCGGGTCTTCCTGATGAAGTTTCAGCAAGGCACGGGCAATGCGGTCATTGCTGTTCTGTTCAAGATAACCATACCACAAGCGCTGAACGGTTCTGCTTTCGCCACTGGCCAGCAAACCTTTACCATACGCCATTAGTACGCCGGGATCATCCGGAACCAGTCGATAAGCCTTGCGCAGGAATGCCATGGACTGCTCGGGATCCTGTTCAGCAAGTTTCAGACAGGCGCGCACAAGGCGGGGTTTGGCCGAGCCGGAAGACTGGCGGCCCTGTTTCCATGCTGCTTCCAGCCGATTGATCAGTGTGAGAAAGTCACCTTCTTCTTCTGCCATATCCACCAGTCTTTTCGTGGCCAGAGGAGCGCCGGGATGAGCACTCAACCATGCTTCCAGATGCGCCTTGCGTGTGGCCAGATCAGGAGCCTGTTCGACATGCGGGTCTGTGGCGATACGGGCAGCCAGTGCTGTAATAAGAGGATCCTGACCTTCAGCCGGCAGGGGCAATTCATTGGCCGGAGTCAGGACGGTCTGGAATAGATCCATAAGCCAGTCGGGCAAGATGCCGCGACATCGCTTCAGTGTTCGGGCGCTGATATGTCCGCGCCCATCCAGCCATTGCGCTATCGTATCCCGAAGTTTTTTCTCCCTGCGCTTGCGACTGCCCATACGCAATGAGCGCCATGCGGCACCTGGCCCGGCAAACAAGGCGCTGGTGATACTGCGCAGTAGCCATACCAGGATCAGTAATGCCAGCAGCGCGACGATAAATGTGCCCTGCCTTGTTTCGAATATCCAGCCGAATGCCTCAATGCGCAGGGATTGATCGGCAATATTCGGAAAAATGATCAGGGCGATACTGACAGCAAGGGCCAGTAGCAGAAGAAAAGCCAGCCTCATTGTTCAGCCTCCTGGCGCCACGTATCTGACTGGCGCTGATTCCATTGCAGTGCGGTTTGCCGGAGGGTGTGAATATCCGTCCGGATGGCGTCAAAATCTTCCGGCAACCCTGTTTCCACCCCCGCTGCGTCACTGTCATGTTGCATGGCCTTGATCTGCAGCAAAAGTTCCGCCTGAAGACTTTGCCATGCCCCCTTCTCAGGCCAGGATTCCAGTGTTAACTGACGGGACACATCGAGCAGCCGGTCTCTCAGATTCTCCCGTTGGCGAGCCTCGAATGAGGGTGCCTGTCGCAACTGAAATTGCTGTAAAACCCAGGCCAGCCACGGGTGCTCTGACTCCGGAAGAATATTCATGTTCTGCCGTGACGTGGACAGTACATCGGCCCATTTATTCAGGGTACTTTGCCACTGTTTTATTTGCTGAACCCTGTCGCGTGCCAGCGCATGCATGCTTGCCGCCTTTTCACGTTCACGATCACTCAGGCCGGGCAACAGGGAGATTTCTTCCCATATCAGTTGCAGCTGGGGCAATCGGCTGGCCGGATCAGCAATCCAGCGCAGGCGAATCTGCAAATTCATCTGTTGCTGTTCCTGCAAACCGTTTTGCAGCGCTCTCTGGGACTGTTGCATTTGCTGCAGCTGGCTTTGCAGGGCCCTGATGCTGGAAAGCAATTCGCGCACATCTTCAGATGAAACGGCAGGCTGTTGATGCGCAATGACAGGGAGTGATTTTGTGGCAGATGCGGATTTAACAGCAGGCACAGGTTTGGCGGTCACAGCAGGAGCATTCACACGGGGCTGAACCGATGCGTTTTTTGTCGAATGCTGTTGTACGAATGTGTGATTGAATTTGCTGACCAGTGATTCATACAATGGTGTGAATTGATCGCTAAAACCCAGAGCACCGGTCACAGCTGCGGCAATGAATAACAGAACAAGAATAACATTGCGACCGCCATGCGATCTGGCTGATCCATCCGCATGCTGTTCTGTGCCGGGATCGGCCGGAGCACTGTCGGCAATGACCTGATCTATCGCATCCTGATCGGTTTCTCCGGCAGCATTGGTGGCTTCAGGTTTGTCCATCACAGTTCACCCATCACAATCAAGTCTCATTCAGCCAACGGGCAACGTCCAGTGCATGATAGGTCAGAATCAAATCGGCACCGGCACGTTTGAACCCCAGCATGGTTTCAAGTACCACGCGTTTTTCGTCAATCCATCCGTTTGCGGCGGCCGCTTTTACCATGGCGTATTCACCCGATACATTATAAACGGCCAGCGGAAGCTGGGTGGCATCCTTGACTTCCCTGATAATATCCATGTAGGCCAGTGCCGGTTTCACCATCAGCATGTCCACCCCCTCTTCGACATCGAGCCATGCTTCTTTCAGGGCTTCACGACGATTGGCCGGATCCATCTGGTAACTGGTGCGATCTCCAAAGCTCGGGGCGGAATCAGCGGCATCACGGAACGGGCCGAAGTAACCCGATGCGTATTTGACTGCATAGGACATCACCGGCACATGTGAAAACCCGGCATGATCCAGTGCTGTGCGAATTGCGGCAATCATGCCATCCATCATGCCTGAGGGAGCAACAATATCGACGCCGGCGCGGGCATAGGAAACAGCTTCTTTTTGCAGGTTGGCCAGCGTGGCATCATTGTCCACATCTTCACCGTTCAAAACACCGCAATGACCATGGTCGGTATATTCACAGAAACATGTGTCGGCAGTGACGCACATATCCGGGCAGGCTTCTTTGGCCGCACGGATTGCCTGCTGAACTATTCCCTGATCATCCCAGCCGCCTGAGCCGACAGCATCTTTTTCGGCCGGAATGCCGAACAGGATGATGCCCGGGATGCTCAGACTCTCCACCTCTTTCACCATATCGCCAACCTGTGACAGCGGAATGCGTGACACACCGGGCATACTCACAACAGGCATGGCCTCCTGAATCGTTTCATCGACAAATATCGGATAAATCAGATCGGCTGTGGTCAATTCGGTTTCCCGCACCATGCGCCGCAAGGTTGCGGAATTGCGCAGTCGGCGAGGTCGAATCATCAGATCAGGCAAGGACATATTTTTTCTCCTGTGGAATACTGCAATATAAAATCTTCATATGTTGGGTGCTAGGATATTTTCCCTGGCTCGTCGGGATGCTGATCGAAATACTCTGTCAGCGCATCCAGCATGGCCTCGAAACTAGCCTCTTTGGCGACAACCTGCACGTTCAAACCCGCCTTTCGACTTGCTATCGCCATATTCTCTGAAATTCCTGCAAGCACAGGGCGATTGGCCAGTGTCAGCGAACCGATGCGTTGCAGGTAAAACAATGCTGTCTTTGTGCTGCCCAGCAACACAGCATCAATACTGTTGTGTTGCAGCATGCTGATGATATCGCTCGCATCACCTGAAGGGCATACTGTCCGATAGGCAGGAACAGTTGATACCTCCACGCTCTGTTGTGACAGGGTTTCGGCAAGTGTTTCACGACCTTCTTCGGCACGAAAGAACAACAGGGAACGGGGCAGGCCATGTGCCATATATATCTCAAGCAAACCATCCTGCGAGGCTTTTTCCGGAATCATATCAATACGAATGCCGGCTTGAGCCAGAGCCTTGGCTGTTTTGCCTCCCACAGCGGCTACCCGCTTGTTTTGCAGGGCTTTGGGCAGGCTTCGGCCCTCGGCAGCGATGGCTCTGGCCACGGCATGAACACCGATGACGCTGGTGAACAGGACATCGCTGCATGTCTCCAGCAAGGGAGCGGCACTCATGATGTTGTGCGGAAGGCCTTCAACCGCAAGACAGGGTAACGACACAGCCTTTGCCCCGCGAGATTCCAGCATCCGGCATATAGGTGGACAGGATTCGCGCGTGCGGGTTACAAGTATACGTTTATTCATCAGTCCAGTGGGCGACATTGCGCTATCATGCTATAACTTGCCGGACAGTTCTACCGATGGCACCATACTTCGGGATGGTGCCCATGATTGCGGTGAGGAATATACAGGGATTGGCGCCGCAGCCTGGTGTTTATTGGTCTATGCTAAAGCTACAAAGGGCTCAATAAATATAAGGCTTTTGTATTTTGACAGAAAGGATGTTGTCCATGACACATAACAGGCAGAACGGCTTCACCCTGATTGAACTGTAAATACTAATGGATGACATTGGTGCATGATTTATCTATAATACAAACAGTTCCCATACACAATGTGGAAAGGCAACAGACCATAGGAGGACAACATGAAAAATATAAAAATCCTTATCGGCATGGCATTGACAACATCATTGTTCATGGCCGCTCCTGCATTCGCAGGGGAATCAACCGCAGGTACCAAGATTGGCGTTCTGACCTGCAATCTTGTCCCGGACAGCGGGTATAACCTGCTCATTCATTCAACAAAAGATATCACCTGCACATATGATGCTACGGACCGAAGCAGCACGGAGCATTATATCGGCGAAACTGGTGTCGGCCTCGGCATCGACTTTCAGTACGATTCATCCCGTCAACTTGTCTTCGCTGTTTTTGCAACAGATACAAAACGCGGCAATCACAAGCTGGCCGGTAAATATATCGGCGCAGGTGCATCAGCCAGTGTTGGTGTTGGTGTTGGTGCCCAGGTCCTGGTAGGTGGTGGCGACAAAAGCATTTCGCTACAACCGGTTATTGAAGGCAGCAAGGGTGTCGGCGCAACAGCAGGCGTGACCTATCTCTATCTGCAGAAAAAATAACAGCTGATCTTGCATCAGTTTCAGGGAGGGCTTCTGCCCTCCCTTTTTTATTGCTTCGTGCGTGATCCGTCGGTGATTAACTGGCTGGGGCTGGAACTGGCCGTGCGCGAAG
>JBHHTY010000069.1:0-9129 GCA_046753565.1 Mariprofundus sp.
GACCTACATCTCCGCCCAATATCGCGTATCGATATTTCGTCGTCCATACAACATGCACATTATGTTGCACAATATATTGCGGGCCCTATAATTGTCCTATAAGTTGTACATGTGAGGTGCTGAAAATGAACATCGTATCATTTACTGAAGCAAGGAATAATCTTAAATCTGTATTGAATCACGTCATAGATGACGCTGACTGCACTGTTATTACAAGGCGAGATACTGAAGATGCTGTTGTCATGTCATTGGATTACTACAATAGCCTGATGGAAACAGTTTATTTGTTAAAATCGCCCGCAAATGCTGAGCATCTAAGTAAATCTATTGAACAGTTCAGACAAGGCAAAGCTCAAGAAAAAGATTTATTGAACGAATGAGACATTTAGCCTGGACAGATGCCGCATGGTCAGATTATGTGTATTGGCAGGGTCAAGATAGAAAAACATTGAAACGAATCAATAGGTTGATCGGCGATACACTACGGACTCCTTTTTCAGGAATTGGCAAGCCAGAATCATTAAAAGAAAGCCTGGCAGGCTTTTGGTCCCGCAGAATTGATGATTCTAATCGATTGGTTTACGCGGTGAGCGACACTCATATCACAGTCATTGCCTGTAGATATCATTATCAAAAAGCATAGAGACGGCAAGGCTAGCGTTTGCTGTTTATCGTGAAATCGGGATATATTAGATGCAGTCAGGGAATCCAGGGCGGGCTAACAGGACACTACACATGAACCATGTTTTTCCGCTGCGCTTCAAAATTGCCAGTAAGATTGGTCGGCAGGCTGAAACCGGGATTTGGAATTGCATATCCACACCTCTGCGTTAGCCTCGTTCCACAGATTTGAAATCAAAGGATCATAGCATGACCGACTGCCTGTTTTGTAATATCGCTGCCGGAACCATCCCTTCCGGCAAGGTTTATGAAGATGAGGATGTGTTCGCCTTCAGGGATATCCACCCCAAGGCGCCGACCCATGTGCTGGTGATTCCGAAAAAGCATGTGGCAACACTGACCGATGCGAAAGATTCCGCCCTGCTCGGCACGCTGATTAGCCGCGTACAACATATTGCCGATGATGTGCTCGGGCTTGAGAAAGGATATCGTATCATCAGCAATGTGCGTGCCGGTGGCGGTCAGGAAGTATTTCATCTGCATATCCATATTCTTGGCGGCAAAATACTTCCATTTTGAGCATACGCAACAAACGTTCCCGCTCATCGCTGACCGGCCTGCACGATAATCTGGCCGGTATTCTGGGCGAGGAGTCCCTGCAACAACTCATCGGCATTGCGCACCTGCGCCAGGCCTGGCCGCATATTGTCGGCGCCATGATGTCGGCGCGAACGGAACCATTGCAACTCGAACATCTTCCGGATGGCGGAATGTGCCTGTGGGTCGCCGTGGATCATTCCATTATGGCGCAACAGATTCGTTTTCTCAGGGATGATATCCGAAAAGCCTGTTATAAACATGCAGGCCTGACTGATCTGTACCGGATTCGTTCTCGCGTGCAACCGGGAGCCGGCATCAAGGTCAAACCAAAACCTCGCAAACCGGCACCGTTATCCCTGTCTGAAAAGCGAAGCCTTGCGAAGGACGTGGCAAGCATTAAGAATCGCACCCTGAGAAAAGCAGCCTTTCAGGCGCGCATGTCACAGCTAATGTACAGTGATTCGCATGAACATTCGATATCCACAGATTGATATGAGGTTTGATAAATGAAAAAAATGATTCTGTTTACCATGATTGCCGGTTTCGGCCTGTCCATGCTGGGATTGGCCGATGATGCCGATGCCCGCCGCTTTGGCGGTGGCTCCAGCTTCGGCAAACACCGCTCAATGACGCCTCCATCGCAATCACGCGCGTTCAATAAACGACAGGCCACGCCTCAGAAATCCACCGCGGCAGGCCAGCGTGGGTCGGCACGAACCGGCATGATGGGTATGCTGGGCGGTCTGGCTCTGGGCGGCATGCTCGGTGCCATGTTTTTCGGCGGCGCTTTCGAGGGCATTAACCTGTTCGATATTCTGATTATCGGCGGCATCATCGCACTGGCCTTCATGTTTCTGCGCAAACGCGCTCCTGCCCGGCAAGCCTCCTACGCCGGAGGCCACGCCCCTGCTTCGGGTTTTCCAACTGCGGATATGCCCCATGATGCACATGATGATGTGGTTGATACAACACCGCACAAACCGGTCGGCGCAGCCCTGCGCCCGGACATCAACGAGAAAAACTTTATTCCTGCTGCCAAAGAGATTTATGTGCGCATGCAGAAAGCATGGGATAACAATGATATCGAAGATATCCGTAAGTTCTGCACCGCAGAAATCGCCGACCGTATTGGCCGCGACATGAAACCCGGCGAAACCAATATGACCGAGGTTGCTACGCTGAATGCGGAGATTGCCGACAGCTGGATTGAGTCCGACCTGGAATGGGTGGCCGTGAATTACACCGCCATGCTGCGCGAAAAAACCCTGGATGATGCCGGCACCACACTTGATGACCAGACTGCCGAAGTGAACGAAGTGTGGATTTTCCAGCACGCCCCGAACTCGGACGACCCGACCTGGTATCTGGCCGGCATCCAGCAAGCCAGCTGATCAGCCCCAAAGGGACATAGTGATACAAAGATACCACCACACCAGCACATCTGAAGTCTGAGTCTGTGTAAGTAACGCGTCCATTTTTCACTGTTCAGACAGTCTGTTGCACAGCCTCATGTCTGCTCTTAAGAAATTTTCAGAGCTGCAGATACTGTTTAAGAGGTGACAGCTGCTTTTCATAGTGCTTCCAGCGCGCCACAGATTTCTGATGCATGGGTTTACGGACTTGAATAAGGCTGGCAGTAGTAACTACCCCTGCAGACTTATGAGAAGTCAGGCAATCCGGATGCCACTCAAGATCACACCCTTCCAACAGGCGACGAAGTTCAGGTTCAGGATTGTTGACTAAATCCTCGTAGCTCACTTCGAGCATGGTTCCTGCCGGCAACACTTCTCGCCAGTGCTGCATCAACTTCTGATAGCGGGCGTACTCCCGTCCTGTGTGCTCCACATCGCATGCATACGGCAACGTGTTGACAAAGTCCTGCTGAAATATGGAAAGACAGGTGGCGAAGGGATTTCGCCGAATGTGGATGATACGAGCCTTTGGCAATGCCCTGGCTATCAAGCCGGCATAGACGTAGTTATTCAGCGCCTTGTCAATAATCCGGCCTTCCAGTTGATATTCCTGTAGCAGGCGCCGGGCGTATTCATGACCGACAGCAAGAAGTCCATCGTCATCCAATGCGGCCAGTCTTTCGATAGTTTCCGGATTGCTCGCCTGATGTTTTCGCCCCACAATGGACTGCTGCATGGCATACATTTCACCTGCCGCCAGAAGCTTCGGATGACGCGACAATGCCTGCTCGAGCAATGTAGAACCACTGCGTGGCATACCAACAATAAACAACGGGGCTATATCGCAGGCATCAGCAGCAACAGGTTCTTCGAAACGGGAGGCCGGAAATTCCGCTGCCGCGGTCCGATGAAGTATTTCCTGCTGCTCTTCTGTACAGGGTGATTCCGTTTTCCTTTGACGATTTCCTTCTGCCCAATATTCAAATGCCTGTTCGTAACATCCGCATCTGTCGGCTTCGTTACCCAGTGCAAAAGCGGCAACAGTGCGTTGTTCATTGCCTGCTTCCTTCTGATGGTAAAGTTTTGACAGTGCCGCCATATCATCTTTCCGCACTTCACAGGAGCCGCTATTGGTTAACATACTCAAAGCTTCAGCGCTGGATGGATTGACCGCCAATACTTCGCGAAAGCAGCTGCGAGCCCTCTCTATTGCACCCATCTGCACAAAGTTCACACCCATTTCATATAGTATGCTGGCATCCTGCGGTGTAATTGTATGGGCTCTTTCCAACAGTGCTATCGATGCTTCATTTTCCATCATTTCACTGCGAACTAGTGCCAGTTTTTTTAGTATCTCCACGTTGCACGGGTTGTGTATCAATGCTTTTTCAAAAATCCGGATAGCCTGCCTGAACTCGCCCAGGGCAACCATTGACGAACCGTATCCAAGGGCAGCTTCACTTAGTCGTGGTGCCCGGGTTAATGCTTGTCGGTAAAATTCGCTGGCCTGCTCTTCTTTGCCCTGCAAACGCAAACAGCCTGCATAATTAACCAGAAATTCAACACGTCGCGGGAGAGCTGCACAGGCACGTCCAAACCAATCGGCGGCCACATCAATATCCTGTTGATTAAAAGCAATCAGGCCACGGGCATACATCGTATCGGGGAAATCTTCATACAGAGTGTCCGCCCTGGCGCAAATTCGGCATGCGATATCCAATTGTCCCTTTCCTGCCAAAGCCAATGCATGGTCAACCAGCGCACATAGTTGACGCCTCTTGTTATTGGAAAGTTTTATTTTTGCCATATTGATTCCTCTTGTCGAAGACCTTACTTCTCGTTGCATGTGTTTCAAGCCTGTGTCCTGCATCCTTTTTCAAGGTTGCGAAGTTGCGTGGACACATATTTATCGGGGATTTAATTTGAAGCGGAGTCTCAGCTGAAAGTCACACCAATAACTGCTTCCAGTGATCCGGCCATGGGGTCCTGAATTCGAGGGCGTTTCCGGTGACCGGATGTTCGAAACGTAAACGCCAGGCATGCAGCATCAGCCCCCTTCCTCCGATAGATTTATAAGCGGCCAATTCATCTCTGGCTGCATATTTGTTGTCACCAAGAATGGTGTGGCCTTCATTCTGGAGTTGCACCCTTAACTGGTGGGTGCGCCCGCTGTGCGGATTCAGGGCAAGCAGGGTATAGTCGAATCCGTCACGCTCCAACTCGATCATAACCTGATAATCGGTCACCGATTCCTTGCCGTCTTCCGCATCAACCACCATGCGTTCACCGCCGCGCACAACACCTTTGGCCAGTTTCGATGTCATGCGTCCGGCATGGGCGAAGGGATGGCCGACAATCAGGGCAAAATATGTTTTCTGCATATCACGCTCGCGAAATGATTCGGTGAGCGTTCTCAGAGATGCCAGATCCTTGGCCATCAGCAATACGCCGGAAGTATCGCGATCCAGCCTGTGCGCCAGACGCAATTCAGGCAGATGGCGCAATTGTTTAAGCGCTTCAATCAACCCCGTGTCATGACCGGAACCGCCATGCACTACCATCCCGGCCGGCTTATCCACGGCCAGCAAATACTGATCTTCATACAGGACAGGTACTGCTTCTGCTCTGGCAAGAAATGATGCCGGAATCCTGGCATTATCCTGCTGATCAGCTTGCCGCAAACTCAGTGGTAAAAATATCCGGTCACCACTGCTGACACGGGACTCCGGTTTGGAGCGTTTCTTGTTGACCCGAACATTACCCTTGCGGATCAGGCGCAAAATCAATGTACGGCGTGAAGGCCCCAGGTGGCGTAGTAGCACCCGATCCAGACGGCTGCCATCTTCGCTGTAATCCACTGTTAAGATGCCATTTTCATGCATTTTCTTGCCAAACCGCCTTTGCCGGATAGAGTGCCTGTCATATGCAGTGAGCTCCGTGTTTTCCTGCATCGCATAACAATGCAACGCACAAGCAATGGTAATGATTTGTAGCCGGAAATCCCAGCCTCCGACTGTTCGAGACCACCAGACCGAAGCAACATCAAGTTGATTGAAATCGGAACAGTGACATCGAAATGGCAAAGTCGAGATGGCAGGAACAGCATTTATTCCGATATCTTGCCTGGACGCGAGCCTGTTCTGTGAATGCCCCTAACGTTGAGCCTGTATAAATAAACCGCGTTTGATGACTTGAGCTGATACCCCGATAAAACGGCAGCGTCAGCCAACATAATAACTGAATCACCCTGCTTGCAGCAGCGGCAACGCCGTACTGTGAAGCTTCTGCTGTAATCAATAGACCGGGTGTTCATACGATCGATCATACTCGTACGACAATGTTTTTTCATTGTCAGGTTCGCATCGACAGGTCCCTCAAGCGCCAAAAGGAAATGGCGTGACTACAAAAAAACGCATGCTTATCAATGCATTACACGATGAAGAAAGCCGTGTGGCTATTGTCGAAGATGAATACCTGCACGAACTGGATATCGAATCTGCGCACAAAGCCCTGACCAAAAGCAATATCTACCGGGGTAAAATCACCAAAGTCGAGGCCAGCCTGCAGGCTGCCTTTGTCGAATACGGAGCCGCCCGCCAGGGCTTCCTGCCGCTGAGTGAGATTCACCCGGATTACTGGAGAGACGGTGTCGACAAGTCCACCAACCCTCGCAATCTGTCCATTCAGGATATACTTGAATCCAAACAGCAGATTCTGGTTCAGGTCGTCAAGGAGGAGCGCGGCAACAAGGGCGCAGCCCTGACCACACACATTTCTCTGGCCGGACGTTATCTGGTCCTGAGTCCGAACACCTCACGCGGGGGTATTTCACGCAAGCTGTCGGATGATGAACGGCGTTCGATGAAAGAAATTCTCAAGCAACTGGAAGTGCCGGACAATATGGGCCTGATCATCCGCACCGCCGGCAAGGACCAAACGCTCGAAGCCCTGCAACGCGATTACAATTATCTACGCCGTCTGTGGGATGAAATCCGCATCACCAGTGAAACAACCGAATCCCCAGCCCTGATTTATCTCGAGGGCGATCTGGCCACGCGCGCCATTCGCGATCACTTTTCCGATGATATTCAGGAAATATGGGTCGATAACCACGAGGTCTACACGCGCACCAAAGCCTTTGTGCATGCCGTGCTGCCCGGCAAGGAAAAGCTGGTCAAACTGTACCGGGGCAAAAAACCGCTGTTCCGCCATTACGGTATCGAATCGCAATGCGAAGAAATTCACGAGCATGAAATCCGCCTGCGTACCGGCGGCTCGATTGTGCTCGATCCCACCGAGGCATTGACCGCCATTGATGTCAATTCAGCACGCGCCACCAAAGGCAAACATATTGATGACACGGCGCTGGCCATCAATCTGGAAGCAGCCGAAGAAATCGCACGGCAATTGCGTATCCGCGACATCGGTGGTCTGATCGTGATCGATTTTATTGATATGGCCAACCGCAAACACGGCCAGCAGGTGGAAGAAGTGCTGCGCAAGGCATGCAAGCGCGATAAGGCCCGTATCCAGTTTGCCCGTATTTCACGTTTCGGCCTGCTGGAAATGTCGCGTCAGCGGTTGCACCCCTCTGTGCGTGAAACCACCACGGAAGTCTGCCCGCGCTGTCAGGGTCGCGGTTCGATTCGTACCGTGGATTCGATGGCACTGCAAATGCTCACCCGCATGGAAGACTGGGCTGAAAGAGGCAAGAAACCGACACTGGTGGTACAGGTACCATCGGATACCGGCGAATACCTGATGAACAACAAGCGTTCCAGCATTGCCCGTATCGAAGAAGCTTATGAGATTCAGATCACCTTGCAGATTCGTCCTGATCTCGATATCCCCCATTATCGGATTGAGCGACAGTGGAACGAAAACAATCAACAACGTGTTGAAGTACTTGAAGACACCAGCAAACGCATCAAGCCACCGCGCAATGCCAAGAAAATGAAACCGGTCAAACCCGTTGTGGGCATTCCCACACCGGTTCCAACACCTGAGGTCGAAGAGAAGAAGGCCAGCCCGTTGAAATCCCTCATCGGGTTCCTGACCGGGCAAAAGAAAAAGCCCCCTGTGAAACAGAAGGCTGAACCGGCAGAAAAACCGAAGCAACAGGAACGCCCGAAACGTCGCAAACGCAGTGGCAACAAAAACCGCAACCGCCCTTCCGGCCAGAAAAACACCGCCGCGAAAACAGCGGCCAATAAGGACACACAGCAAAACAACAACGAGCCCAAACCAGCCAAAAAGGACACCGCAGCAACAGATCAGAAAAATACTGATGGTGCATCCGGCGAAGTGAAAAAGCGCCGCCGCAGACGCCGCCGCAGACGTCCGGCAGCAGCAAAAGACGGTGCGGTTGCATCAGCTCAGGAACAACAGCCGCAGGTAACACCAAAGACTGCTGCTCCTGAGAGCACTGCCAAAAGCGAGTGAACGCAGAGGCATGCGCTGAACCACTGAGTTTCACCATTGATGAAACTCGGGATGGCCAGCGTCTGGATGCCGCCCTGACCGGACTCAGCGGCCTGAGCCGGAATCATATTCAGCAGCTGTTGAAAAGCGGCCATGTTCAGAACCGGGCCGGAAAAACCGTGCAACAGGCCTCGTTGCGTGTCAGGGAACATGACACTTATCTGCTGCATATTCCGGCTATTGAACCTCTACAGCTGGAGGCAGAAGATATTCCGCTCGATATTCTGTTTGAAGATGAGTATCTGATTGTACTGAACAAACCGGCCGGCATGGTGGTACACCCTGCCCACGGGCATGATCATGGCACGCTGGTGCATGCACTACTGCATCACTGCGAATCGCTTCCGGGCATCAACGGCATGCAACGTCCCGGTATTGTTCACCGGCTGGACAAGGGAACATCCGGCAGCCTTGTGATTGCCAAGAGTGAAAACGCCCATCGCGGTCTTACCGATATGTTTGCCCGGCACGATTTGAACCGGCAGTACATCGCATGGTGCAGAGGAAATCCCCGCTGGCATCACAAGCATATTGAACTGTCCATTGGCCGCCACCCGCAACATCGCCAGAAAATGGCCGTGAGCGAGAATGGCAGGCATGCCATCACAGATGCCGAGGTTGAGCAGCCGCTCGGCCCGTTCTGCCGATTGCGTCTGCGCCTGCATACCGGTCGTACCCATCAAATCCGTGTTCACCTGTCACACGAAAAGCTGCCGATCCTCGGCGATCCAATCTATGCCCGCAGTTACAACCCGGCTATGGATATTCCCGAACCGACCCGAACAGCCATTCGCACCCTTGATCGCCAGGCTCTGCATGCGCAATTGCTGGAATTCAGGCACCCGATCACCGGCCAGCCACTCAGTTTCAAAGCCCCCCTGCCGGATGATTTACAGCGCCTGACCGATGCCCTGACAGAAAACTATGGCTGAGCCTGCGTTTATCCGCTCACAAATACTGGCTGATCATAGCTTTACAGGTATTTTCACCCTGCGCGAAGGTGGCATCAGCCCCG
>JBHHTY010000070.1:0-9017 GCA_046753565.1 Mariprofundus sp.
GAAGGAAAGCTGGTTGCCGATGATGTGGAATCACAGGCGCTTCAGGTAACAAGAAACCTGACGGCCGTATTGGAAGAAGCGGGTGTTGCCATCAGCAATATTCTGAAGGTGAATATATTCTTGACGGATATGAATGATTTTCCGCTGGTGAACAGGATTTATGCCGACTGGCTGGGAGAGCATCGTCCGGCCCGGGCGACTGTGGCTGTTGTTGCGCTACCGCTGGCAGCCAAGGTTGAAATGGATCTGATTGCCCGGGCCCCCTGAGTTTTTCTGGGAAGCTGCCGGTCCCAACATCATTTTCTTGATGACAGGCAAATGAAAAGGGCGTCTGTTGCCAGACGCCCTTTGAATTCGGTGTAACGATTTAATGAAAGCAGTATCAGGCTGCTTTCTGGATTTTTCCGGAGCGCAGGCAGCTTGAGCATACCTTCACTTTACGCGTCTGACCATCAACGACAGCACGAACCTGCTGCAGGTTGGGCAGAAAACGACGACGGGTCGTATTATGCGCGTGACTGACATTGTTGCCTGCCATCGGACCTTTTCCACAAACTTCACAACGTTTAGCCATGACTATACCTCCGTAAAACGCGGCGCACTTTAGGTGAATGTCTGCTTGCATACAAGGAAAAAATGCAATGTATCCGGGTGCTCCCGTGATGTTCATGTTTCAGATGGCTCGATACTGTATTGCACCGACAATGTATGCCTGCCGTCAGGCTGGATTTCGATCCGGTCATCGGCTGCATTGGCGCTTTCCACACAGAGCATGGTACGATAACCATCCTTGCCCATATCACCCATGGCGGCGGCTCGCTGTTGCCATGGGTTCCATACGATGGTTGAGGCACTACCTGTTTTTGCAATGCGAATATTGCGTCGGTAAACCGGGTCTTGAATGATACAGTCATTGGTCGTATCCAGATAAATTCTGTCAACTTCATCATCGAATGTAACCGGGCCACGCTGAAGTTTTTGTTTGAAACCGTCCGGCTTGTCCAGATAAGCGCAGCCATCCAGCCCGGCTACTGTAATTCGGCGGATATCGCCAACTGCAAAATAGGTGTGCAGTGCCTGACCGATCACAACGCCTTGATTACCGGTGTTGGTGGTGATCAATTGCATTTTCAGCACCGTTCCCAGTGTGACATGAAGTTCACATAAGATTGGTTGTGGCCATAAAGGATGGTCGGCTGCAACATCAAGCTGGAATACAATTTGACAATTGTCATCAGCCAGCAGCTCCGTGCTTTTAACATCCCATAGAGCAGTGCGGGCAAAGCCATGTGCGGGGAATGAGCTGTCCGAACCGTGAGCTCCGAACCATGGCCAGCAGACTGGAATGCCGCCGCGGATGGACTGCCCTCTGGCCAGTTTGGCATCCTGCGACATCCATATCACCGGAGATTGCCCGGATGGCAGCCATGAAAGCAGATGGGCGCCCTGCAAAGCGATAGATGCCGAACCGTGGCGATTTGTAATCTCGGCAACGATAAATCCATCACCCATATCGCGGAAGTTGATTTTTTCATCAATGGTAAAACGGTCATTTAAAACAGCGATATTCTGATGCATATCATTTTCCTCTTTGGTGGACCATGATTGAAACAGACAGGCTTTCAGATTCCCGGATGGATCGCAATGCGTGGCTTGATTGGGCTCGAATTGTCGGTTGAGCATTGATGAAGCTTCAGTCAAGATCAGCCCATGTATGATCTGTTTCCCCGGCCGCTTACGATGATTCCCGGTGTCGGGGATAGACTGGAACAGCGACTGGCCTCACGGGGAGTCTGCTGTGTCGGGGATTTACTTTTACACTTGCCCAGAGATTATGTGGATGATCGCCGGGTGCTGAAAATCACCCGGCTTGTCGAAGGTGAAAGCGGGCGTATCAGTGGGCGGGTTTTATCCAGACAGGCGCGTGGCTATGGCCGCAGACGTCAGGTGATATTAAAGATTGCTGATGACACAGGTCAGATTTCCCTCAATTTTTTTCATTCCGGTTACATGATGACCGATGCCCGCCTGTCTGAAGGGCGAGAGATTTCCGTACGCGGTGTGGCAGAACGCTGGAAAGGTTTTTGGCAAATGAACCATCCGGAATGGTGTGTTGCAGAACTGTTCCATCCGGGGTTCCAGCCCGTTTATGGTTCCTTGTCGGGTATTGGCAGCAAGCGAATCAGTAGCATGATTCAGCATGTGTTTGCCATGATACCTGCCGGTGCTACTAGTCGACTGGATGATACGCTGGGCAATACATATTCCCTGCCAACACTGTGTCAGTCACTGAGATGGCTACATATGCCGGAGGCGGCGGATTTCTCCGTGCTTGAAAAGGCATCGGTGCGTTTGAAGAGTGAAGAAGCGATTGTGTATCTGTATCTGATGCGCGAAAAGAAAAAACAGGCCGATTGCGCGGCACCATCGTTGCAGCATGAACAGCTCAGTGAGCGTCTGCTGAACAGTTTTCCCTATCCGTTGACGGCGGCGCAGCAGCTTGCCTGGCAGGAAATTTCCGTTGATCTGAATCGGGGGCGTCGAATGCACCGCCTGTTGCAGGGGGATGTGGGAGCGGGAAAAACATGGCTGGCGGCCTTGGCCATGATCAAGGCCGCAGGCTGCGGTTATCAGGCGGCCTTGCTGGCGCCGACAGAAGTGTTGGCCGGTCAACATGCTGAAACCTTGCAGACCCTGATGGAGCCGATGGGCCTATCCGTTGCCTTATTGACCGGAAGTACCAAAGCAAAAGCAAGGAAAGAGATCATTGCCGCTCTGGAGTCCGGCGAACAGAAATTGATTGTCGGTACGCATGCTCTACTCAGCGATGATGTGAAATTCAGGCATCTGGCCCTGGCGCTGGTGGATGAACAGCATCGTTTTGGTGTGCGTCAGCGCTGGGCTCTGGCCGACAAACAGCATGACGGTGATGATGCCATTCATTTGCTCGGCATGACGGCGACGCCCATTCCCCGTTCTCTGGCACTGGCGCTATATGGTGATATGGATTTAAGCATCATGCGCGGCATGCCGCCGGGCAGACTGCCGGTGGAAACCCGGGTAATCGGATCGGATAAAATGAAACCGCTGGCAGAGGGTATTCAGCGCATGCTGGATGCGGATGGGCGTGTTTACTGGATTGTGCCGCGCATTGATGAGGATGAAGACGGTGTTTCGGTTGATCAGCGGGTGGAACTACTGAAACAATATTTCCCCGGGGCTAATGTGACCGGCCTGCACGGGCGTATGAAGTCGGTGGACAAAAAACATGCCCTGGGATCATTTTCCTCGGGTGAATGCAAAATTCTTGTTTCCACAACGGTGGTGGAAGTCGGTGTGGATGTGCCGGAAGCACGCCTGATTATTATTGAGCAGGCAGAAAGTTACGGACTTGCCCAGTTGCATCAGTTGCGCGGCCGGGTCGGGCGCTCCGGGATGCAGAGTTACTGTATGCTGATCGCCGGCAGACAGGCTTCTGAAACAGCAAGGGTTCGCCTTAAGAAGATGGTCAATACGCATGACGGTCTGATCCTGGCCGAAGCCGATCTGGCTCTACGGGGCGGCGGTGATGCGGTTGGTACCCGGCAGCATGGTGATGCCGGCTTTCGCCTGTTGAATATGGCCGAAGACGCTACATTGATCAGGCAATGGTTCGAAGATTTGCCGAGGATTATATGTGAAGGGGTGCCGGACAATACCCCGGATGAAAAGATGCAACGATTCTGGCGTCCATGTGCAGAATCAACGGATTGAAACAGAAGAGGTGAACTGTGACGGATAATCATGCCATTACTGTCGATGTACAAACTGAGTATTCTGCTGAACATTCCGCACCTGATCAGGGACGTTTTGTCTTTATCTATTACATCAGTATTCGCAACAGGGGCGAACAGGCGGCCCAGTTGATCAGTCGCCACTGGGTGATTACCGATGCGAACGGGAAAACCCAGGAGGTGCGTGGTGATGGCGTGGTGGGTGAGCAGCCACTGCTTGAGCCGGGTGATGAGCACTACTACAACAGTTTTTGTGTGCTGGAAACCAGTGTTGGCTGTATGCAGGGGAGCTATATGATGCTGGCAGAAAACGGTCGTTATTTTGATGCACCGGTGCCGGTTTTTACGCTGGCTATTCCCGGTTCACTCAATTGAGCGGTTTTCCTGTTCTGTACAGCTTTCGTCGTTGTCCCTATGCCATGCGGGAGATAACAGGACACTTTTTTTGTTGTAATGTGAGATGTGTCACTTTCTGATTGTTTCAGCACCGTATTATTCGCCTTGTTGATACAGCAGATCACTTGATCACAGGAGCCAGCGATGTTTGAAAAACATGTAAAAAACAAGAAGACAAATGCAGAAAAGAAAAATGAGAGCAATGTCACCCGTACGGTGATCCATTCCTTCCCGCGTCCGCTGTTTGCCAATAAATAATTATCGGCGCTTATTGCGCCTGCTTTTTCGCAGTGGCCGGTGCCGTTGCGGGGATTGATTTTTCCGAACGCTTCTCCCTGACGGGGGAACCAGATATTCAGGGCCGTTGCCGATCAGATCGGTGCGGCCCATTTTTTTGAGAGCATCCCGAATCAGACTCCAGTTCTCCGGATCGTGATATCGCAGCAGGGCCTTGTGCAGCTCGCGCTGTTTCTTTCTCTTGGGCGTGAATACGCTTTCACTGTTTTTGCTGATTTTTCGTAAAGGATTTTTACCCGAATAATACATGGCCGATGCGGTCGCCATGGGTGAGGGCAGGAATGCCTGAACCTGATCCGGTTTGAATCGATTGGCTTTCAGCCATAGTGCCAGATTCAGCATATCTTCATCTGTTGTGCCCGGATGGGCCGCAATGAAATAGGGGATCAGGTATTGCTTCTTGCCGGCTTTTTTCGAAGCGGCATCGAACATTTTTCTGAACCGTTCAAAACTGCCAATGCCGGGCTTCATCATTTTGGATAATGGTTCATTTTCAGTATGTTCCGGCGCTATCTTCAGGTAACCTCCCACATGATGAGTGGCCAGTTCCTGGATATATTCCGGTGATTCGACAGCCAGATCGTAACGCAGCCCCGATGCAATAAAAATGCGTTTGATGCCGCGCATACTGCGGGCCCGGCGATACAAATGAATCAGTGGCGTGTGATCGGTATTCAGGTTTTTGCAGATGCCTGGAAATACGCAGGATGGCCTGCGGCATGCCGCTTCAATGACGCGTGATTTGCAGGCCAGTCGATACATATTGGCAGTTGGTCCGCCGAGATCGGAAATTGTGCCGGCAAAGCCCGGTGTTTTATCGCGGATATTCTCTATTTCGCGGATAATCGAATCTTCCGAACGGTTCTGGATGATGCGCCCTTCGTGTTCAGTGATGGAACAAAAGGTGCAGCCGCCGAAACAGCCGCGCATGATATTGACAGAATATTTGATCATGTCGTAGGCGGGGATTCGGGCTTTGCCGTAGGATGCATGTGGCGTGCGCGAATAGGGAAGATCGAATACGGCATCCATCTCGGCAGTGGTCAGCGGCATGGCCGGCGGATTGAGCCAGACATCGCGATTGCCGTGTTGCTGTACCAGTGCCCGTGCATTGCCGGGATTGGTTTCCAGATGCATGAGCCGGGAAGCATGAGCATAAAGAACAGGATCGGCTTTCACCGCTTCAAATGAGGGCAGTCGGATCACTGTGGTGGCGCGATTCAGTTTCAGGTGGGTAATCGGAATGCGTATTTCGTTTGTCTGCTCGTGATTCGGTGGGGCACTCTTTGCGGAACAGTCAGAAATATTGCCCGAAGCTGTCATGGCATAGGGATCCGGATGTTCCACCAGCGCACCGGGGGTATCCAGTTCGGTTGAATCGATTTCGCTGAATCCGGCCGGAATATTGTTGCGCATGATGGCGGTACCGCGAATATCAACCATGGCTCTGATGGATTCGTCGTTCGCCAATCGATGGGCAATTTCGATAATCTGACGCTCTGCATTACCGTATACCAGCATATCTGCCTTGGAATCGGGTAATACCGAGCGGCGTACGGTATCCGACCAGTAATCGTAATGGGCAATACGCCGCAAACTGGCCTCGATGCTGCCAATAATCACCGGCACACCCTTGAATGCTTCCCGACAGCGCTGGGCATATACGGTTACAGCGCGATCGGGGCGTTTGCCAGGCGTACCATGCGCTGTATAGGCATCATCGGAACGGATACGACGTTCGGAGGTATAGTGATTGACCATTGAATCCATATTGCCGGCGGTGACACCGAAAAAGAGATTGGGTTTGCCAAGGGCACGGAAATCAGCAGCCGATTTCCAGTCCGGTTGGGAAATAATACCAACCCGGAAACCCTGAGCTTCCAGCACGCGGCCAATGACCGCCATGCCAAAACTCGGGTGATCGACATAGGCATCACCGGTAACAAGAATAATATCGCAACAATTCCATCCCAGCATTTCCATTTCGGTCTTGCTCATCGGCAATTGCGCAGCAGGGGATAACCCGGGCCGGTATTTCGGCCAGGCTGTCACTGGTCGGGCATGGTGTGGTTGATGGATTCCCATGGGCGGTACCCTAACAGCAAACCGTATCGATGCTTACGCGTGGTCTTTGTGTTGTTCACAGTTGACAAGTCATTAAAGATGTATTTATTGTTCGTCTTTATAAAAGATGTAGGTTCGATCAATGTTATAGCGTGCGGATGAAAGTCGTGAAGGGCGGCAGTCCGTAAAACAGGAGTAAAGCATGAGGCAATGGTTGATTCCGGCTGTATTACTTGTATTTAATATGTATCTACCTGCTGTGGCGATTGCAGATGGTACTGCAATTCTCCAAGAGCGTTGTGCTGTTTGTCATAATCTGAAAGGCCCGGCTCCATCGACGTTGGTAGCTGTATGGCAGCGCAAGGGGCCGGATCTGTTTTATGCTGGCAACAAATATCGCAGTGACTGGCTTGAAGCATGGTTGCAAAACCCGAAACGGATTCGTCCGGCCGGGATGTTTTATATGGATCATATCAAGCCAGGGCCAAAGCGGGATCTGGTAGATTTATCGACGCTGAAAGAGCACGTAAAGCTGAATGCAGCTGATGCAAAAGCTGTGGCAGCTGCACTGGCTGGCCTTAAGGCAAACAGTGCTTTGATCAAGGCAGAGAAACATGATGACGGCATGGCTCCCGGTCCATTGGGTGAAATGATGTTCGATAAAATATACGGCTGTATGGCCTGTCACCAGATTGAACCGGGTTATGGCGGTATTACCGGACCGGAAGTTTATACGGCGGGCAAGCGCTTAACGCCGGAATTCATGCTCAGTTATATCCGCAACCCGCAGGCATGGGATCCAAAAATATGGATGCCCAACAAGCATGTGCCCGATGACAACATGCAAAAGCTGGTAAATTACATACTTGATTTGTCGAAGGAGAACTTTGATGAATAGATTTATCCTAAGCACTTCCATGGTGACGCTTCTTTTGTTGCCCACCATTTCTCTGGCCGAAACAGCTGCCGATAATTACAAGACCTACTGTATGCAGTGCCATGGAATGCAGGGCAATGGTATGGGAGCAAATATTCGGGATATGTCTGTGCAGCCACGCGACCATACCGATGCAAAATCGATGGGCGGTCGTTCTGATGCAGAATTATTCAAGGTGATCAAGGAGGGAGGGTTGGCTATCAACAAGTCATCCCTGATGCCGCCCTGGGACGGAACATTTACCGATGATGAGATCCATGATCTCGTAAAACATCTTCGCAAGCTGTGCAAATGCAAGCATGCAGGTTAGTGATACTTTGAAGGAGGTATAGCTAAGGAAGTGCTGAATAAATCAGTGCTTCCATACGGCCCCTGGAAGGGGTTTTTATACAAAAGAGGAGGTAGCAATGAAGCTATTTAAAACAGGAATACTTTCATGCGCGGTTTTCGCCATGATTGCAGGGATAAGTATCCCGACGGCTTTCGCCAAAACAGTTAAAGTAACGTTCACAGCGATGGAAACGGATGTTGTCATTAATAACAATGGTGACAAATATCCGGCATGGACTTTTGATGGTGCTATTCCGGGCAAGGTTGTGCGCGTCACTGAGGGCGACACCGTTGATTTCACATTGATCAACCCGAAGACCAACAAAAATTCACACTCGATAGATTTCCATGCGGCTGAAGTGCATGTGTTAAAAGAGTTTGCGCCGGTCAAGCCGGGAAACAGCAAGCATTTCACATTCGAAGCCAAGCGTGCCGGCGTATACATGTATCACTGCGGCGCCAGTGCTATGGTTGAGCATATTGCTCGCGGCATGTACGGTGTGATTCTTGTTGATCCCAAGAAATACACCAAGAAATTCCCCAAGCCTGATCGCGAATATGTACTGATTCAGTCACAGCTTTTTCCTGCCGGAACATCGGTGGCCGATTTGCTGAAAAACAAGGGCTGGACCAACGCCTTGATTAACGGCAAACCATTCAACTACGATCCGGTCCATGATCCAAAGGCATCCGGTTTTATGTTGCAGTCCAAGCCTGGTGAGCGCGTGCGTATTTATTATGTCAACGCCAACATCAATATGCCGGTTGCAGCTCACCCGATTGCAGGCATCTGGGATCGTGTTTATCCAAATGGCAGCCCGAAGAATGTATTGTACGATATGCAGACATATGGCCTGCCTGTAGCTTCTGCTTCAGCTATGGATATCGTTTCTCCCAAGGGAAGAGACACAGCCAATGCTATTGTGGATCACACCATGAGCGCTGCTCTGCGCGGTGCGATTACTGTGCTGATCAACAGCAAAGCTGCACCGGATGATGCAGGTAAAGGCGACAATATTTTGCCACGCTGATCTATTCTTCGGTAGTTATTGAGCAGGGCGAGATGAAAATCTCGCCCTGCTTTTTTTGGGGTAAAAGTCAGGGCGGTTTCAACGGTGATCTGGCTCTGGATTCAGGAATATACAGATATATTCTGAGAGACGTTTGCCTTGATGTAACAAATTATGGCATCCATGCCAGCATGTCACTATGATCGAATC
>JBHHTY010000071.1:0-8978 GCA_046753565.1 Mariprofundus sp.
ACAAATCAGCTGCTCTACCAACTGAGCTATGCCGGCAAGGGTGGCGCATCATACCCAGCAAATAACCGAACTCAAGCATGAATTCAAATTTCATTGAAAAAGCAATGAAATCAGCAGGGTGACGTATCCATGACATGGGCCTTCCATGGCAGTTTTATTTTCTATGCCCCGATCTGAACACAGTTTGTTTTCCCGCAACAAACCACGTCAGCGCATAAAAGCAAACATCTGCGACTTTTCTGGTCTATCCATCACGTTACACAGACTCCCAGGGAGATGCTGATTTAATCAGCGCTTCCCTTGTGCTTCGACCCTGAATTACAGGTGGGGCAATACCGGAGCCGGCACCAGGGCGGAAACATCACCGCCCATGCTGGATATTTCACGAATAAAGCGAGAAGAAACAAAGGTATAATCTTCCCGGGCCATGACAAAAACCGTTTCTATCTTCGCATCCAGCCGACGATTCATGGTCGCCATCTGGAACTCATACTCGAAATCGGACGCTGCCCTCAAGCCGCGCAAAATCGCGGTTGCTTCGTAATCATGCGCCAGATCCACCAGCAGCCCGGAAAAACGGGCCACCTCAACCTTTGGTTCAGATGCAAATGCTTCACAGACCATGGAAAGGCGTGTCTCAACATCAAACAAGGGACCCTTGTTCGGATTGTCCGCCACACCTATGACGACACGGTCAAATAATTTCAAGCCCCTGATCACAACATCCACATGGCCCAGCGTTACCGGATCAAAGGTGCCTGGATAAATAGCAGTTCGCATCATCATCTTTCCCTCTTATTGAGATGCTGATTTATTGCCATCCTGGCAAAAATCAGTTCGCTCAGACTCTTATACGCCTGATTTGGCAAGCCGTCCATGGCCAGCATGGACATCATATTTTCCGAAGAACCGGATTGAACAAGCAACCTCACGCACCCTAGAAACAACATAACTGGTTGATTCATAACATATTTTATAGAAACAGCATTCCATATCAGGCCTGCCAAAGTCCCTGTTCGCTGACAATACCGGCAAGATTAGCATACGGCGTTACATCAAAGGCCGGATTGTTGGCATCAACCCCCGCTGCAGCAATGCGAATATTGCGGATTCGCGACGCTTCATCCACGCCATCCATGTACAGCAATTCATCATCAGCTCTCTGCTCAATCGGAATGGCCGCCCCACAGGGACAGTTCTGATCAAAGGTGGAAGCCGGTGCAACAACATACATGGGTACACCATGCTCTCTTGCCGCCAGAGACAAGGCATAAGTGCCGATTTTATTGGCCACATCACCATTGGCGGCAATCCGATCCGCCCCCACAACAATGGCATCCACGTTTCCCTGTGCCATCATCCAGGCTGCTGCGTCATCGGCCTGAATACGACAGGCAATATCCTCCTGAGAAAGTTCCCATGCAGTCAATCGAGCGCCCTGCAATCTCGGCCTGGTTTCATCCACCCATACAAATGGCTTTTCCCCTGCCTGCGCCAGATGATAAATACCGGAAGTCGCCGTCCCCCAATCCACAGCAGCCAGCCAGCCAGCATTACAATGGGTGAGAATTCTGCGCTGCCCCACGGCAAGCAATTCGGCCATATGTTCGCCCATCTTCCGATTGGCCGAGACTTCCGCTTCCGCATAAGCCTGGGCACACGCCACCACTTGATTATTTGTCGGCCCTGTTTCACCACATGCCTGCATCACATCACTGGCATGAAAAAGATTCACTGCAGTCGGCCGCGTCGCCCGAAAACGCGGTAACCAGTGGCCAAAGAAACGGCCCCTGTCTTTTACCCATGCCAGAGCCAAGCCGTAGGCGGCAGTTGCTCCAATGCTTGGCGCACCCCTCACTTGCATGGACTCGATTGCGACAGCCACATCTTCCGGATTATGACTGATTAGCTGTTCAAAATGGTGGGGCAACAGGCGCTGATCAATCCATTGGACACCACCGGATTCAACATGCCAGTTCACTGCCCTGAACAAAGAACCGTTCACCCGCATAAGTCACTCCTGTCATCAGAACAGATTATCAGTTTCATCCTCACAAACGCCTTAACAGGCATGGCCTAACTTCTCAATTTACGCAAAACCCCATCAAGTTCCGCAGCCTGTGTATAACGGATACGCATTTCCCCGGAACCGTTTCTTCTGCAAATAATATCGACATGCAAGCCAAGTTTACGCGTCAACTCATCCTGTAAGGCCGCAACATCGGCATCGATATCCGTTTCTTTTTTCTCCGATGGCCCCCTGGCCGCTTTTTTTGCTTCCCGTTCCATTTGACGCGCACTCCAACCATGCTCGACACACTGCCGGGCAAGTCTCTCGCCAACATGTGCAGGAAGGTTCACCAGCGGGCGCGCCTGACCCATGCTGAGTTCCCGTTTTTCCACCATCTCCTTGATGGGCTCAGAAAGCTGAAGCAATCGAATAAGATTGCTGACCTGAACCCGGGAGACCCCGATTTTTTCCGCGACCTGTTGCTGGCTACAGCCGAATTCATCCATCATGCGGCGATATGCATAGCCGGATTCAATCGCCGTCAAATCATCGCGCTGTTCATTTTCAATGATCGCCAGCTCCAGCGCCTGCAGATCATCAACATTCCGAATAACTGCCGGTATTTCCGTTAATCCGGCAGCCTGCGATGCACGCCAGCGACGCTCCCCTGCAATCAACTCATAACCGCTCCCCTGAGGGCGCAGCAATACAGGCATCAAAACACCCTCGTTGCGAATCGAGTCTGTCAACGCCTCCAGCTGCTCATTCGAAAACCGGGTTCTCGGCTGATAGCTGTTGGGCTTTATTTTTGATATGGGAATCTGTGTTGTCTGCCGCATCACCTCTGGTGTCGGTGTGTCCCCCAACAAGGCATTCAAGCCGCGACCCAGGCCACGATTTTTTGCTACTGCCATCATTTCCTCCTGTTTAATCCAAACCGGGGCATTTCAATTCCATTTGGCCGGATAAAAAGATATATCACCGAAAACACAGAATAACCTTTACAAAACAATAATTTAACTACGATCATCCGGGCGCTGTTCAAAAACTCGTCTGAACTGCCGTTACAAGGTTCTGCGATACATGAATTCCCTGGCAACTGATAAATATGCCTGTGCTCCTTTTGAACGCACATCATGATACATGACGGGCACCCCATAGCTCGGGGCTTCAGACAAACGCACATTCCTCGGTATGATCTGATCATATACCTGCGACCCGAAATAGGCCCGAACATCCTTCTCCACCTGAGCTGACAAATTATTTCTTCGATCAACCATCGTCAGCAATATACCCTCCATCGTCAAATCCGGATTCAGCGCTGTTCGAACCCGTCGAATCGAATCCATCAGCTGGGCAAGCCCTTCCATGGCATAAAACTCTGTCTGCAATGTCACCATCACAAAATCTGCGGCAGTCAAAGCATTCACCGTCAACAAACTCAAAGCAGGCGGACAATCAATAAACACGTAATTGAATGCTTCTCCCTGATAGGATGAAAAGGCTTGATGTAAACGCAACTCCCGTCCCATTTCACTCACCAGTTCCACTTCAGCCCCTGCCAGGTCAACACTTGCCGGAACCAGAAATAAACGATCGCACTCTGTTTTCACGATACTGTCTTCCAGCCCGCTATCCCCCATCAACACATCATAGGTTCCATATTGCACCTGCTGCTGATCCACACCCAATCCCGACGTGGAGTTCCCCTGAGGGTCGAGATCAATCAGCAACACCCGTTGATCCAGCGCAGCCAATGAGGCGGCAAGATTGATGCTCGTTGTTGTCTTGCCAACGCCACCCTTCTGATTGGCAATTGCTGTCACAGGACCAAAACCCTGATGTTTCACGTGAAACCTCCCGTTATTTCATCAGCAATGCTGATAACGACGAATACTCTGAATATTTTCTTCTGAATCATCCACACAAATCGCATGTTCGCCTGTCATCCGCCAGCCCTCGACCTGAACAGCAGGGTGTGACCTGGGCACAGGTAACACAGCAACAGCGCCGGATAGCACATGCTTTTCACACATCTCAAGCAACATTGCCTCATCGGCCACCGCTCTGGCCACACAAACATTCACCCGCAATGATGGCAAGGTATTGATGTCCGCATCATACACTTCGGCATTCAACCCCAGTGCCCTGACAACATGCCTGAGAAACTCAGCCCGTTTTTTTCTCCGCTCAACCAGGACACCCGTCAAACCCGGCCGGGCAATCAACAACGGAATACCAGGAACGCCCATGCCACTGCCAATATCCAGCATGCGTCCCTGCTCCGGCACCCATTTGGCCATTGCCAGCGACGGTACAATAAACCGGGCATGGAATAAATCGGCATCTGAAATCGAGGTTAAATTGAGGGCTCTGCGAAACTTCAAAACCTCACGAACATATGTCTTGCACAGATCAAGCTGCATTGCCTTTCCTCAAATATAGCATCAGCGTTGTCAGTGACGCTGGCGTCACCCCGGAAATTCGCGATGCCTGCCCCAGCGTTGCCGGCTGAATGCTGGCCAACCGCTGCCTGCATTCGATACTCAAGCCCCTCACCTGCGAATAATCAAACGAAGCCGGAATCCGCTCTTCCTCCAGCTTCCTGAATCGCTCAATATCAAGCTGCTGCTTATCCAGATAACCATCATAATGTATCATTGCCAGCAAGGATTTGACATCCCTGACACCCAGCGCTCCGCCAACATTCAACATTTGCAGAATTTTTTCTGCGTCCACATCACCCCGATGCGCATAAGAAGTGATATTCATGGCCTGGCCTGGAATCGGTAAGCTCAGTTCAGACAACCGCTCCTGCCACCTCTTACCCGTACCAATAACTGTTTCCTGTGCCAGCTTGAGTCCACGAGCCAGCTTTTCCTGCCTGGATTCAAAGGCCTGCCTTCGGTCTTCATCATACAAGTCCAAATCAATCGCCGCAGCCCCAAGTCTTAAATCAGCATTATCTTCACGCAGCTGCAACCTGAATTCCGCTCGCGAAGTAAACATCCTGTATGGCTCCGTTACCCCTTTTGTAACAAGATCATCTGCCATCACGCCCAGATAGGCCTCCGAACGGTCCGGAACCCATGATTCCAGATCCAGGGCAGATGCAGCAGCATTGATTCCCGCCAGCAACCCTTGCGCTGCCGCCTCTTCATAACCTGTTGTACCATTGATTTGACCGGCATGGAACAAACCCTGGATCTTTCTTGTTTCCAGCGTCGGCCTTAGCTCCTGGGGATCCACATAGTCATATTCAATGGCATAACCGGGGCGAATAATGACTGCATTCTCCAGACCATGGATAGACCTGATGAATCTCCATTGCACATCAACAGGCAAGGATGTGGAGATACCGTTGGGATAGATCTCATCGTGATCACGGCCTTCCGGCTCCAGAAAAATCTGATGACTGGTTTTATCAGCAAAACGAACCACCTTATCCTCAATGCTGGGACAATAGCGTGGGCCAGTGCCCGAAATTTGCCCCGAATACATCGGAGAGAGGGACATATTGGCACGTATAATATCATGCCCCTGTTCACTGGTTCTGGTGATCGCGCATGGAATCTGATCCTCGCTTACTTTTTCATGCAGACAGGAAAAAGGCAGCACATCGGTTTCTCCCGGTTGCATATCAAGCACATCCCAGTTGATGGTCTTTTTATCCAGCCTTGGCGGCGTACCTGTTTTCAATCGACCAAGACTCAATTCCCGCCGATATAACTCATCGGTCAAACCAAGCACAGACGCATCGCCGGATCGCCCTGCAGGTATGGTTTTTTCACCCACATGAATCAAACCACCCAGAAAAGTACCTGTGGTAAGAACAACGGATGATGTCCTGTGTTCCACTCCGAACTCATCGAACACCCCGACAACACAATCCCCCTCGAACAATAATTCCGAGATTGTACCCTGATGCAAAGAGATATTGGCATGGGAATCCAGCAACTGCCGCACCACCATATGATAGATGCGCCTGTCACATTGCGCTCGCGTGGCCTGAACAGCCGGGCCCTTTCTGCGATTTAATACACGATACTGGAGTGCTGACCGGTCGGCGGCAATACCCATCAGTCCCGCCAACGCATCCACTTCATGAACCAGATGGCCTTTGCCAATACCGCCAATAGCAGGATTGCATGACATCTTGGCAATGGTATCCAAATTCTGGGTGATCAGACGCACACGGGCGCCGCGATTTGCCGCAGCCCACGCAGCCTCGCAGCCGGCATGGCCAGCCCCCACCACAATCACGTCTACAATATCAGGGTGTTTCACGTGAAACGTACTCCCTCGACAAACCGCCTGTCTGACAGATGGATTGTCCGAATTTCTTGTTCAGAACGATAAGCGGTGACAGAAAGGGGCGCAAACAAAAAGGGCGGCCGATATGGCCGCCCTTTTTGTTCACATTGTAAAATTATCGTGCAGCGCGACTGGCTTCCAGCAGTTCATGGACGATTGGTGTCAGAATCAGCTCCATAGCCAATGCAAACTTGGAGGCCGGCACAACAATAGTATTGCGGCGGGACATGAATGAACCATTCAACATGGACTGCAACCATGGGAAATCAATATTCCATTTCTCCGGCTTGCGAATCCTGATCACCATCACACTTTCATCCGGCGTAGGCACATCACGCGCAATAAATGGATTGGATGTATCCACCAGAGGAACACGCTGGAAGTTGATATCTGTATTGGTAAACTGTGGTGTAATGAAATGTATATAGTCATGCATACGTGAAAGGATGTTATCCACCACAGCTTCCTGAGAATAACCGCGCATTGCTGTATCACGGTGAATTTTCTGAATCCACTCCAGATTCACAACAGGAACCACGCCAAGCAACAAATCCACATAAGGGCGGACCTCCTCCACACCACCATGCAGGCCTTCATAAAAAAGAAGATCGGAGCCTTCACCGATTTCTCGCCAGTCGGTAAACTTGCCGGCATCCACACCATAGAGCTTGGCCTCTTCATCATCATGCACATAGGTGCGTGCCATACCCCGCCCCGTTCTGCGATAGGAATCAAACAGCTCCGCAATTTTATCAAACAAATTAGCCTCGTCTGAAAAATGGCTCAGGCGTTTACCCGCCGCCTCATATTCCTTCGCCTTGGCACGAAACTCCATACGGTCAAAACGATGAAAACAATCGCCTTCCACAATAGCAGGTGTAACTTTTTCACGCCTGAAAATGTGCTCCAGGGCAATCTTGGCAGTACTGGTACCAGCACCGGATGAGCCTGTTACTGAAATGACAGGATACTTTGATGACATAAACTCTCCCAAAAACCTTTTTATTACAGGAAGTTATGCGTTTTCAAGCAAGTAAAACTCCCCATCCCCTAACTGGATCAAACCAAAAGGATGGCCATTATGCCGCAAACCCCACCCTTCTTTCAAGAAGAAAGCGGCAACACCGGGTCGGAAACATCAGTCAGATATCTACTTGCCAATACAGAATTCCGAAAAAACCCGATCCAGAATATGTTCAATATCCCCGATTCCCAGAATACCACCAAGCAAACACCACGCACGACGCCATTGCATGGCGGTCAAATCCAGGTGTTCTTCCTGATGGATGGTCACCAGCCCGGCATCTAGGTATGATTTTGCATCCAGCAGGATATACCTGTGACGCTCACGGGTAACCAGCAAACCTTCGTCGGCCAACGGCATATCCCCCAGCTTTTCAGCAAGCACATCAGACAGCTTTTTCAACCCCACGCCCTGCTTAACACTGAGCGGAATAAACCGGTCGGGATAAGCCCCGTCGGCCAAATCAATTTTATTCATCAGCAGGATGTCTGCGTCTTCCGGTGCCGACCAGGTTGCCGAATTCGATGCATCAGCAACAAAAACTGTAGCATCTGCATGCTTTGCAGCCTCCTGTGCGCGAAGCACGCCCTGCTGTTCGATGATATCCTCAGTTGACCGCAATCCCGCTGTATCGGCAAGGCGAACGGGAATGCCATGCACCTCGAAATCAATCTCGATCACATCCCGTGTTGTACCGGGAATATTGCTGACGATTGCCCTCTCGGTACCGGCCAGTGCATTCAGCAGGCTGGATTTTCCGACATTGGGAGCGCCGACAATCGCCACCACTGCCCCATCAAACAGACGCTCTCCCAATGGTGCTGTATGCAACAGTTTTTCAATGGGGGCTATAACATCCTGTCGCATCTGCTCAGCCAGTTTCTGAAAAAACAGGGGCGGGATTTCCTCTTCGGGAAAATCAAGACTGGCTTCTACATGCGCCACCAACCCTGTCAGTCGCTGCATAAGCTCTTCAATATGCTGTCCAAATGCGCCCTGCAGCTGCCGCAGCGCCTGCTTTCCGGCCCGAACGGTTGCAGCATCAATACAGGAAGCAACGCCTTCAGCCTGGGATAATTCCATCTGCCCATTTTCAACGGCCCGACGGGTAAACTCCCCGGCTTCAGCCGGCCGACACCCCAATTGAAACAAGCGCTCCAGCAAAGCCCGCAAAAGCACCGGACTGCCATGCCCCTGCAATTCAATCACGTCTTCACCTGTATAGGAATTGGGGGCAGGAAAATACAGCACTAAACCTTCGTCCAGATCCTCGCCCGTTTCATCCTGCCAGCGCGTTAATGTAGCAATCCGGGGTTGGATGCTATCACGAGTGGTTAATTGTTTTGTGATACTCAGAGCCACCGGCCCTGATATACGTACAATGCCGACACCACCACGCCCTGTAGGCGTGGCGACGGCGGCGATGGTAGGTGTTGAATTCGGCTGCTTAATCGACGTCCATCCGCTTCATCACCAGTCGTTGCTGGAGAATGGAGAGAATATTATTCACCACCCAGTACAGTACCAAACCGGCCGGGAAAAACAGGAACAGAACTGTGAAAATTGCAGGCAAAAACTGCATCATCTTGGACTGCATCTGATCCGGCGGCTGAGGATTGAGTTTCTGCT
>JBHHTY010000072.1:0-8778 GCA_046753565.1 Mariprofundus sp.
CCAACAAGGCTGCAGCCGAATTGAAATCCAGATTGAGCGATTTGGTCGGAGATGGTGGCGGGGGTGTGGTTTCCGGCACTTTTCATGCGATTTCACTGCGTTTTTTGCGTCGATATGCCGATGCGCTGGGGTTTCCGACCTCATTTCAGGTGATTGATGCTGATGACCAGAAAGCATTGATCAAACGCATCCTGAAATCCCGTAATATTGCCACAGATCGCCTTCACCCCGCCTATTTACTGAGCTGGATCGAGCATTGCAAGCATGCCGGACTCGGACCCGAACAGACAGAGGCGTTTGACTGGAACGGGATCAATATGGCTGAGTTATATGCTGTTTACCAACAGCAGCTGAAACAGCATGAGCGTATGGATTTTTCCGATCTCATTCTCAATGTCGTATTGCTGATGAGGGAACATGCCGATATTGCGATTGCTCTGAAATCCCGCTTCGATCATGTGCTGGTAGATGAGTACCAGGATACCAATCCGGTCCAGCATGAATGGCTGTTGCACTTGTGCAGCGAACACAAAAATCTGACTGTCGTCGGCGATGATGATCAGAGTATTTACGGTTGGCGTGGTGCCGATGTGTCGCATATCCTTGATTTTGAACATATCTGGCACGGTGCGACCCTGCACCGTTTGCAGCAGAATTACCGCTCTACTGCCGCCATTCTTGATCTGGCCAATGCGGTGATTCGTGAGAATACCGATCGGCATGAAAAGATACTGGAGGCCACCATTGACGGTGGCGACTTACCATGCTGGAAAGTGTGTAACGATGAATACGATGAGGCCCGGAAGATTATGCGTCAAGTCGAAGACTGGCGTGCCTGTGGGCATGGCAATGATCAGATCGCTGTGCTGTATCGATCCAATCGCCAGTCGCTTCCGCTGGAGCAGGTGTTCCGTGAAGCGAATATTCCCTACCGGATTATCGGCGGCGTCGGTTTTTTTGAACGCATGGAGATCAAGGATGCGTTGGCATACTGGGCCCTGCTGAATCGCTGTGGTGACAGCCTGCATCTGATACGCATCTGCAATAAGCCCAAACGGGGGTTGGGCATCAAAGGACAGGAACAGTTGGCTGATATGCTGCGATCTTCCGGCTTGCGTGCATTTGAATGGCTGGATGTGCTGGCTTCGGGTCAGGCGGAAGGCGCAGCCCGAAAACTGACAGGGCTGGCTGGGATGATGACTGAATTGCAGGCCGGTGCTGCTGAAGATGGTGACCGGGGTTTGATGCGGATACTGGAGAGGAGCGGTTATCTGGACAGCCTGAAAGCGATGGGTGAGATCGAAGCTGAGGCGCGACTGGAGAATATCCGTGTCCTGCAGGATTATATTGAAATTTCACTGGGGCAGGGACTCACTCCGGTGGAGTTTATGGATCGTGCGGCATTGTTGCAGAGCAGCGAAGAGATGCAGGCTGAAGAACAGAATCAACCCGCTAATGTGGTCTGTATGATGAGTTTGCATCGTGCAAAGGGTCTGGAGTTTGACTGTGTGGTATTGCCGGGGGTGGAAGAGGGTTTGTTGCCGCATCAGCGTTCGCTTGATGAGGGGGAGGCGGGGATAGCCGAGGAGCGGCGGCTGCTGTATGTCGGAATTACGCGTGCCCGTGAACATGTGCTGATGACATCGGCCCGGTTGCGCCGTTTTTATGGTGAGACACACTATCCCCAGCCCAGTCGTTTTATCAAAAACCTGCCGGCAGATATTCTGAAACAGGAACATGGTGTATCTGCACCGACGGCTGTTTCCGGCATGCAGGGGGGAGTAAGTATCGGGGCCACGGTGCAGCATCCGAGTTTCGGTGAAGGGGTGGTGCTGGCGCTGGAAGGAGCCGGTGACGCGGCACGCGTGACCGTTCAGTTCAGACGCTCCGGAACCAAGCGACTGATGTTGAAATATGCCGCACTGCAATTAGTGTAAACATGACTGTTGTTAGAAATAGGGGTTGAATCAGACCCTGAGGAGAAAGCATGGCTGTTACCATTTATCATAATCCGCGTTGTTCCAAATCCAGAGCGACACTGGCTCTGTTACAGGGGCAGGGTATTGAACCCGAAATTGTCGAATATCTGCATACGCCTCCGAGCGAAGCTGAGCTGGATCGTATACTGACCATGCTTGGCAAAGAGCCTGTTGAACTGATGCGCAAGGGCGAGATCGAGTACAAAGAACATATTCAGGGCAAAGACCTGTCACGTAGCGAGGCCATTACCCTGATGGTGGCCTGGCCGAAAATGATTGAACGCCCGATTGTGGTCAATGGTGACCGGGCTGCGGTTGGCAGACCGCCCGAAAATGTCTTGGAAATTGTTTAAGTCACATGCTTTTCATGTGCCGTTTGGTACACAGAAAATGCTGAGAAAACAATACTGATCCGTTGAAATAATTAGACAAAAAAGAGGCTGTGCAATATCTGCACAGCCTCTTTTTAAGCCCGATTTTATGATGCCTGAGCGTTGTTACGCTACGCCGATAGCTTCACGCCAGGCCAGAACCAGACGAAATTCATCATTGCTCAGATCAACCGACAGTTCCTGCTTGATTTCGCTTAGCGATGCATAGGGATCCGCATCGTCCAGTTCGGCCATCAGGGTATCAAAATCATCACCGATAAAGGCCGGAACATCGATAAACTGGCCGGCCCGGATGATGGCAACATACTGCTTCAGTACCGTTGTTTCACTGACACCCTGCTGGGCAGCAATCTCCTGCAGCGTGGCACCCTTGCGATAGAGTGACAGAATATAGGACTGCGTTTCATTCAGACCGGGGCCTTTGGCAATCAGCATGGGAATATCCTTGCCGCCGCTCTTGGTGCTCTGCCCGTCGCCGCTTTCGACATGCTTCTTGATGAGAGCAGTAAAGATTTCACCGTACTCTTCCAACTTGTGCTGACCGACACCGCTGATAGTGCGCAAGTCATCCACGGAGACCGGTTTGCGCTGGCTCATTTCCGTCAATGTCACATCGCTGAAAATAACATGCGGCGGCACATCTTCCTTATCAGCCAGTTCTTCTCTTAATTTCACCAGTTTTTTGAATAATGCTTCATCGCGCGGGGTCCCTAGGCGTTTGAAATAGCGCCGGATTCCGGGCTGGTATTTGGCCAGCATGATGGGTTCACCAAAACCGATGAAATCAGCTTTCTTGGTGGCCAGCATGGCCGCACGCTTGGATACATCCTGAATAAAATAACCGTGATGTACCAGTTGGCGCAGAATGGATGTCCACTCATCGGCATTGACATCAGCGCCGGCCCCGTGGGTTTTCAGTTTGTCATGCTTGTGTTCCAGAACACGAGCATTCCTGGAGCCGCGCAGTACATCGACAATATAGCCCATGCCGAAATGGCCATTGAGTTCGCGTACACATTGCAATGCGATCTGGGCCAGCTCGGTGGCATCGTATGTTTCAGGCGGATCCAGACAGATATCGCAGTTGCCGCACGGTTCATCCAGCGGTTCGCCGAAATAGCCCAGCAATACACGGCGACGACAGGTTAGTGCTTCGGAGAATGCCACCATGCTGTTGAGTTTGTGTACTTCCACCCGGCGCTGATCGATATTTTCGACATTCTCGATCAGGCGGCGTACCAGATTTACATCGCCCGAGCCGTACAGCATGAGCGCTTCAGACTCCAGCCCGTCACGGCCGGCACGGCCTGTTTCCTGGTAATAGGATTCGACGCTTTTGGGTAAATCATGATGAATCACAAAACGCACATTCGGTTTGTCCACCCCCATGCCGAAGGCGATGGTGGCGACAATTACTTTGACCCGGTCGCGCAGAAAATCATCCTGAACTTTTTCACGTGAACGGCCGGGAATACCGGCATGATAGGCTGCCGCCCGGATACCATGACGCTGCAGATTCACGGCCAGGTCTTCCACCCGTTTTCTCGACAGACAGTAAATGACTCCCGAATTGTTCGGCCAGCCTTCCAGAAATTGCAGAATCTGGGTGAGCGGCTGACGTTTTTCGGCAACCAGATAACGGATATTCGGGCGGTCAAAGCTGGCTACAAAGCGCTTGGCCTTGCCCAGTTTCAATCGGTCGCTGATATCTTCACGGGTATGTTCGTCCGCCGTAGCGGTCAGTGCCAGCATCGGCACATCGGGAAAAATTTCGCGCAATTCGCCGAGGCGGACATATTCCGGGCGGAAGTCATGCCCCCATTGTGAAACGCAGTGGGCTTCATCAATGGCAAACATGGCCAGTGGGACATGCTCCAGTTTGGCCAGAAATCCTTTTGACAGCAGACGTTCAGGTGCGACATAAAGCAGGTCAAGGTCGCCGGCCTCAAATCTGTCCAGCACCTCTTTGGCCTCAGCCGCTTTCAATGAAGAGTTGTAGTATGCGGCTTTGACACCGCAGGCCGTCAGGGCATCTACCTGATCTTTCATCAGGGAAATCAGCGGCGATACCACAATGCCGGTACCTTCGCGCATGATCGCAGGGATCTGATAGCAGATGGATTTTCCGCCGCCGGTCGGCATCAATACAAAAGCATCTTTGCCATCAAGCAGGGTGCAGATGATTTCTTCCTGCATGGGCCGGAAGGCATCATAGCCAAAGACTTCTTTCAGGATATTCCGTGTCTGTTCTTTTACTTTTTTCGTTGCCATTTTTTCCTCTCACATGGACTTTATTGCTGCATCTTTCGGCAGGAAACCCTGTGGTTGCCGAACCTTTTGCATTCAGTTTTTGCATGTTGGTGTATGACTTCTACAAGGGTGCAACAGTGCTTTTACCTGATCAGTATTGTTATTTCATCATAAGTGAATGGGTTTCGCAAGCTTTTTCATCATTTTAACATGAAACAAACAACGCGCCTGCATGGTTTCTTTCCACCCTGTGATACTGTTTCATATCACGAGGTGGAAAAGTCCATGCGCGTTAGGATGTATCATATATTGCGATTCGGAGGCTTGGCGGTAGCTTTCCAACACTTTTTTCCATGGAGATACACATGTCTGAAGTTGCCCATCATCATTTGATCATTCTCGGCTCCGGCCCGGCCGGTTATACCGCTGCGATTTATGCAGCCCGTGCCAATTTGAATCCGGTGGTGATTCAGGGGCAGCAGGCCGGTGGTCAGCTGACGACAACGACGGATGTGGACAATTATCCCGGCTATAAAGACGGTGTTCAGGGTCCGGAAATGATGGAGGATTTCAAGGCGCAGGCCGAGCGTTTCGGTACTGAAATGATATGGGATCATATCAATGAGGCGGATCTTTCCAGTCGTCCGTTTACGCTCAAGGGTGATGACGGTGTCTATACCTGCGATGCGCTGATTATCGCAACCGGCGCATCAGCCAAATATCTCGGACTGCCGAGTGAAGATGAATTCGCCGGTCGTGGCGTATCCGCCTGTGCTACCTGTGACGGTTTTTTCTATCGCGGCAAGGATGTGGCTGTTGTGGGCGGTGGCGATACGGCTGTCGAAGAAGCAATTTATCTGGCCAACCTGTGTAACAAGGTCACGCTGGTGCATCGCCGCGATGCCTTGCGTGCGGAACCGATTATGCAGGATAAATTGCTGGCTACCGAAAATATCGAAGTAGCATGGAACAGTACAACAGAAGAAATTCTCGGTGATGAAACAGGGGTGACCGGTATCCGTCTGAAGTCCACCGTGGATGGATCGATTCGCGATGTCGGTGTGCATGGCGTATTTATTGCCATTGGACACAAGCCGAATACTGATTTTCTGGTCGGGCAGCTGGACATGGATGAAACCGGTTATCTGATCACGGAAGGTAAGAGCACAGCCACCTCGGTGGAAGGCGTATTTGCTGCCGGTGATGTGGCCGATCCGGTGTATCGTCAGGCTGTAACATCGGCCGGTGAAGGTTGCAAAGCGGCACTCGATGCCGAGCGCTGGCTGACCGCACAGGCATAATATGAGAATCCGTCGTCGCCCATTGGCTGTTCTGCTGGATCGCGACGGGGTCATCAATTTCGATTCACCGGATTATATTCTCAGTCCGGATCAGTGGCAGCCGATCCCGGGTTCGCTGGAGGCCATTACCCGGCTTACACGGGCAGGGCTGGCAGTCGCGATTGTCAGCAATCAGTCGGCTCTGGCGCGTGGTATGATGAGTCAGGATGCCTTCAACAGCATTCATGCCAAAATGATGCTGGCTATCGAACAGGCCGGCGGTTTTATTGCGCATGTGGCATATTGTCCGCACGGGCCGGATGATCACTGTCGTTGCCGAAAACCCGAACCGGGTATGGTGCTTGATACATTGCAGGCGCTTGGCCTGAAGAATCAGCCGCAAGCGACGCTGTTTATCGGGGATTCGATACGCGATGTGCAGGCGGCGCATGCGGCAGGCGTACCGGCCATGCTGGTGCAGAGCGGTTATGGTAATGCTGCCGCGATTCTGGATAAGTCACGCAGCCTGCAGCCGGATATTCAGTCATATGCCGATCTTTCTGAAGCGGTGGACGTGCTTTTGCAGGAGATTCCGCAGGATGGCCCTGAATGCTGATAATCCGTTCCTCCCTGTTCAATATCTGTTTCACACTCCTGACGCCCGTGTTTTCACTGCTGGTTATACTGTTTCGCCCATTCGGGTTTTCCGCCTCGTGGGTCTGGGCCAGAATGTGGTCGAAGGTCACTTTTTTTCTGCTCAGGTTTCTGTGTGGTATCCGTATTGTGATTGAGGGGCAGGAAAACATGCCTGATCATGCCTGTGTGGTGATGGCCAAGCATCAGTCGGCAGCAGAAACGATCGCGATGCCGATGCTTGTACCACCCTACACATGGATACTGAAACGCGAATTGTTTTATATCCCTTTTTTCGGCTGGGCGCTGGCGCTGATGGGTACGATAGGGATTCGTCGCGGTTCTCCGCGTGAAGCCATCAAACAGGTTATGAAAGACGGAGCCGAACGGCTTGCAGCAGGATTCTGGGTGGTGATTTTTCCCGAGGGCACGCGCTCATCTGTGGGAACATCCGGTCATTATCAGCCCGGCGGTGTGATTCTGGCCCAGAAAGCCAAAGCGGGTATTCTGCCGATGGCGCACAATGCCGGTGCTTTATGGCCGAAACGCGGATTTATCAAAAAACCGGGCACGATCACATTTCGCTTCCTACCCTATATTCCGGCTGAGGAAGTATCTGCAAGCAAACGTGCCGAACTGATGGCGCGACTGGAAAAAGATATTGAGGCGGTAACCCGCGAGCTGGGTGGTTAAGGTCTGGAATCCGTTTCTGCAGTCGTCGTATCCGCTTCAATACCTGATTCGGAAGCGGCTTCCACACTGTCTTCGATATCGTTCTGTTCTGATGCACCCATCACAGTTGTTGTATCCGTTGCTGTTGTCTGTGCACTGCCAGGCAGTGTTGCATTATCAGGCCAGTCAGAGAAAGGGAAGGGGCGACATTCGGTATTAAATGTGAAATAACGATACATCTGGTATACAAATGCCGACAGCTGATTACCAAAATCGAGCAAGGGGTGGTTTTTATCGCCTGTAAACAGCACCCACAGGAACTGTAACACCACAACAATGACAAGCACGATTCGGGTCACGGTATAAATCACGCCGAACAGCAGCATGAACAACAGTCGCATCCAGACATTCATATCGGTGACATGTGTTTTCAAATCATCGTTCACTGGACTCTCCTCGCTTTAACGCGCTCGGTTTTTTAAGTTAATAACGGGGCAATAACCAGCGATACAATGGCCATTACATTGATCAGGATATTCATGGAAGGCCCTGATGTGTCCTTGAACGGATCACCAACGGTATCGCCGACCACGACAGCTTTGTGTACGTCCGAGCCCTTGCCACCCAGATTGCCTTTCTCGACATGTTTTTTGGCATTGTCCCATGCACCGCCGGCATTGGCCATCATCAGTGCCATCAGCACGCAGCACACCAGTGCGCCGGCCAGCATGCCGCCGAGTGCCTGGGCGCCAAGCCCGAATCCGATCACGACAGGGGCTGAAACAGCCAGCACGCCCGGCAATACCATTTTTTTGAGTGCGGCAGTGGTGGCGATTTCAATACAGGATGCGTGATCCGGTTCCGCCTTGCCCTCCATCAGGCCGGGGATTTCGTGAAACTGACGGCGGATTTCCTTGATCATTTCAAAGGCGGCATCGCCCACAGCGGTCATGGTCAGAGCCGCAACCAGAAAGGGGAAAATACCGCCGATAAACAGCCCAATCAGCACCAGTGGTTGATTCAGGTTCAGGGCAAACCCTGCATGATGCTGGGATACTGTCTGAACGTATGCGGCAATGATGGCCAGTGCAGCCAGTGCAGCAGCACCAATGGCGAAACCCTTGCCAATGGCTGCAGTGGTATTGCCCAGTTCATCCAGTGAATCGGTGATCTGACGTGTTTCTTCACCCATGCCGGACATTTCGGCAATGCCGCCAGCATTATCGGCAACCGGACCATAAGCATCGATTGCCATGGTGATACCGACGGTTGCAAGCATGCCGACAGCGGCAATGCCCACACCGTAAATGCCGGCCATGGAAGTGGAAACATAAATGATGGAGGCAATGGTCAGGATGGGTATGACGACGGATTCCATGCCGATAGCAAGGCCGGAAATCATCACTGTGGCAGGGCCGGTTTCACCGGCATTGGCGATGTCGCGCACCGGTTTTCCGCCCGTATAGTATTCAGTCACGATACCGATAATGATGCCGCCAATGGCACCGGAGATAATGGCAGCCCAGACGGATGATGCGATTTCAAGCATATCTACCACAAAAAATGCCGCGA
>JBHHTY010000073.1:0-8703 GCA_046753565.1 Mariprofundus sp.
CTGGCAGGGAAAATTCCGGGCTTGCTGAATATCGAGGTCGGGATTGATTTCCTCGAATCTGAACAGTCTGCCGATGTGGTGTTGTATGCGGAACTGGAAAGCCGTGCAGCACTGGAATCCTATCAGTCACATCCGGAGCATCAGGCTGTCGTTCCTCTTGTCAAAGCGGCTGCGATTGCCCGGACTGTAGTGGATTACGAATACTGACCTGCCAGAGGCCTATCCAAGGCGCTCTCAACCTGGTTTTGACAACATCCATATTTGTGCTTTAATCATAGCTATATCAAGCATATAGAGGAGGCAGATATGCAAGTTGTTCAGGAAAAAATCAGTGAGTTTCTGGATGCGGTCGGTCAGGTTCATGGTGAAGCGTTCAGGGACGGCATGGTGGTCGAGCATAAAGGAGGTTCCCAGATTCTGGTGAAATATCCCGATAAAAATGAGGCCATGCTGGTAGGGCTCGATACGCTTGAGTTGATGACCAAAAATTTACACAGCAAGGAAACAGCCTGAATCAAACATACAGAGCCGGGAGCGATCTTTTAACATGAAACAAACAGCGCCCTGCAGGAATCCTTCTATCTCTGGTGTTTTTCATCCGCAATGCGGGGTCATGAGCGTTAAGGGTGCGTTGATTTATTCAGTGTTTTCGTGCCGGCCACGGATGGCCTGCGAAAGCACATTTCTTAAGTGCGCCTTATCAGGAACAAATTTCCTGTTCGATGGTGTTGCGTAGTGCATCGATGCCCGTCCCCTTGAAGCTGGATGTCGGGATCGGGCTGAGCATGCCGCCCATGGCATCGGTCATTTCTCTCAGGCGTTTGGTGCGCTGGTTGCCGGATAGCTTGTCGGCCTTGGTGGCAACGGGGAGCCAGCGCAGACCGCCTTCATTGAGCCATTCGATCAATTGTAAATCCGAATCCTTGGGGCCATGGCGGATATCAAGCAGCATCAGCACCAGCTTCAAATCAACTCGGGCCAGATAACCTTCGATCATGTTGATCCAGCGTTTTTGCTCTTTTTTCGGTGCCCGTGCATAGCCATAGCCGGGCAGATCGACGACCAGTAGTTCAGCATCGACATCAAACAGATTGAGTAATCGGGTACAGCCCGGATTCTTGGATGTTTTGACCAGCCCTTTGCGCCCGAACAGGGCATTCATCAGGGATGATTTACCGACGTTGGAATGACCCGCTACAGCAATTTGTGGCAGATCTATATCCGGAAACTGGCCCGAATCGGCCACCGATTGTAAGAAATGCGTATTGGGCCAATGGATATGCTGTTTTTGTGAAGGGCTCATGCCGGCAAGCTGACGGTCGCACGGCTTTCCGGCAAGTATGACCGTTTTTTTATTGCGAGAAACTGTTGCCGGCTCTCTGATGTGGTGTGTTCTTGGGCGCATAAAGCTGGTGAATTTTCGGCACCGGACTAGAGTTGCATATTTTTTAGGCAAATGACAACTTCACAGGATTGATTCACCGCATGACAACGCAACTGCTGCCCGGATTCACTTTGGGCAAACACCATATTGATGTACCGCTGGTACTGGCACCGATGGCCGGTATTACCGATTTGCCGTTTCGCAGGATATGCAAACGTTTCGGGGTTGGTCTGGTGGTATCCGAGATGATTGCTTCACGTGCCGTGGATATGGGCCGGGAACGCACCGAACGCATGGCCGAATTGGGCGATGATGAGCATCCGGCTTCGATTCAGATTGCCGGAGCTGATCCGGTTTTTGTGACTGAGGCGGCGCGCTGGGCTGTGGGTCACGGGGCTGATTTCGTGGATATCAATATGGGTTGCCCGGTCAAGAAAATCTGCAAACAGATCGCCGGCTCTGCCATGCTCAGGGATGAAGCACTGGTGGCACGCGTCATCAGTGCCGTGGTTAAGGCTGTTGATGTGCCGGTCACGCTGAAAATACGCACCGGCTGGGATGATCAATCCAAGAATGTCGAGAATATTGCCCGTATTGCAGAAGATTGCGGCATTCAGATGCTGACCGTTCATGGTCGCACCCGTGCGCAGATGTTTCGCGGCCACGCCAGCTGGGAAGATATTGGTCGGGCCAAGGCCGCGGTTTCCATTCCGGTGATCGGTAACGGGGATGTGATTGATGCTGCATCCGCCCGTGAAATGATTCGCATTTCCGGCTGTGACGGGGTGATGGTCGGGCGCGCGGTGCAGGGTAACCCCTGGGTATTGGGTGAAGTGCATGCGGTTTTGACCGGCAATCCGCAGCCGGCACCACCCACGGCCGGCGAGCGCTGGTTGATTGTCAGTGAACACCTGCATCATCTGGCTGAACATCACGGTATTCGCACCGCGGCCAAACTGGCCCGCAAACATGTGATCTGGTACAGCAAGGGATTACATGGTTCGGCGGAATTCCGGCAATCATTTCAAACCCTGACCGATTGGCAGAAAATGTTGGATATGGCGGCCGGTTACTTTCTCGGTCTGGGTGAGCACGTTCATCAACAAATACTTGAACCACCACAGCGTTCATCCGTGGAAGTCACGCATGCACTTTGAGCAGGTTCCGCTGCCGATGTTATTGCTTGATTGCGAGGCGCGGGTATTGCAGGCCAATCTTCTGGCTCAGGAGGCATTGTGTAAATCAGACCGGCGACTGTTGGGGCATCATCTTTCCAATGAATTTTCTCCGGCAGTGGAGATTGAACGACTGCTATCCCTGCTGACACCATACAGCGGCGGTGTTTCGGATCACCAGCTTTGTATGCTGGATTCAGGCATGCCGGTATCACTGCATCTGGGCATGCATGAGGGTGGCATCACAGCTGTTTTTGTGCCGGAAGCACAGCGTTCGGAAGTGGAAAGGCATGCCAAACGACACGAAATGGCCGAAGCTGTGGCACGCATTGCGCTGGAAATGGCGCATGAAGTCAAAAATCCGCTGGCGGCGCTTCGAGGAGCCAGTCAGTGGTTATCCGAACAGGATATGCATGCTGATGCCAAGGAAGCTGTTGAGCAGATAATCAATGGCGTGGATCGGATCAGGGACAGGATTGATGCCTTTCTGCAGGTTGGTCCACGAGCCCCTGTACAGATGGAGATGACCAATCTGCACGCCCTGATTCAGGATGTTATCCCGAATCGCGAGAGAATTTATGTCAGCCGGGTATTTGACCCCAGCCTGCCGGATATTCTGGCTCACCCTGCCCGACTGCGGCAGGCCTTTGAAAATCTGTGGCAAAATGCGCTGGAAGCGGCGGATAGCAAAATTGAATGGCAGACACGCATGGCACCGCTGGTGCATCTGCCGGGACATCAGGGCAAGGTTGTGGAAATCAGTATCACCAATGATGGTGCCATGATTCCCGAGGATTTGCGTGACCGTCTGTTTGAGCCCTATGTGACAGGCAAACAGCGCGGCAGCGGTTTGGGGCTGGCACAGGTTGAGCGGGTAATGTTCGAGCATGGCGGACGGGTGAATGTGAAAAGTGAGAACGGACGTACAACCATGACATTACATTTACCGGTCAAAACTGTTGTTTCTGGGCAACCGGCTGGAGAGGAGGACAGGTCTTGAAAGCATTGATTGTCGATGATGATGAAGGTATTCGCTGGATTCTTGACCGTGTCTTGCACGAAGAGGGTCTGGAGGTGTTGCAGGCCGGCTCGATTGCCGAGGCAAAGACAGCGTTGACCGATGATGATATCGGCATTGTATTTCTCGATGTTTATTTGCCGGATGGCAACGGCATGGACTTTCTGGCAACAGGCTCCATGCAGATGCCGGTCGTGCTGCTGACGGCGGAAACCACCTTCGGGCATGCGGCCGAAGCCTATCGGGTCGGAGCCATGGAATATCTGCCCAAGCCGTTTGATCTGGATGAGGTGCGCCAGCTGGTTCAGCGCGTGCGCCCGGTACATCAGGCTGCAGCACCGAAGCCGGAGGTGAAGGAGGATCTGATTATCGGTCGCAGTCAGGTCATGCAGGATATGTTCCGCACACTGGGTCGCGTGGCGACTTCCGACTTAACGGTTCTGATTACCGGCGAATCGGGAACTGGCAAGGAAATGGTTGCCCGGACATTGCATGAACGCAGTCAGCGGGCAGAAAAAGCCTTTATTGCCATCAACACCGCAGCCATTCCGGCTGAGCTTCTCGAATCTGAATTGTTCGGGCATGAAAAAGGGTCGTTTACCGGTGCCGATAAAACCCGGGCTGGCCGTTTTGAGCAGGCCGATGGCGGTACTCTATTTCTTGATGAAATCGGTGATATGCCGGCAGCCCTGCAGGCCAAACTGTTGCGTGTGCTCGAAGAAGGCCGTGTCCAGCGGGTGGGTGGAAGTCAGTCGAAAGTGGTTAATGTGCGCCTGTTGGCGGCCACACATCAGCATTTGCCGGAAAAAATCAGCAAGGGTGAATTCCGGGAAGATTTGTATTACCGACTCAATGTGATTCCGGTTCACATTCCACCCTTGCGGGAACGGCGTGACGATATTCCGGCCCTGTCGATTCATCTGCTGGATGAGGCCGTGGAAGAACTCGGGATGGATGCGCCGATCCTGTTGGATGATGCAGTGGATTTGCTGTGCCGGCACGACTGGCCCGGCAATGTGCGTGAGCTGAAAAATGTGATGCGCCGGCTGGCCGTGCTGACGCCGGGTGCAAGTATCACATTATCCGATGTGGCGCTGGCGCTGGGCAATGTCAGCAATACGCAACAGAATGAAGAAACACTGGCGCAGGCTGTCACCCGCTGTACCCGCCAGTACCTGCATCAGCTTGGTTATGCCAAGGCCACCAATCTGCATCAATACATGCTGGAACAAACCGAGCCGCCTTTATTGATTCTGGCAATGGAACGCTGCCATGGCAATCAGCTGAAAGTGGCGGAAATGCTGGGGCTGAATCGCAATACCGTGCGCAAATTATTGCGTAAATACGAGATTGACCCCCAGTCTTTCAGATAGTTCGGGAATATTCCGAAGACCCGGCAGGCCCGGGAACTGTGCGCCAGCTGTTTATAACATGCCGGCAATCGCCATACCTGCGGTATAACCGGATGACCATGCCCACTGGAAGTTGAAACCGCCCAGATGACCTGTGACATCGACGACTTCTCCGATAAAATAGAGTCCATCCACCTTTTTGCTCTGCATGGTTTTGGATGATAACTCAGCGGTATCGACACCTCCGACAGTGACTTCGGCCGTGCGGTAGCCTTCGGTGCCGTTGGGTTTGAGGTGCCAGTGGTGCAACAGGTCGGCGATTTGCTGTTGCTGTTTTTCACTTAATTGCTGAAGTCTTGTTTCGGAGTAGTCCTGCATCAGCCATTGCACCAGCCGTTTGGGCAGCAGTTCGGCCAACACGGTGACCAGTTTCGCCTGCGGCCGTTGCCGACATTTCATGGCAAGAAATTCAACGATATCGATATTCGGCAATGTATTGATGGTGAGTTTGTCACCCGGCTGCCAGTAGGATGAAATTTGCAGCATGGCCGGGCCGGACAGGCCACGATGGGTGAACAGCATCGCTTCAGAAAAAGACTGGCCGCGACATGATACTGTCACCTCCAGTGATATGCCGGCCAGCGCCCGCAGTGCCTCTTTTTCATGGCCGGTAAAGGTGAGCGGAACCAGACCGGCGACAGGTGTGATGATATTCAGGCCAAATGATTCGGCTATTTTCAACCCGAATGCGGTGGCCCCCATTTTCGGAATGGACAGGCCTCCGGTCGCGATCACCAGAGATTCGGCACTGAAATCACCGTGACTGGTGGAGAGCAGAAAGTGATCCTGCTTTTCCACTGCGAGTATTTCGGTGCGGGTGCGGATATGAACACCGAAATCCCGGCATGGTTGCATCAGCATATCAAGAATATCGCGTGCAGAATCATCGCAGAATAATTGCCCGTGTTTGCGTTCGTGATAACTGATGTTGGACTGTTTAACCCATGCGACAAAATCATCGGCGGAAAAACGCGCCAGAGCAGATTTACAGAAATGCGGGTTGGCCGATATAAAATTGGCCGCAGCGGTGAAACGGTTGGTGAAATTACAGCGGCCGCCGCCGGAAATCAGAATTTTCTTACCCGCTGTATCGGCATGATCGAGAACCAGTATCGATTTCCCGAAACCGGCAGCAGTGCCCGCACACATCAGTCCTGCTGCGCCGGCACCGATAATGATGGTATCGTAATATTGCATGCCCGGATTGTGCACATCCCGGGCACTTCCGGCATCTTTCATCTGTTTTTCAGGTTCTACTGTCATTATTGCCCATGCTACTCCGTCTAATCGATGGATCATCCGGAAACCGGCAAGGACTGCGGACGCACCGGATTCAGGGAGATGCAATGCAGCGATTACTTTTATTTCTGGGGGTGATGATCATGGCAACGGGCCCGGCGATGGCAGATGAGACAGAAACCGCAACATTTGCCGGGGGTTGTTTCTGGTGTATGGAACATCCGTTTGATGCTTTGCCCGGTGTGATTTCCACAACACCGGGCTACACCGGTGGCCATCAGAAGCACCCGACCTATCAGCAGGTATCTGCCGGTACGACAGGCCATACTGAAGCAATACAGGTGATATTTGACCCCAAGCGCATCAGTTATGAGGAACTGTTGCAAGTGTATTGGCGCAATACCGATCCGACCACACCTGACCGCCAATTCTGTGATGTCGGTACGCAATACAGGCCGGCGATCTTTTACCACTCCGAAGCACAACAGCAGACTGCCGAAGCCTCGAAGCAGGCGTTGATACAAAACAAGCCATTTAACGGGGATATTGTTACCGAGATTACCAGGGCATCAGAATTCTGGCCGGCCGAAGAATATCACCAGAATTATTATCTCAAGAATCCGATCCGTTACAAATTTTACCGTTATAACTGCGGGCGTGATCAGCGACTGGAACAATTGTGGGGTGTTTCAGAGTGAAACGTAGAACATTTCTTCGAGCCGGAGTTGCTGCGGCAGCATTGTTGAGCCTGCCGCTGGCCATTGATGCAGGCAGGGAAAGGAAGGGACGTATGATTGAAAAAATCCATAAATCCGAGGCTGAGTGGAAACAGCTTTTGAACCCGGAACAGTTCAATGTACTCAGGCGTTCGGGGACAGAAAAGCCGTTCAGCAGTGCATTGAACAAGGAGTATGGCCAGGGCAGCTATCTGTGTGCTGGTTGCGATTTGTCGCTGTTTGAGTCGGACACCAAGTTTGACAGCGGCACAGGCTGGCCGAGTTTTTATGCGCCGATTGAGGAGCACACCGAAACAAAACGCGATTTTATGCTGATTTTACCGCGCACCGAATATCACTGCGCCCGATGCGGCGGTCATCAGGGCCATGTTTTTCATGATGGCCCTGAACCGACCGGCCAGCGCTGGTGCAACAACGGAGTGGCACTGAAATTTGTCCCGGCCTGACAGCATTGAGCGAACAGCAGCAAGATTTTTCCGGCTTCTCTGAATCGTGAGAAAATGTCAGAGTCGGCACATGCCGAACATGATGAGTAATGCACAAATTTATCGGGTTGATCTGGGTTCCCGCTCCTATGATATTCATATCGAAGCGGGATGCCTTGATCGACTGGGTGATGCCATGGATGCATTGTTTGATGCACCTGCGCGCTGCATGGTGACCAGCAACGTAACGGTTGCACCGTTGTATATGGATCAGGTGCGGGGTTCACTGGCAAAAAGTGGCTGGCAGGTATCCGAATGTATCCTGCCCGATGGCGAGTGTTACAAAACAATGGATTCATTCAGCCTGATCATGGATGCACTGATGGATGCCAGACTCTCCCGTAATGAGCCGGTGATCGCACTGGGCGGTGGCGTGGTTGGTGATATGGCCGGTTTTGCTGCAGCCTGTTACCGGCGCGGCATTCCCTTTGTTCAGGTGCCGACCACAGTTCTGGCGCAGGTGGATTCCAGTGTCGGCGGCAAAACTGCCATCAATCATCCTCACGGTAAAAACATGATCGGTGCTTTTTATCAACCGCGTCTGGTCTGGATTGATCCGATTGTGTTAACGACACTGGATATCCGTGAAATCAGGGCCGGACTGGGAGAGGCGATCAAATACGGGCTGATCCGGGATGCCGGTTTTTTCACCTGGATGCAACAGCATTTGCAGGATGCGCAGCATTTGCAGACCGGCACACTCGCCAGCATGATTCACACCTGCTGCCGCCATAAGGCCGAAGTGGTGATGGCCGATGAAACCGAACAGGGTATACGCGCATTGCTGAATCTGGGCCATACCTTTGGCCATGCGATTGAATCGATGACGCATTATACCACCTTTTTACACGGTGAGGCTGTGGCGATGGGCACACTGATGGCAGCGCGTCTGTCCGGGCAGCTGGGCTATGCTCATGGCGATATTGAGGAGCGGATTCGCGACTGTTATCAACAGGTCGGGTTGCCGACAGAGATTCCCGTTTTCAGTGCCGATGCGTGGCTGGATGCCATGGGACATGACAAGAAGAATGTCGGCGACCGGATTCGCTATATTCTATTGCGTGATATTGGTGATGCCTTTGTGGCCGAACATGTTGCCCCTGCAGACATCAGGCAGCTGATCAGTTCATATTGCTGACTCGCATCCGCTAAAATATGGTCTATACTGATATCTGTGTGAGGGCTGCGTCTCTCAATGCAGGGGGACATTAAAAGCATGGGAATTCCTTCCATACATCCTGAACAGAATCGCC
>JBHHTY010000074.1:0-8645 GCA_046753565.1 Mariprofundus sp.
ACATGACAGCAGCAGAACGATCATGAGATAAATCCCGATCAGCCCGAAAGGCATCCACAAGGGTAAGCCGATTATGCTTTCCAGACTGTCCGTGCTTAATACACTGTTTTTCAAATCCAGCCGGCTGAAATCGGGAAAGATCATGCTCATACCCTGCAGGATATGATCCAGCCACTGGGGGGTAGATTCCGCCTGCTGTGTGAACGATGCACGAACCACAGGCAGGCCGGAACAGATCAGCGAATAGGCCAGGGTGATCAGCATGACCGGGAAAGCACCCCGAATGACAGATGAAATCAGCATGACCACGGCCAGATGGGTACACAGAATCAGCTGTAGCCCCAGCCAGGTGATGATGAAATGGCTGATTGAGAAGATCGGGAAATAAACCTGACCGACAATCGGTTTGATCCAGATGATTTCACCCATTGCCAGCGCTGCCAGAATCAGCTCGAAACAGAGCAGCAGCAGTGATAACCCAGCCATGGTTCCCAGCACATATTCGGTTCGTGAAATGGGGCGGGCAAGGATGCTGTCGATTATCCTGTGATCATCATCCCAGGCGATGGCCTGTACGGCATAAAAGAGGATGAAAAGCATGCCTGCAGTCCACATGATGGAAAACTGAAAATCACTGATCACCCGTCCCAGATCGTGGCCGAAGAAATCGATAAACAGTACACCGCAGATTTCAAATACCAGGGCGAAGATACACAGGCCCCAGACCGCATTGCGACGCAATCCGTTCAGAAAGGTAATGCTTGCCAGTGCGATGACACGGTTCATGAGTGATCTCCCTTGACCACTTGTACAAAGGCATCCTGCAAATCCATGCTTTCCTTGCCGGCAATGGCAGCCTGTTGCTCGCATACCTTGGTGATGGCACCGTTATAAAGCAGATTGCCACGATGCAGAATCGCCACATGATCGGTGATTCGGGCAACATCATCGAGCAAATGCGAGCAGAACAGGATGCTCTTGCCTTGACGGCGCAGTTCATAAATCAGATCAATCACCTCGGCTCGGCCGATGGGATCGAGTCCGGACATTGGCTCATCGAGAATCAGCAGATCGGGGTCATGGATAAGTGCCGCCGCAAAACTGGCTCGCTGCTGCATGCCTTTGGAATATTCGCTTAATCTGCGATGACGTGCATCGTGGATACCGAGTTTCTCCAGCAATTCATCGGAGCGTTCGGCAATGGTTTTTTTCGATAAATCGCAGCAGCGTCCGGCAAAGTGCAGTAGTTCCATACAGGTCAGATTGGGAGGGAATGATGAAATTTCGGGAAGATAACCGATATGTCGGCGCGTGGCCGGTGTCGGGTGTTCATCGCCTAGCACCATTACCTTGCCCTGATCCGGACGCATATAACCCATGATAAGACGAATGCTGGTGCTCTTACCTGCTCCGTTCTGGCCGACCAGACCAAGTGTTTGTCCTTTCTCAAGGGTGAAAGAAACCCCTTTGAGGGCATGGTGGGCCGGGGATCGGTTGATTTGTTTCGGGTAGGTTTTGTGGACGTTGGTAAACTGGATCATGGTGAAGCTTAACCCGCCTTTATGCTCTGATGACATTTCTACAAATAAAGAAGGGAGTGCTAACAAGCACCCCCATCTTTATCAAGTAAATCACATGGGAAGCAATCCCGACATGATATGATTACATCGCAGAGTAATTTGTTGGTGGGGTCGCAGCGGTTGGTGTAAGGATGTCAGCTGCGGCTAGTGCTGTACCGACAGTTCCAGCCTTCTGATAGGTGCCAGAAAGGTCGGTTTGGGCAGCATAGATTTTATCACCACTGGTATGTTTGGCTACAATGGCAACCAAAGTTGCAGTGCCCTTGGCAGCAAGAGCGACATTATTACTGATCGTTACTGGAGCTTCCTGGCTGGCAGTTGCTGTTGCAATAAATCCGCTTGCAGTCAGTATATTTCCATCACCGGCAGTTCCTGTGCCGCCTGAGGCTGTCTGGCCATATGCCTGATAATCTGCAAACAATGACTCTTCAGCCAGGCGTGCGGTATGCAGATCGGACACGGCCGCTGAGTTGAAGGCCTTGGTGCGGTAGCTTGAGAACTGTGGAATAGCGATCGCAGCCAGAATACCGATGATGGCGACCACGATCATCAGCTCGATGAGGGTGAAGCCCTTTTCTTTATTGATAGTTGTCATAGTAACTCTCCTTAGTGTTAATCATAGAAACGAATGCCATGTAATGGCATGGTAACAAAGCAGAATATAGCAAGGGTTGTGCCAAAGTCCACAAGCCTATTCTCAATGGTGATTGCTGACTGTGACATATTTTGTCACTTTGATGTGTCAATCACGGTCAGTTGCGTCAAATAACAACAGGATCATGAAGGACAATGACCGTTTGATGCAAGCCCTCACTATGCTAATGTTCATATCACGGGGTAAATCAGCCTATGCGTGTGAAGGCGGTGACAGGAAGAATATGGCAGAGAAGCTGTTCAAACTGAGAAATGTGCCCGAGGATGAGGCTGAAGATATACGCCAGTTGTTGCAGTCTCATGGTATCGAATACTATGAAACTGAAGCCGGAGGCTGGGGGATATCGATGCCGGCCATCTGGATTCATGATCATAACCGGATGGAAGAGGCGAGGGGATTGATTGATGCCTATCAGCAGGAAAGAACCCGGCAGGCCAGAGATACATTTCAGTCGCTGAAGGCTGCCGGCAAGCAACGACGTATGCGTGACAAAATATGTGAAAATCCAGTGCAGTTTCTTCTTTTTCTTCTGATGGCTTTGTTTATTCTCTATGTCAGTCTGGCTCCGTTCATGATATAACAGAATACCTGCACACAGGGAGCCTTCACGCGACTTCCGCAAGGGGATACAATCGTGACATGAGGTACTGGCTGATTCCGATGTTGTTGTTTGCTGTGGCAGGTTCACCGCCTTGCCATGCCGGGGGCGTTCAAAACGATGCTGCTGCGCAACAGCTGATCAAAAAGGTGCAGGACAGACTGCGCTCGGTTACCAGCATTGCCAGATACCGCATGCAAATCGTGACGGCCGACTGGCAACGCGAGGTTAGACTGGATGCCTGGGATGACCGCAGCAGGAAACGCTTTTTTATCCGCATTCTTGCGCCGCGCAAGGATCAGGACACCACATGGTTGAAGGATGGCGGTAACCTGTGGATGTATCTGCCGAAACTGGAACGCGATATTCGCATTCCGCCGTCGATGATGCTGTCGAACTGGATGGGCTCGGATTTCACCAATGATGATCTGGTTAAAATGGAATCGGTGGTGGAGGATTATTACCACCGCATTCTGTCCGATTCGGGTGGGGTGTATCAGGTTGAATCGGTGCCGAAACCGGATGCGCCGGTTGTATGGGGAAAAATTCTGCGCCGGGTGACCCATGATGCTATACCGCTGTCGGAAGATTATTACGATGAACATGGCAAACATATCCGGCATCTGGATTTCGATCATGTGCAGAAGATGGGCGGGCGCAAAATCCCTACCCGCTGGACCATGCAGGCGCTGGCCAGCCCGGATAAACATACCGTGATGATTCTCGAACGAATCACCTTCGATGCCGTGATTGATGATGCGGTGTTCACACGCGCGAATCTGCGCCGAAAAGGGCGCTGATGCTGGCCCTGGCCTGGCGCAATATTGTCCGCAATGCACGCCGCAGTTTGATTACCGTGTCGGCCGTTGCGATGGGGCTGGTATCGCTGATTTTCCTGTGGGGGTTCAACGATGGTGTGCACAACAGCATGATGCGTAATCTGCAGCAGGTGATTGTGGGCAGTGTTCAGGTGCATGCGAAGGGCTATTTTCATCATCCCAAACTGAACAGAAGCGTGCCGGATGCAGCAGCAACCATTGAACGGATCACAGGCATCTTGAAACAGGATGGCAAGGAACATTTTGCCTTGCGACTGCGAACATTTGCTCTGGCTGCCGGTGAGGATACATCCGAGGGTCTGGTACTGCTTGGCATGGATCCGCAGCAGGAAATGGCGACAACCCGAATCCACCGCAAGGTTGATCAGGGGCGGTTTATCCGGGATAACAATGAAGCGGCTTGTGTACTCGGGCAGACCACAGCTCGCAATCTCGGTTTGCAGCCGGGTGACGATGTGGTGTTTCTGACCGAGGATCGCTACGGGTCGCTGGCGGCTGAAAAACTGCAACTGGTCGGGGTCATATCCAGCGGGGAAATGGGCATCGACAGAGGGCTGGCCATTATTCCGCTCGGATTCATGCAACAGATGACAGGCATGGGCGGGCGGTATTCGGAAATTGTGATTCAGTTGCCGGATGCGCGTCTTGAGCCGGTCAGTGCCGCATTGAAACAAGAACTGGATGCATCGTATGAAGTGCTGCGCTGGTACGATATGTATCCGATGATGAAACAGTGGGTGGAACTGGAGAATGCCTTTTATTATATCTTTCTCACCATTGTGCTGATCATCATTGCGGCGGGGATTATGAATACGGTGTTGATGAGTATGCTGGATCGCATCCGGGAATTCGGTGTGATGATGGCACTCGGTTGTGGCCGCATGCGACTGGCCGGCATGGTGGTGATGGAGTCCATGTTGCTTGGATTTGCCGGTATCGTGCTGGGCACTGTGGCAGGGTTGATGCTGGTGTATTATTTCCACGGCGTTGGCATTGATCTGTCAGGCCAGATGGATTCGATGGCCCGTTTCTATATCAATCCGGTGGTGCATACCGAAATCGATACGGTTCATTTGATGGATACAGTGTTGTCTGTGCTGGCGGCAGCGATGCTGGCTGCTGTATGGCCGGCTATACGCGCCGCCCGACTCGAGCCGGTCGAGGCGATTCATCATGTATGATCAGAAAAAGAAAAAAAGGTTTTGATTGATGGATAGTTTGGCTATCTATCTGAAGCTGGGCTGGCGCAATCTCTGGTTGCATCCGATGCGTACGGGGCTGACCTGTGCGGCGCTTGGAATCGGTATTGCCGCGCTGACATTTCTTTCAGCCATGGATGATGGCTGGATGCAACAGATCAAGACGAATTTCGCCCTGACTGTGACCGGACATTTACAGATTCATGCCGAGGGATTTGAGGACAGTCGCAAGCTGACACAGCGGATCGAACAGCCGCAATCAGTGATGGCATCGATCTCAACAATTCCCGGCATTCAGGAGGTGACCCGACGTGTGCGCGCCTCAGGCCTTGCATCCAGCGCCGGTTCCAATGCCGGTGCACTGATTTACGGCGTGGAAGCGGAGCGAGAAAAACGCATGAGCCGTTTGGCCGGATTTGTTGCAAAAGGGACATGGCTGGTGCATGGGGATGATCGCGGAGCGGTGCTGGGTGATGTGCTGGCGGATCGTCTTAATATCGGTATTGGAGATAAACTGGTGCTGATGGCGGCGGTGCCGGGTGGCGATATTGCTTCAGAGGTGTTTCGCGTGCGCGGACTGCTGCATTCGGGAGTCATGGAAGTCGATGATCTGATTGTGCTGGTGCCGTTGTCTACGGCGCAGCACTGGCTGGGGCTGGGTTCGGCGGTGACCGATATTGTTGTTCGTGCCGACAGTTTTGAGCAGGTCACGCCGCTGGCTGATCAGCTTAAAAAAACGCTGGCCGGCGGTAAGCTTGAAATATTACGCTGGTTCGATATTGATCCGATGGCGCAACAGTGGGCTGATTTTGCCGATGCCTATACCTGGATTGTGCTGCTTATTGTGATTATCGTGGTGCTGGCCGAAGTGCTCAATACGATGCTGATGAGCATGCATGAACGGGTGCGCGAGTTCGGATTGATGGGAGCGCTCGGGGTGGCGCCGGTGCAGGTGTTCGGTATGGTGGTGTGGGAAACGCTGATTCTGGTGTTGATTGGCGGAGCGGTCGGTTTTGCGATCGGTGGCGGTTTGTCATTGTGGTATGGCGAGCATGGCATTGACCTGTCGCAGTTCGCCATTGCCTTTTCATTTATGTATATGGATCCGGTTGTGCACCCGTTACTTCAGATGGACAGTGTTTTGCGTATTCTTGGAGCGGCTGTTTTAGGTGCCATGATTGCCGGTGCTATTCCAGCCTGGAAAGCATCGAAACTGGATCCGGCTACTGCACTGCGGGAGTTGTAATGGAGAATATCAATGCCTGATATACTGATTTCAGCGCATGCGCTCAGCAGGCATTACGAATCCGGTGAATTAAGGGTGGCCGCGCTGGATGGTGTGGATCTGTCGATTGAGCGTGGTGCCTTTGTGGTGCTGGCAGGACGCTCGGGATCGGGAAAAACCACACTGTTGAATATGCTGGGCGGGCTTGATCGCCCGGATGGCGGGACTTTATTAATTGCCGGTCATGATATGCTGGCCATGTCTGCCACCAAACGGGCGGTATTCCGGCTTGAACATCTCGGTTTTGTGTTTCAGGCCTATAATCTGATTCGGGTACTGACTGCACGCGAGAATGTTTCCTATGTCTTGCAATTGCAGGGCGTGAGCAGGAAAAAGCGTTTCGATCTGGCCGATCACTGGCTGGCAAAAGTCGGCTTGAAGGGTTTTGAACATCGCCGGCCGGATCAAATGTCCGGTGGCCAGCAACAGCGCGTGGCCGTGGCACGGGCTCTGGCCAGCAGTCCAGATCTGGTACTGGCCGATGAGCCGACAGCCAATCTGGATTCGCATACCGGTGAATCTCTGATGGGATTGATGCGTCGCCTTAATGAGGAAAACGGCACAACATTTATCATTGCTTCCCATGACCCGGTGGTCACAGCCTCTGCCCGTACGCTGATCAGCATGCAGGATGGCCGGATTATGTCGATTTCGTCCGGCCGGGATGATTCTGCCTGTTCACCGGAGCCTGTGTAAATATATGGCTGAGAAGAAGCAGTCGGCATTGAAAACAGGCCAGCAATGGGTTGTCCGTTTCTTGATCACATCACTGTTATTACCGTTAGCATGGGCAAGTGCATATGCGATGGAGTTTTCCGGTCAATATACCAATCTGTTATTTGAAACACGCGATAGTCTGAAACACAACAGAACCACAGATCTGAACCGTTTGCGATTGCAGCTGGATGGAGAGCATGGTTCTGAATTCGGGACGTTCCGGGTGCATCTGGCCTATGATCATGAAATCCTGTGGGGCGCCCTGGTGGCTGATCCAGTGCTTGCTGCCGCATTGCGCCGCCCCGAGCCTACCTGGCTGGATGCCAGCGCAACAATAAGCCGGCGCACGCATTTGAATTGGCGACATGATCTGTATCGGGGCTGGGTTGAATACGAAACCGGCCCGGTGCAAATCAGAATCGGCAGACAGCGCATTGCATGGGGATCTGGACGAATCTGGAATCCGACTGATCGATTCAATCCGGTTCAGCCCACAGCACTGGAGCCGGAGCAGAAGCTGGGTGTGGATGCAGGGCGGCTGGAATGGCATTACGCAGGCAATGGAAGCGTGATCGCCATCGCGGCACCGGGCCGTACAGTTTCGCGGACATCACGCAAAACGGCGATCAGATGGCAGGATACATTCGGTGAATTTGATCTGGCCCTGATGGCCGGGCGCATCCAGCGTGAAAATATGTTCGGTGTCGATGTGACGGGAAACCTGGGCGATGCCAGTGTGCGGCTGGAATGGATGCAGGCGAATAATTCGCAGGATGGGAGATACGGGCAGATCTCTACAGGTATGGACTATACATGGTATCCGGCCTGGTTTTCCAACGGCTTGTATATGGCACTGGAATATTTTTATAACGGGGCAGCCGGTTCTGTAAGTGCCAAACAGGATCGCCTGAACAGTCGATCAAAGCATTTGCTGGGCGGTATGCTTGGCTATGATGTTTCACCACTGTGGCGATTCGATCTGCTGTGGATTGCAGATATGCAGCAATCCGGCTGGTTTGTTGCACCATCCATTCGCTGGTCGGCAGAAAAAAATGTGGATATAAGTTTTTTTGTACAGATGCCACAGGGTAGTGGTAATAGCGAATTTTCCGCCCTGGAAGCACTCTATGCCATGCGTGCCGATTGGTATTTTTGATATGTGAAAGGGTGCTGGCCCTAGGTTAAGGCCAGAGAATGCTGTTGTGTCTTGAGGTATTGCCCGAATGAAGGATAAGCATTCATGAAGGAATTAAAAATCTTTTCCGGCATATTGCAGACCAGAGCATGCTCCCTGGTTCGCAGGGTGGCTTGTGGCGGAATGCGAATATAAGGATTGATTTTGCCGAAGATAGTGCCTGAGGTGAGTTCTGTTGATGCACCGTTGGGCAGTTTCAGTTCCAGTCTGCCGGACAGCAGGATATGGCAGGCCGGGTTTTCGGAGGATTCTTCAATAACAGTGCTGCCGTCGTCATATTCATTGATGGTGGATTCTTCTGCAATCCAGAGACGATCTTCTTCGGGAATTTGTCTGAAAGCAGGCAGAGTGTGGGTCATGGCATGCACCATGCGGTTTTGTACTGTCCTGATCAGATAGTCACCGGCCATGGGCGAGTGTTTGATCAGTTTCTCAATGGACTGAGCCGAAAATTCAAGCAGCAGCACATGGCTTTTTGCAACAATGGTGGCTGAACGGGGTAAATGATAAATGCAGGCGAACTCACCGAAAAAGTCTCCCGCCATCAGTCGTTTTACGGTGACCGACGTGGTTTCTT
>JBHHTY010000075.1:0-8608 GCA_046753565.1 Mariprofundus sp.
GTAACTCTACCAAATAGTCAGGCTAAATATGTTCACGGGTCTTGTGGAAGGTAATCTCCGGCCATTGTTCTTCAGTATATCTCAGTTGCCATGCGCTTGGGGCCAGATAGGCCAGAGAGCCATCGGCCTCCTCGGCCAGACTGGACTCAAAGCGGCGGCGGAATTCACTCATCTTCTTCTTATCCTCGGAGCTAACCCAGCGTGCCACATGAAAATCGGTACCCACATAATCGGCATCCACCCTGTATTCTCCCTGTAGACGGGCCACTGTTACATCAAACTGTAAAAAACCAACAGCACCAAGGATGTAATCACCGCTTAATATCATTTTGAAGACTTGCACGGCTCCTTCTTCCGACAATTGAATCAGACCCTTATGTAATTGTTTACGCTTCATCGGATCCTTTAAACGTACTCGGCGAAACATCTCCGGCGCAAAACTCGGAATGCCGGTGAACTTCAACATCTCTTTCGTAGTAAATGTGTCGCCGATCTTGATGGTGCCGTGATTGTGAATGCCGATGATATCCCCGGGATAAGCCGTTTCAACCTGAGCACGGTCCTTGGACATAAAGATTACGGCTTTGGAAATCTTCACATCCTTATCAAGACGATGATGGCGCACCATCATTCCCTTCTCGAATTTGCCGGAGCAAATTCGAAAAAAGGCAATGCGATCACGGTGCGCAGGATCCATATTTGCCTGAATCTTGAAAGCAAAAGCCGAAAAATCCTTTTCTTCCGGCTTTACGCTACGCTGCACCGCCTCACGTGGACCAGGTGCCGGAGCCAGCTCCACAAAGGCATCAAGAAGTTCCCTAACACCGAAGTTATTGATAGCACTTCCAAAAAAGACCGGTGTTTGTGAACCATTAAGGAAATGCTCCAGCTCAAATAGATTGGCCGCCCCCTCCAGCAACTCGATTTCTTCACGCAATTCATCGGCCTGCGTACCCAATAATTCATCCAGATTGGGATCACTCAGATCATCAATGTGCACAGACTCAAATTCCTGAGTACCGGCACGAAACAAATTTAGTTCTTTCTTGTATAGATTGTACACGCCCTTAAAGGAATTCCCCATGCCAACTGGCCAGGACATGGGCGTGCATTCAATCTGCAATTTATCCTCAATATCGGTAAGGATGTCCAGCGGCTCAAGGCCATCACGATCCAGCTTATTGATGAAGGTGACAATGGGCGTGTTCCGCATGCGGCAGACTTCCATCAATTTCAGCGTCTGCCCTTCCACACCCTTGACCGAATCAATCACCATCATGGCAGAATCCACGGCAGTCAAAACCCTGTATGTATCCTCTGAGAAATCCTGGTGACCGGGAGTGTCGAGCAGATTGATCTCGTAATCACGGTAATTGAATTTCATCACGGACGAGGCCACAGAAATGCCACGCTCCTGCTCAATCTTCATCCAGTCGCTGGTAGCATGAGCAGCAGCCCGCCTGGCCTTGACCGCACCTGCCATTTGAATAGCACCACCGAACAGCAGCAACTTCTCTGTCAGTGTTGTCTTGCCGGCATCCGGATGGGAGATGATGCCGAAGGTGCGTCGTTTCTCGATTTCAGATTTCAGACCCATGGGGCGGCGCAGTGTATCGAAGTCGAACCGGCTTGTGGACTTTTTCATCATCGATCCTGTCACAAATCCCGTTATAGTCAGGCGATATGATTGCCATGAAAAAGAAAACCACCCCCGTTGGCACAATCAAGCCTGAAGATATCAAGGTTCGGAAGAAGGGCGCACCGCCGACTCAGGTACAAAAATCATCCAAAGATTATAATCGGAAACGTTTGAAGCAGAATACTCGCAAAGCCAAAACCCAGTTCGGTTATCATCTGATCGAGATCACCGCCCGGGATTCCAGCTAGTCCAGGCCGATTTTTTTAGAGACTTTAGTCGCCAGAGGATACGCTCCCGCCTCAACGTCCGGCTAATTTGGGTGAAGCTCCTGTCAATCAATATTCACGAAACAAGCCCCTGCATCTCGTAAATGCTATCAAATAAAGCATCATTTGATAAAGGCTGGCAAAAACCGCTCCGGTCAACTGTAAGAACCTGATGACCTCGACGACACAGATCGTAACTATGTCGCATAACAGGGGATAAACGTGGACTTATTGCTGCTGATTTTCGCCGGCATGCTGTTTCTGGCCTATGCCAATGGTGCCAATGACAACTTCAAGGGTGTGGCCACGCTGCTTGGCAGCAATACGCTCAGCCACCGGAAATCACTGGCCTGGGCCACGGTCACAACCCTGGCAGGCGCACTGACCGCAGCCTTCTTTGCAACCGAACTGGCCAGGATATTCAGTGGCAAGGAACTCATCCCGGATAGCATTATCACTGCACCGGAGTTCATGCTTGCTGTCATGACGGGCGCGGCACTGACGGTGTTCGTGGCCGCTCGTTTCGGCATCCCCATTTCGACAACACATAGCCTCATTGGCGGCCTTGTCGGTGCCGGCATAATGGCTGTTGGCAGTGATTTGAATATGGCTGCCCTTGGCTCGAACTATTTTATTCCACTTGCGGCAAGCCCACTTATCGCCGTCGCCGTTGCAGGCCTGCTCTATCTGATCCTGACGAAAGGCCGTAAGGCGCTTGGCATCACGAAAGATAACTGCCTGTGTATCGGGCAGAAGCGACTTGCCACAGCCATCATACCTGAAGGCATGACGCCGACCATGATGCTCTCTCAGATGGATATCATTGTTGATTCCGAAGAAAACTGCGAAGTCAAAGCCGTCGATATGTATCGGGGAAGAATGCTGGGCATCAGCATCCAGAGCATGGTGGACACTATGCATATCCTCAGTGCTGGAGCTGTCAGCTTTGCACGCGGCCTGCATGACACGCCGAAAATAGTCGGGGTTGCGCTGGTAGCAAGTACCATGGACCTGCAATGGATAACCTTTCTGGCAGCAACAGCCATGGCGACCGGTGGTGTTTTGCAGTCCCGCAAAATCGCCAAAACAATGAGCGAGGATATTACAGCCATGAATCATGGCCAGGGCCTGGCCGCCAATCTGGTGACCAGTATCATGGTTTTGTTTGCATCAAAATGGGGGGTGCCGGTCTCCACCACGCATGTTTCCTGCGGCTCCATATTCGGTATCGGAGCCGTGAACGGTAAAGCCAGATGGTCGGTGATTCGCAGTATTGTGCTGGCCTGGGTACTCACCTTACCTGTTGCGGCAGGCATCTCCGCCGTAACTTATCTGGCCCTGTGACCAGTTATACCAGCACTATCGATGAACGCCTGACTATTCCAATGATACCTTCTCCCCCTAACTTTCTGTAATACCTCTGTTTCCACACCTTATACCGGCCCCCTACAGATTCCCCATTTTCGGCAATTCGCCTACCAGAGGTCGAACATAATCCAGCCAGGCCTGAGTGACATCATTGCCGGCGACACTGATATATTCATCCTTCATCTCAGTGGCTTCGCGCGCCACAGATGATAATGGCGTGATGAAGCATTCACTTTCGTAAGGGACAGAACTGATACGCCGGATAGCCACAGATCCCGGCTCTCCGGTGGAAACGGCATGGTTGACAGCATAATCCCCTACCCTGCGTGCCTCAGCAACGTCGATATCCGATATAATCGTCGGATAGCTGCGTTGCAGGTAACCAAAGGTATCGGCTCGCACCCGAGCATTTTCGCCGGCATAAGCATCCTTGACCAGGGCAGCCAGCCTGTCGCCCAGAGCTCCGGTACCGGATAGCTGGATATTGCCGTGAGAGTCCCGTTCACCTGAACTGGCAATCGGGTTTCCATCCTTATCCGCAATACCCTCGGATGCCGCCACAACACAACGACCATATTTGGCCATGGCATCCTTCACATCCTGCTGAAACCGGCTCACATCAAATACACGCTCCGGTAAATAGATCAGGTGCGGGCCGTCACCATCATTTTGTCTGGCCAAGGCTGCTGCTGCGGTCAAGAAACCGGCATGACGCCCCATAACGACGTTGATTTTAATCCCGGACAAAGCCCGGTTATCCCGATCATCGCCCATGAAAGCCAGCGCCACAAATTTGGCAGCTGAGGCATAGCCGGGACAGTGATCGGTTACCCTGAGATCATTGTCGATGGTCTTGGGAATATGCACTGTGCAGAAATCGTAATTGGCATCACTGGCCACCTCGGCAATGATATGGGCAGTCTCGGCCGAATCATTGCCACCAATATAAAAGAAATAACGCACATTATTCTTGCGAAATACCTCGAATACCCGTTTGCACTCAGCCTTGCCCGGTTTAAGCCTCACTGAACCCAGGGCTGCCGCCGGCGTACTTGCTACTTGCTCAAGTTGATCCTGGCTCTGGACTGCAAGGTCAACAAAATCTTCATCCATGATGCCCTGAATGCCATGGCGTGCGCCAAGAACACCGCTGATCGCGTCATGGTTTCTTGCTGCCAGAATAGCCCCGACCAGTGACTGATTGATCACTGCTGTCGGGCCGCCGGATTGTCCGATCACCATTTTCCCCTCTAAAGATGCCATGCTTTCCTCCTATAGTTTACAGTAAAATTGAATGTCCGCACTATAGCAACTGCATCGATTTTTTCTCCGCTTTTGTTTAGGCTTGGCGAGAAGAGGGTGTGACCAGGGTCTGTTAAGACTAATTTTGATTGAAGCGCTGCTGCCCCAAATAAGGCCAATCAAGGCAAGAGGAGAGAAGTTTGGTAAATCCAAATAAACGACGAGCAACGCTGAATGGGCTCATTTGGGGCGCAGTACTGCGGGACGCGCCCTCTTTATACTCTGCTACGTTATTTCTCCCTGATGTGCCACAGGCACACTGCGCTCGAAGTGCCTTACACAGTAACAAAAAGGGCCTCGTCCTTACAACCAAAATTAGTCTTAACAGGCCCTAATGATACAAACAATTGTCAGGTTGCTTGAGGAGGCGGGAAAGCAAATTATTCTTCCAGCCTGGAAAACCCTGAGTTCTGTTCATACTAAATCTGATGGCTCAATCATTACCGAGATTGACCTTGCCTGTGAAAGTTTTATCCAAAAAAGTCTGGCGGAAATAGATGGAAAAATCGGCTTCCTCAGTGAGGAAATGGAACCCGAAGAACAAAGAGGCTGTCTGAACAAGGGTGGCAACTACTGGTGTCTTGATCCTCTGGATGGCACCACTAATTTTGTTGCAAACTACCCTGTCTTTTCTATCTCCCTGGCCCTGATTGAAGATGGCAGGCCGATTATGGGCGTAATCCATGACCCTGTCAGAGAAGAATCGTTCTATGCCCAAAGTCATAAGGGCGCATGGTTGAATGGAATGCCACTGCAAACCTCGGATGAGAAGAATTTGAAAGCTTCAGTTGGCTTTGTTGACTTCAAGCGCCTGAATCCGTCACTGGCAGCGGCTCTGGCCACAACCCGGCTCTACCGTAGCCAGCGAAACATTGGCAGTTGCGCTCTGGAATGGAGCTGGCTGGCAGCGGGACGGGCGCAATTTATCCTGCATGGTGGGCAACAACTTTGGGACTATGCTGCTGGCCTGCTGATTGCGGAGGAAGCCGGATGCGTAGTTAGCAACTTTGAAAAAAAACACCCGTTTGAAAAGAATCAGTTAAAAAGCTCCATGGCTGCAGCCTGCAACAATAGCATTCATAAACAGGTTTTAAGTCTGATTTAGGCCGGGTTTAAAGGGTGGTTTTAAAGGGTGTTTTTAAAGGGTCGCAATCTCTCTTACTTTCCGCTATTGTGCACGCCCCCATGTGTGAGGGGTGTGTTTTTTTATCTAGCTTGTGCTTAGGGAGGGAAGCATGTTCAAAGTTTGTGATTTAAAGATTGATCTGGTGGAAGTCTGTGAGGCTGCCGCCCGGGCATGTGCCCCATTTGTTGGCTCTGGCCAGAAAGATGAAGGTGACGGTTTGGCAGTAGATGCCATGCGTACCCGTATCAACGAGGTGCCCATGCGTGGCATGGTCGTCATTGGCGAAGGAGCCAAAGATGAAGCTCCTGCCCTTTACGATGGTGAAAAAGTGGGAACCGGCAAAGGTGTTGGCGTCGATATCGCCGTTGATCCGATTGAAGGAACAAATCTTTTTGCCAAGGACATGCCAGGCTCAGTAGTCACGCTGGCTGCAGCTCCTGAAGGTTCGATGTACGAGCCAGGCTCATGCTTCTACATGGACAAACAGGTTTATGCACGTGCAGCCCGTGACAAGATTGATCCTGAGGCACCTATTAAGGATCGTCTGAATCAGTTAGCCAAGGCCACAGGTAAGGAAGTCGAAGAATTGAGGGTCTTTGTGCTCGAAAAACCACGCCATGAAGAAATGAAACAGCAGATTTATGCGACAGGTGCAAAGGTGCGCCTGGCGACAGATGGCGACGTCAACGGTGCCATCCAGGCAATTCTGGGGTGCGGCGTGGATGCGTTGTTTGGCATCGGAGGCACACCTGAAGGTATCGTGGTCGCATGCGCGGCCAGAGCCATGGGTGCGGAGATGTTTGGCCGCATGGCTCCACAAAAGGATTTCGAAATTGAGCTTTGCAGAAAAGAAGGTGTTGATACCAAACGTATCATCACTCGCGATGAACTTGTATCCAGCGATGATGTTATGTTTATCGCCACTGGTCTGACCAGTGGCGCCTATGTGCATCACGTCAAGCTTGGCCACGATGACAAGGGAAAGTATATGACCACTGACTCCGTGATTCTATCTGGTTCGGTTGGCAATGTGCGCCAGGTCGTTACAACGGTTCATATTTGAAGGTTTCATCTTATTAAAATGTAATATATGACAACGGTACATAAGAATTTCTTATGCTAATAGTCATAGACGCTGATTAGAAATTATGTTTGTGCTATGTATTGTTCAGCATTCGATTTTTCAAAATTTAATTTTCAAGGGGAGTATACATGAGTAACACCAGCCGTAGAGAACTTGCCAACGCTGTCCGCGCACTGGCCATGGATGCAGTGCAGAAAGCCAACTCCGGACACCCGGGGGCACCCATGGGAATGGCAGACATTGCCGAGGTATTATGGAACGATTATTTAAAACACAATCCTTCCAACCCGAAATGGGCTGATCGCGATCGCTTTATCCTGTCTAACGGTCATGGCTCTATGCTGATCTACTCCCTGCTGCACCTGACCGGCTATGACCTTAGCATCGATGACCTGCAACAATTCCGTCAGCTGCACTCTCGCACGCCGGGCCACCCTGAATATGGCTATGCGCCTGGTGTTGAAACGACAACAGGTCCACTGGGCCAGGGTATTACCAATGGTGTTGGCATGGCTTTGGCTGAAAAAACACTGGCTGCCCAGTACAACAAGCCAGGTCATGACATAGTTGACCATAACACCTACGTATTCCTCGGTGATGGCTGCCTGATGGAAGGCATCTCTCATGAAGCATGTTCATTGGCCGGAACACTGGGTCTGGGCAAGCTGATCGCGTTCTGGGATGACAATGGCATTTCAATTGATGGTGAAGTTGAAGGCTGGTTCACCGATGATACAGCTGCTCGTTTTGAATCTTATGGCTGGCAGGTAATCCGCAATGTTGACGGTCACGATGCTGACGAGATCAAGGCTGCGATTGAAACTGCAAAAGCTGAATCTGGCAAACCAACCATGATTTGCTGCAAGACTATCATTGGCTATGGTTCTCCAAACAAAGCGGGTTCACATGATTGCCATGGCGCTGCACTTGGTGACGAAGAGATCGCCCTGGTTCGTAAAGAACTGGGCTGGGAATATGAACCTTTTGAAATTCCAGAAGATGTCTATGGCGGCTGGTCTGCAAAAGATTCCGGTGCTACTGCTGAATCTGACTGGGATGAACGTTTTGCTGCATACGCGGCCGAATTTCCTGCAGAAGCAGCAGAATTCACACGTCGCATTAACAACGAACTATCTGCGGGCTGGGATACTGCTGCTGACGCTTACATTGCAGAAGTTGCTGCGAAAGGTGAAAGCATCGCATCACGTAAAGCTTCACAGAATGCTATTGAAGGCCTGGCTAAGATCACACCTGAATTCCTGGGCGGTTCTGCTGACCTTGCAGGCTCAAATCTGACACTATGGTCGGGTGCCAAGCCTGTTATCAAGGAGCCTGCCGGCAACTATGTAAACTATGGCGTACGCGAGTTCGGCATGGCGGCCATGATCAACGGCGTAGCTCTGCACGGCGGATTCGTGCCATATGGCGCAACATTCCTGATGTTCTCGGAGTATGCACGTAACGCACTGCGTATGGCTGCGCTGATGAAAGTGGGTCATATCGAAGTATTCACCCATGACTCTATCGGCCTGGGCGAAGATGGCCCAACCCATCAACCCGTAGAACAGACTGCAACACTGCGCATGATTCCTAATATGGATGTATGGCGCCCTTGTGATGCGGTTGAATCGGCTGTATCATGGAAAGTGGCGATCAAGAATCAGACATGTCCTACCTCTCTGATCTTCTCACGTCAGAACCTGCCACATATGGATCGCAACGATGAGCAGATCGCCCTGATTGAGCGTGGCGGTTACATCCTGAAAGACTCAAACGGCACGCCTGATGTGATTATCATTGCAACCGGTTCTGAAGTGGCACTG
>JBHHTY010000076.1:0-8603 GCA_046753565.1 Mariprofundus sp.
CATTTCACCATCAACCATCAATTCGGGCATGTTTTTATGCAGTAACCGGGTTGCCTCTGCCACCTTGAGCGTTTCTGAATGTTCCACACTGCCAAAATTCGAGAAAGACAGCATGGCCACGCGGGCACTGCACCCGAGCGACGTGGCAGTATCAGCAGCCAGCCTAGCGAGCTCAGCCAGCTGTTCCGCATTCATATCCACATTCACGGTACAGTCACTGAGGAAATAGGCGCTGTTTTCCATGATCATCAGATACATGCCATAGACATGATAGCGCGCTCCCTCGCTATCATGGCCGAGCACCTTGAGAATCGGGCGTAGCACATTCGGATAATGCGCTGTACGGCCCGATAACATGCCGTCAGCAAGCCCCTGATGAACCAGCATGGCACCGAGTACATTGATATCATTGCGTAGGGTTTTTTCTGCATCATCCGGCAGAACACCATGCCGCTGACGGAGCGCATAATAGGCCCCGGCAAGATCAGCGAAACGGCTATCTTCAGCTGCCGGGTCAATCACAGTGATACGATCGAGATTCAGCTGCATTTGATCACAAAGCTGCTGCACCTGTACCTGCCGACCAATCAGCATGGGCGTGGCAATACCGCTTTCCTGCATTTCAATGGCGGCGCGAATCACAGTTTCATCCTCACCTTCAGGGAGCACCAGTCTGATCGGGTTGGCCTGGGCTTTTTCCATGATCATTCGCATAAACAGACGAGAGGAATCAATACGGCCTGCCAGTTCGTGCGCATAGGCATCGGCATTCTCCAGTGGCTTGCGGGCCACACCGGTCTCAGTTGCCGCTTTTGCCACTGCAACCGGCACCACTTCAATCAGGCGGGGATCGAATGGCTTGGGAAGAATATATTTGGGCCCGAAGCGCAGCTCGTTGACACCATATGCCTTGAGCACCGAAGCCGGGACATCCTGACGGGCAAGGCTGGCCAGGGCATGCACAGCGGCCACTTTCATCTCTTCATTGAATGTGGTCGCCCGCGCATCCAGCGCACCACGAAACAGAAACGGGAACCCCAACACATTGTTCACCTGATTGGGATGATCCGAACGGCCGGTCGCCATAATCAGATCCTTGCGGGTTTCCATGGCAAGATCATAGGCAATTTCCGGGTCGGGGTTGGCCATGGCGAAAATGATGGGCCTGTCTGCCATGCTTTTCAGCATGGACGCATCCACAATGTTTCCTTGTGAAAGGCCGATAAATACATCGGCGCCTTTCATGGCCTCAGCCAGCGTGCGTTCCGGCCGTTCTGTCGCAAAATAGGCTTTATGCGGTGGCAACTCTTCCTGCCGGTCGGTGCTGATAACCCCTTTGCGATCCAGAAACAGGATATTTTCGCGACGGGTACCCAGCTGTTCGATCAGCTTCATGCAGGCGAAACCTGCAGCGCCTGCTCCAAGACAGGTGACACGCACATCTTCAATCTGTTTGTTTTGCAAGATCAGTGCATTCAGAAATGCAGCAGCCATGATTACGGCGGTGCCATGCTGATCATCATGCAGAACCGGAATATTCATGCGTTTTTTCAGTTCTTCTTCGATGACAAAACATTCCGGCGCCTTGATATCTTCAAGGTTGATGCCGCCGAAAGTCGGTTCCATACGCGCAATGGTTTCCACAATGCTCATCGGGTCATTTTCATCCAGCTCGATATCAAACACGTCAATATCGGCAAAGCGTTTGAACAACACCCCCTTACCCTCCATCACCGGTTTGCCGGCCAGAGGGCCGATATTGCCGAGGCCCAGTACTGCGGTGCCATTGCTGATCACGCCAACCAGATTGGCGCGGGCTGTGTATTCATCGGCCAGATCCGGATTTTCAGCAATGGCAAGGCAGGGTTCAGCTACGCCCGGAGTGTAGGCCAGAGCCAGATCGCGCTGGGTCAGGCAAGGTTTGGTAGGTTTGATGCTGATTTTTCCCGGAACCGGTGATTGATGATACTCGAATGCTTCCTTGCGCAACGTTTCTTTTGGCATTAGTTACCCCTTTTGACATAACCGCGAAATCATCATGACATCGTTTCGAAGGTCAGGAACGCGGATGGCAAGCATAACGCTGTATGATTGTCCGGTCATGGAGGGATTCATGAAAATTGCAATTGCAGGTGCCGGCGCTGTCGGCTGCCACTACGGAAGCAAACTGGTACAGGCCGGTTTCGGTGTGATATTTCTGGCTCGAGGGAAACATCTGGCAGCCATGCAGGCTGATGGCCTGAAACATAAATCGGAAGGTCAATGCAAACAGATTAATATCACGGCTACATCGGATGTCACCCGGATTGAGTCCTGTCAGGTTGTTATACTGAGCTGCAAAATGATCGGACTGAAGGACATGCTTGATTCACTACAGCATCATATCTCTCCTTCAGCATTGCTGTTAACGCTGCAAAATGGCGTTGAGGCTCCGGAAATGGTGGCACAGGCTTTTCCTGAACATGCCGTATCTGCAGCTACGGCATTTATCGGCACCCGGCTGACACAGCCGGGGTATGTGATTCACTCGGCTGCCGGCGGAATTCGTATGGGGCTGTGGCAACAGGGCCATGGCGAGCAGTATTTTTCACTATTGATCAATGCATTTCAGCATGCCGATGTGTCCACACGACAGGATAATGATCCGGAAGCCATGTTGTGGCGCAAGTTGCTGTGGAATTGCGGCTTTAATGCCATCACAGCCATTACCCGGTGTTATGCCAGCGCCGTGGCTGCAAATAGTGAAACTCTTGCCATTGTGTGTCAGGCCATGGCAGAGACCGTGGCGGTTGCAAACATGAAAGGCATCGCGATTGGCGAGCAGGACATAAAGAAACATATTGAAGTGACACTGGCAATGGGGCCGGTCAAAACAAGCATGTGGCAGGATATTGATGCCGGCCGCAACACCGAAGTTGATTATATCAACGGTTATGTAGTGAGAGAAGCCGCCGCATTGAAAATTCCAACGCCGGTGAATCGATTACTGGTCAGCCTGATTCACGCTATCGAACCATAGTCAACGCTCCCGATCAATATTGATCATGTTCACAAGCTGCTCAGGTGTAAGCTGCTGCTGTTCACCCGTGGCCATATTTTTCAGTGTAACCTGGCCGGATTGCATTTCATCATCGCCAACCACGACAACAAATCGAGCACCCTCCCGATCCGCCATCTTAAACTGACGTTTGGCGCTGCCACCACCGCAGTGAACGACGCTAAAATCATGATCCCGCAACAAGGATGCCTGCTGCAGGGAATACGGGATGGCCTGTTCACCCAGTGCGACAATCGCCACATATACAGTTTCCGTTTTCGTTTCGCCCAGCAGCATGGCCAGTCGTTCCAGGCCTGCAGCGAAACCAATGGCGGCAGTGGGAGGCCCGCCCAGTTCATCAACCAGCCCGTCATAACGGCCACCGGCCAGCACCGTACCCTGTGCCCCCAGCTTATCGGAAACGATTTCAAATGCAGTGCGATTGTAATAGTCCAGTCCGCGGACAATACGTGCATTGATACGATACGGTACATGCAAAGCTGCAAGTCCTTTCTGCAATCCTGCAAAATGGGACTCGCATGTTTCACACAGGTGCTCCACCATTTCCGGTGCATCTGCCAATTCGCTTTGGCAGGCCTCCACCTTGCAATCAAGCACACGCATCGGATTTTTTTCGATACGTTGGCTGCAGGTCTGGCAAAGGCTGTCGGTACGCTGCTGCAAATAAGCCGTCAAAGATTCACGGTATGCCGGGCGACAGTCGGGGCAACCCAGTGAATTGATTTCCAGATTCAAGTCGGAAATACCCAGTTCGGATAAAAAGCGATGCGCCATGGCCAGAACCTCGGCATCTTCCAGTGGCCCGCTGGCACCGAATATTTCGACACCAATCTGCTGGAATTGTCGCAAACGCCCTTTTTGGGGCCGCTCGCGCCGGAACATCGGGCCCATATAAAACCAGCGCTGGATTCCTGCGCGAGTCAATCCTCCCTGCAGATAGGCGCGGACAGCACCTGCTGTACCTTCAGGGCGCAGACATATGTTATCACCGCCCTGATCGGTAAAAGCGTACATCTCCTTGGAAACAATATCGGTAACTTCGCCGATTGAGCGCACAAACAGTTCGGTGGGCTCCAGAATGGGTAGTCGCACCTCGGAAAAGGCATAGGCGGAAAAGACCTTGCGCGCCACTGCTTCAATATGTTGCCAGATCAACACCTCGGCGGGCAATCCATCATGGATCCCCCGGATACTTTGCAGCTTTTTGCCCGCCATTTACTTCTTCCCCCCCTGTTCGCGTATTGTGGCTGCACGTCGCTCCACATCTTCAACCAGTTTATCGATCATATTCCCTGTTTTGATTTTTTCAGATTTTTCGCCATCCCGATACATCATATGCACCGGATAGCCGCCGGTGATGCCAACATTCACTTCTCTGGCTTCTCCGGGTCCGTTGACCACACAACCGATAACCGCCACATCAATATTTTCACGAATATGCGACAGGCGCTGTTCCAGCTCGGCCACGGTATCAATAACATTGAACTTCTGGCGGGCACAGCTCGGGCAGGCAATCAGGTTGACGCCGCGATGGCGCAGGCCCAGTGATTTCAGAATCTCAAAGCCCACTTTTACCTCTTCTTCCGGCTCGGCGGCCAGCGACACCCGAATGGTATCGCCAATGCCATCGGCCAGCAGCAGGCCGAGTCCGATAGAGGATTTCACGGTACCGCCAAACCGGCTGCCTGACTCTGTAATGCCAAGATGCAAGGGATAACCCACCTGATTCGCCAGCTTGCGATAGGCCGCGACAGTCATGGGGATATTGCTGGCTTTCAATGACACCTTGATATCATGAAAACCCATATCCTCCAGAATATGAATGTGATTCAGAGCCGACTCCACCATTGCATCAGCGCACGGCTCGCCATACTTTTCATTCAGCTCTTTTTCCAGTGAACCGGCATTGACTCCGATACGGATCGAAACGCCGTGTTCGGTTGCCTTTTTCACCACCCTCTCAACCCTGTCACGCCCCCCGATATTACCGGGATTCAGACGCAGTCCGTGTACGCCGGCGTCGAGAGCAGCCAGTGCCATTTTATAGCTGAAATGAATATCCGCGATAATTGGCACATCGGTCTGGGCCAGAATTTCCGGCATAGCAGTTGCCGATTCAGGGTCGGGCACGGAAACACGAACGATATCAGCTCCCGCATCTTTTAGCCGCTGAATCTGGTTTACGGTGGCATCGATATCCGTTGTCAGGGTATTGGTCATGGATTGCACGGCAATCGGCGCATCACCACCCACACAGACCTTGCCCACCTGGATTTGCCGGGTTTTATGTCTCGGCAAAACTATTGTATCCTGCATGTTGATCCTCTTTCCGACTGTTTCGGGTAAAATAACCGCTGACTCATGGGGTTCTATTTAGAATCCTGCAACAGCTTCAGTCGCTCCTGAAGCTGGCGCGCCCGGCGCAAGGATTCGACATATTCGGATTTTTCCGGCTTTAAACTCACGGCTCTTCCCCAATATTGAATGGCACGCTCCAGCTGCTCATCGCGGAATGCCTTGCTGCCTTTGGAAAACAGTGCTGCAGCCGATGCATCCACTCTTTTCTGCACCTGATTCAGCAGCTTGTCAGCATCCTTGCCACCATTGCGCCGATAGATATGTGCAAGCTGTTTAGCCTTCAACAGCTCTCCGGACTTCAGGGCTACCTGTACCTGTTTGGCGGAGACCGATTTCGCATGATTCGCCCGTTTGGCCAGTGTTGGTTTATTGACCATATCGCTTGCAGGCATAGGGGGAATTTTCAGAAACGCGGGCATATCGCGCTTGATGGATGCCAGCAACTTGCTGCCCCTGCTGCTGCCGGGCTGCAGGCGCATGTAGGATTCAATCTCGACATAAGCGATTTCAGGCAACCCTCGGTGTAAAAAACGTTTGGCCTCACGCAACGCCAGACTGGCCCGGCCATCAAGCAGATCATTGTATTGTTCTCGCATGTGTTCATAGATTTCATCTTTCGGATTCAGGCCGTTGGGAGCCTCATAGCTACCGGCATAGGAAAACAGCGCGAGATCTTCCTTTCGCCGCTGCTGCAACAGTTTTTCCATGCGCAACTGGCGCATGTGCTTCTGTAGTTCAGACTGTTTTTTTTCCATCACTTCCGGTTTGATGGAAACGGCTTTGGCCTGATCATATGCCCAGCTGGCTTTCGACCACAGCTTTTTTCCTTCAAGGTCTTTTGCCATACGCAGATAATGGACAAACAACCGCCTGCGGGCAGGCTCGATTTTCTGATTCAATAATTGCCGGGCTTTTTTGTAATCCTGATCCGACTTATCCAGCTCAAGCACCCGTGTGCGCGCCTGCATGATTCTGCCGTGCTTGAAATCATGATAAATCGAATCATATGTTCCCGTGATGCCGAATGTTTCACTGCCTTTGGTAAGTAAATGATCAAGCTTCCCCTTGTCTATTTGACAAGCGGACAGCATGGCGGCGGCAAGCATGAAACAACAGAGTCGAAACATAAGATCAGGCATCTCCAGAGGTCTGCAGCGCATTCTCAGGCAGTTCAAGACTAAATGCCAGTTCCACAACATATTCAATGCTGCGCAGCAGTGCCGGGTCAGAGATCACAACCTGACCAATTTCAACCTCCTGACTTACGCCCTTAATATTTTGCACACCGATAGCCTGAAACTCAAATCCTTCACCCAGAAGGTCAAAAGTGCTTCTGGGCATGATCAACTCACCACCATTGCCAAGAGTGGTCATGCGGGACGCCATATTCACGACATCTCCAATGACCGTGTATTCCAGCCTCCGGGCCGCACCAATATTTCCAACAATGGCCTGACCGCAGTTCAATCCAACCCTGAAACTGACAGGTTCACCATCCGGACGGTTCCTTTCCAGTTTCCGGCAGGCCATACTTACAGCCAGTCCGGCCTCGGCCGCATGACGGGCATGTTCACTGTTCTCGACCGGATGATTGAATACAGCCATGACAGCATCTCCGATATATTTATCCACATGGCCGCCATAATAAGCGATGACCCGGTGAAATACCTCAAAGTGATCATTGAGCAGCCTGACCACATCTTCGGTTTCTATGGATTCGGAAAAAGATGTGAAACGTACCATATCCGCAAACAGCACTGAAACTTCCTGGCGATGATTTTCCACCCGGACATCGCCGCTTTCAAATACTTCCTTGATCAATTCAGGATTCAGATAGCGGCTGAACACATCGCGCAATTCTTCCTTGTGCTCCAGCTCGCTGGCCATGACATTAAACTGGAACAAGGCATCAGATAATTCATCGTTTCCGGGTACCGGCAAACGGACCTGATAATCACCATCCGCAACTTTAAGCGCGGCACCGCTGAGCATCTCAATCGGTTTACTCATGCGGCCGGCGACCCAGTACACCAGAATACCCGATAACAACACCACAACCACAGCGGCTGTAAAAATCTTCTGTACCAGTTTGCCTGCAATGTTTTCCCACTGCTTTTCGGAAAAACGAACAGCAACAACGCCCATGGTAGTCTTGGCATAGATGACGGATTTCGCATACCAGAACTGCTTGACCGGCAGGCGTTTTACCGTATCGCTTTTGGACAGGGCTTTCAAAACAGCATCGTTGGGGGTCGCGGAGCCAAGGGATTTTATTGTACCATCGGGATAACGAATCACCACACTCAACACTGTCGGCACCTTGCTCAGGAAACCGTGCACCACAATATCTGTTTCCGCACTACTGCCGGAAAGCAACGGCAGTTTCAGCTCATCAGTCAGCCGGTCCACCTGCAACTCGGCCTGTGCCGCCTGGCTTTCCAGCCAGGCATCGTGCTCAATATCCAGAATGACAAAAAACAGCGCGATAATAGCCAGAGTAACTGTAAAACCTACCAGCATAGACCAACGCCAGCGAATAGGGATACGCAAGCGCTTGCCAGCTTTCCGCTCAAGTTTCTTCGCTTTTGGCAACAGATTTTCCGGAGGTATTACATCATGTTTCTGCACAGCTCCACTCTAACGAAGCCACCTGCTTGAGCAATGGTTGAAAACGCGAATCCGGCACCGTGTGATGACATGCTCCATGGTGTTTCCCAGAGCGGAGAATGTCTGGCTTAAACACTTTCAAATGCAGGGGCACGATAATCGTCAGCGCATTATGATAACATTGAAATACATTCATCCATACTAATTTTCCGCACGACTGATATATTCGGGAGCTGGAGGAAAAAGATGTCTCTAAGCACAAAACAACGAAAAGAACTCAGGGCAAAAGCACATGACCTCAAGCCAGTCATCCGGGTTGGCCAAAAAGGCATCAGTGAGAACCTGCTGCTGGAAACATCGCGGGCGCTTGATACCCATGAACTGATCAAGGTACATATTGCCCAGAATGATCGCGAAGCCCGGAAACAATGCATGCAAGAGCTGGCGAGCCGGAGTGAGGCCGAACTGGTGGGTCAGATCGGAAAGATCTGTATCCTGTATCGCCGGAATCCGGATGCATGAGTGGTACATGTGAAACCATCCGGCAATTGCTGGAAAAGGAATTTCAACCACAATCTCT
>JBHHTY010000077.1:0-8445 GCA_046753565.1 Mariprofundus sp.
TGAGTTAATTTCAGAATTGAATCTGGGCACAGCGTGGGCACGAGATGGGCACAAGCCAATTTTATGAGGTTTGTGCCCGGAAAGGCTAAGGGTCATCTGAGAAGAATATGGCGCACCCTGCAGGAGTCGAACCTGCGGCCTTTGCCTTCGGAGGGCAACGCTCTATCCAGCTGAGCTAAGGGTGCATATCGTTGAAACGCCTTGGAATTATTGCATTTCTTACTTGTCAGAAAAGGGCTCGAATGGAGATCTGTTTATGCGTCGTGCCCAAATCGCGCCCAACTATAATGAGCAGCCCACTAAATTGAAACAATAGGCAATTTGGGAACGAGCGCAAGCCAATATGGGCACAAACCCGATGACACCAGCCCTCCGAAGCCGAAGGCCAGTGGTTCGAATCCACTAGGGTGCACCATCCTGGTCACCATGTCATCATCAGGCAGAAATCAAACAGGAAAACAAAACAATCAGAAATCCGTGCACACCACGGACGGAAGAACTTTAGTTTTCGTCAAGCCAACCTTGCAGAACTTCAACAATCATACGGGCCTGTTTGGCATTGGTGATATTGAATTTGGAACGTGGCGTATATTCGCCATTACGTTTCTGATAGCGGCGAATAGTGAATTTATCTTCGCCATAGGATTCACTGGCATGATCCCAATTCTGATAACGGAACAGAATGGTTGTCCAGGCTCCCTTGCTGAGAATCACTTTATCCACCTGCCTGGTGGTCAGGATACCTCCCTCTTCAAAATCAATATTCAGGTCATCAGGTGTCATAGGTCTCTCTTTGTTAAACACTTAAATTTCAGGGCTTGATACATAGTTCACAGCAGCCTCTCAGGTATTGCCTTAAAGGTCGCGAAGAATGCTGCTGCAAATGCATGTGTCAATCTGCGCGTCATGCCAGTGAACACGCACAACAAAGCCTGCAACATGTGCAGGCTTTGTCAGGATGTTATTTATCCGAACACAGCGTTACTTATGCGATGAACTCATATACTGCATCATATTCGCATGATCCTCGTTCCTCGAACGGATCACCTTGCCGGCATGAACCAGCATATAGGCCATGAATGCATAGACCAGCTCAGGATCGCTTTGCATCAGCTCCGAGCAATCATCCCGTTTGAGTTTGTACACCACGCAATCTTCCACAGCAGTCACTGTCGCCGTAGCCGAATCATCTGTCAGAAAGGTAATCTCACCGAACAGCGCTCCTTCTCTGCTGGTCGCCAGCTTCATGACCTGACCATTGCACTCAGCGCTGATTTCAGCCAGACCTGAACGCAGAATATACAACACACCACCGGCCTGGCCCTGTGTCAGAATTCTTTCGTTTTTGGCAAAGTTCTTTTCAACCAGAAGACGATCAAGTTTGCCTCGCTCCTCCCCGTTCAGCTTGCGCATCAGAACCTTGTCTTCAAGCCAAGAATAATCGATTGCCATGGAAACCCCCACCTTCATTTCTGACGACCTATCATACACGGATCAAAGAATAACTTGCAAGTCCCGACTCATCCAGACCGGTTTCAGGCAAGGCATTAAGACTTTTCGGCGTTTATCGCTTGAACTCATCGTTCGAAAGTGCTTCAATATCATGCATGCAGAATAATCCCCAACAGGCTCTGGAAGAGCGGATTCGGACTTTAACCGAACATCTGGCCAGTATCCGCCGCAATATGGAACAGACGATTGCTGATAATCACCGCATGCGCGAAGTGGTTCGCATTGCTGAAAATGAGCTGCGTAAACGGCGCGATCAGGTACGCCAGCTTGAAAGTGAGCTCGACAGCCTGCAAAACGGACGGCTGGAAGCAAAAGCACGGGTGGAGCATGCCATGGAGAAACTGGATGAACTGATGGCAGGACAGGAAGAATCATCATGAGCCATTCGGTTGAAATCACCCTCATGGGGCGTAATTTTTCCATTCTGACAGATGAAGATCCCGATCAGGTCATGGCTGCTGCCGAACTGGTTCAGAAACACGTGGATGAACTCAGAAGTATGGGCGCATCAGTGGCTTCCGACCGCCTGCTGACACTGGTTTCCCTGAATCTGGCCGGAGAACTGTTGAAAGCTTCCAGAACAAAAATTGATGGTCTGGAAGACTTGATATCTGAACTTGATGGAGTAGTATTACAGGCAGAGGGTTTAGCAAAAGCACCCCTGCGTTGAGCGAGTGGCATTCATGTTGCCTGAGCCGATACTTGTCGAATGGGAGCTTACCTACCTTGGCCATGCGCGTCCCCCTTTCGGGATACCTGAGGCCGAAGTGCGGCGCCCACCTCTTGTTAGAGGGTTCGTCGACCATATGCCATTACGTCAGCGTGGGGGTGCCTTCTTTTACCCCCCCGATCGGAAAACTCCTTTATCAATTGCACCATCCATATCTTTCAAAGGCTGTTGTTTCCGACGTGTCCGGAAAAAAACCTTTCAGGATATGCATGGCCCTGCATCCATATGAACAAAACAGATCGTAAAAACATTTTGAGAAACAAAGGACTGGCATACCGGCAAACCATGACCAATTCCGAGCGGTGGAAAAATTCGCAAGCCATTATCGAGGCATTGTTCTCCCACCTGCAAAACATGCCTGATATTCCATCCTGTCTGCTGGCCTACCGCTCACTGCCGTCAGAAGTGAATACGGAAACCCTGTTCCGGACATCGGACTATCGGATTTTTGCGCCGATCACTCACCATCACGAACAGATGGAGTGGCGCCTGGTAAAACCGGACACCGGCTGGGAAAACGGCCGATTTGGTGTTTCAGAGCCTGTATCCGATGTGACCTGGACAGGCGAAAAAACCACTGTCCTGCTCTGCCCACTGACAGCATTCGACCGACAGGGAAATCGTCTGGGCATGGGAAAAGGATGTTTTGACCATTGGCTTGCCCGCCACCGCCATCAGCTGAACCATGTGATAGGTTTGGCCTTTTCCGGTCAGGAGGTCGCAGATATTCCAGCCGAAAGGCATGATGCGCCGATGGATTATATTATCACTGAAAAAGAGGTCATCAAATGCCCGAAGCCATGAACATTCTGATTATCGGAGATATTCTCGGCAAAGCAGGGCGACGTGCCCTGACAGAACATTTACCATCACTGATCGATATGCATCAGGTTGATTTCGTGGTGGCCAATGGTGAAAACCTGGCGCATGGATTCGGCCTGACCGAAAAAGTGGCCGACGAAATGTTTGCGATAGGTGTGGATGTCCTGACCAATGGCAACCACTGCTGGGATCAACGTGATTTTCTCCAGCATATCGAAGACGATGACCGCTATGTGCGGCCAATGAATTTCACCCGCTTTGCACCGGGGCGTGGCTGGACCGTACAGGAAACCGCTGCAGGTTATAAAATAGCTGTGATCAATTTGATCGGCCAGACCTTTATGGGGCCATGGGATTGCCCGTTTGCAGCTGTTGATCAGGCGATGAATGAGATTCCCGATGATGTGAATGCCGTTCTTGTGGACATGCATGCGGAAGCAACCAGCGAAAAAATGGGCATGGGCTGGTATATGGACGGTCGCGCCTCATTTGTTTATGGAACCCATACCCATGTGCCGACCTGCGATGAAATCATCCATGCTTCAGGTACGGCATATCAGTCCGATATCGGCATGACCGGTTCCTATCAGTCTATCATCGGCATGAAAATCGATGGCGCACTAAAGCGAATGGTGCAACGCTTGCCGCAACGCTTTGAAGCGGTTGAACGCGGCGCCTCCATTTTTGCAACACTGGTCACTATTGATCCAACCACCCGGCTGACAACAGCCATTGAACGCATCCATATTCCTCCGGCCTGAGGCAGGTACTGACAGAAATACCTGGGAAGCGCTTTCCTAGCGAATACTACCTTCGAGCTGGACTGCTTTTTCCGGTGAATCGGCAAATGTTTTCAGCTTCTGTGCCCGCGATGGATGACGCAGTTTGCGCAGCGCCTTCGCCTCAATCTGACGAATCCGTTCACGGGTCACACCGAACTGTTTACCCACCTCTTCCAGAGTATGATCGGTATTCATGCCGATACCAAAACGCATCCGCAATACTTTCTGTTCGCGGTCGGTCAGGTTTTCCAGCACATCCAGAGTCGCTTCCGAAAGTGCCGCACTGACAGTCGCATCAAGGGGGTTTTCCGCATTTTCGTCTTCGACAAAATCACCCAGCTGTGAATCTTCATCATCACCAATCGGCGTTTCCAGAGAAACCGGCTCCTTGGCCACTTCCAGGATTTGCTCTACCTTTTCTACCGGCAGTTCAAGGTGTTCCGCCAGCTCTTCCGGTGTCGGCTCACGTCCGATTTCCTGAGCAATCTGACGCGAAACACGCATCATTTTGTTGATGGTTTCAATCATATGCACCGGGATACGAATGGTGCGCGCCTGATCAGCGATCGAACGTGTGATGGCCTGACGAATCCACCATGTTGCATAAGTGGAAAATTTGTAACCGCGACGCCACTCGAATTTTTCCACCGCTTTCATCAGGCCGATGTTGCCTTCCTGAATCAGGTCGAGGAATCCGAGACCACGATTGGTGTATTTCTTGGCAATGGAAATCACCAGACGCAGGTTGGCCTCGATCATTTCACGCTTGGCCTGACGCATTTTGGCTTCACCCATGGTCAGTTTGCGAGCCACTTCCTTGAGCTCGACAATATCCATTTCGGTTTCCTGCTCAACGCGTTTAAGGCGCCGCTGGTTTTCCTTGATCTTGCCCGTCACTGTTTCGATGTTTTCCACCCAGACAGCGTCTTTGTTTTGTCTGATGATATCATCAATCCAGCGTTCGCTGGTTTCATTCGGAGGAAAGGTTTCCAGAAACAGCTTGCGCGGCATTTTTGATTTCAGGGCAAAATCGCGAATCGTACGCTCAAAACGGCGAACACGTTCAACAGCATTTTTGAAACGCTGCACCAGCTGTTCAAGCTGACGCGGTGAAAACGGAATGCTGACCAGTTCAAGCAGCATGGCATCGAGCACTTCGCGGCTTTTGAGCTGGAGTTTTTCATCATTGGGCTTCTTGGCCAGTTTTTTCTTCAGTATGATAAACTCGTCATGCAACTGCTTGGCGTTACTGAAATGACCCAGTGCCTCTTCCAGCTGTTCTTCCTTGGTGATAACAGTTTCGAGCATCGGAGTGCCGTCCGGTGTCGCCGTCCGCGCCTTGATAGCGGCCGTAAGCTGTTCACCGTCGAGCTTGGTTTCCACTTCATCAGGCTCATCGTCCTCATCTTCACTGCGGCTCATGCGATTTTCATATTCATTGATGGCAGCCGCATTGATGACTTTTTCATCCACATCAATGATATCCCGAAAATTCGGTTCCTCATCATTTTCCAGCGCTTCGTCACGGATTTCCGCGATACGTTCGCCCAGCAGCATGATTTCGCGGAAGGTTGACGGACACAGACAAATCGACTCGTGAACCTGCATGCGGCCTTCTTCAATACGGCGGGCAATTTCAATCTCGCCCTCGCGGGTCAGCAGCTCAACCGTACCCATTTCACGCAAATACATACGCACAGGATCATCAATGCGGACAACCGTGCCCAGTTGCGATGTGTCGGCACGCAATGCGGAATCTTCCTTGCGCAGACGGTCCTTGCGCATGGCATAGGCACCGGTAGGTGCGCGTTCCGGATCGACAACTTCCACACCCATTTCGGTGAAAACATTGATCAACTGTTCAACACGATTGGCGGAAACCAGCCCTCCGGGAAGATGATTGTTCAGCTCTTCATAGGTGATAAATCCGGCCTGTTTTCCCTTGGCCATCAATGTGCCAAGTTCGCGAATGGTGACCTGTTCCTGACTATTCTTCGACATGCAGTTATGCTCCTGTATCACTCAACTGTTCAGAGAGTTTGCGCTGTTGTTGCTGCAAAACAGCCAATCGCTTTTGCAGCCGTACAGACTCATCCAGATTCAGCCCGCACTTCATACGCCGGCGTATATCATTGGCTTCCATATCCAACACCAAACTCTTGTATTCAATATCCTGGACGGTTGCCTGATTCACCCAGCGAGAAATCATGGTCTGGCAGTCAGGGAATTCCTGTGCCAGCTGTCTCGCGATGTCGGTATTGTCGTCTTCAGCATCCGTTTGCATCGAAAAAGCGTGCGAATATATCGAATTTATCACTTCCTTGTCAACAAAGAACTCCGCCGCAATTTCTGGTAAATCATGAAAACGTTCGGGCTGCTGCATCAGAGCGGCCAGAAAACGCTCCTGTATATGATTCAAATCACCACTTTGTGATGTTTTCGTGCTGTTATCACCGGTGCGTAATCTCCGCCTGCCCTGCTGTAGCGAAATACCGGTGGCCTGTTCCACTTCCTGCTGCCATGCCTGCCGCAAGTAAGTGTCGGTCATGGTCGCCAGCATGGCATCCGCCTTTTTGGCCATGCGTGCCCTGCCGTCAGCTCCCTGCCCGGCCAACAGCTTCAAGCCGGTCAGCCATGTTTCCAGGACCGGCTTGCTGTCTTCATTCAGTCTTTGCTGAAAAGCTTCGCCGCCATCGGCCTTAAGCAGGGAATCGGGATCTTCCCCTTCAGGCAGATAGAGAAAAGCCGGTTTCAATTCGGCTTTCAAAAGTGGCATCATCCTCTCCAGTGCCCGCCATGCCGCCTGCCGGCCGGCACGATCACCATCAAATGCAAAGACAGGTACGTCGCAAAGGCGGAAAATCTCGCGAATCTGGGGCTCACCAATCGCCGTTCCCAGTGGCGCCAATCCGATTTTCAGGCCATGCGCGGCAAGGGCCAGCACATCCATATAACCCTCGACAACCACCAGTTGTTTTGTTTTGCGGATGCTGTCGCGATGCTCTGAAAAACCGTATAGCAGACTGGACTTGTGAAACCATCTGGTTTCAGGCGAATTGAGATATTTGGGCTCACCCTCGCCCAGCACACGCCCTCCGAAACCGACAACACGGCCGCGCCGGTCCCGGATCGTAAACATCAGCCGGTCCCGGAAACGATCCCCATAGCCGCGATCACCCTTGAATAACAGGCCTACAGTTTCCAGCTGACTGCTGGTTCGGGCATCATGTCCGAACACCTTGTTCATAAATCCGTATCCGGCCGGTGTATAACCCAGCCTGTAATCACGGATAATCCCCGCCGGCAGCCCCCGCTGTTCCAGATATGCCCTGGCCTTGCCCCCCTGTCCCCCGTTCAGGGCGCGAACCATGGCATCCGATGCACGCTCCAGCATATCGAATGCCAGCTTCTGACGTGCTTCATCACCGGGTTGACGCTCAGTATCCCGAGGCACTTCCAAACCGGTTTTCTCGGCCAGATATTCCACAGCCTCAGGAAACGAGTAACCATCATGCTCCATCAGAAACTGGAAAGCACCGCCGCCTTTGCCGCAACCGAAACAGTAATAAAGCTGTTTGTCAGGCGAAACAGAAAACGATGGCGATTTTTCATGATGGAACGGGCACAGACCCATCAGGTTGGCGCCGGATTTTTTCAGTTCGACATGACGCCCGATAATTTCAACAAGATCGGAACGCGCAATCACCTCATCGAGGAAGGATGGAGGGAAGTGGGACATATTCCTTTATGTAGTATACGAACTGTAAATAAGCAAGGAAGATGGCCGGTTAACCAAGCCTGGCTTTGACAATACCGGACAGTTTGCCCATATCGGCACGGCCAGCCGCCTTGTCTTTCACAATGGCCATGACCTTGCCCATATCCCGCATGCTGGCTGCGCCGCTATCACTGATGGCCTGATCAACCATGGCATCCAATTCATCATCGGACAATGGTTCGGGAAGATAGGCCTGAATAATTTCCGCTTCGGCCAGTTCCTTGTCTTTCAAATCATCTCGCCCGGCATCGGCATATTGTGATGCCGCATCGTTGCGTTGCTTGACCAGTTTTGCCAATACGGCCACAGCTTCTGCCTCATCCAGGGCATGGCCGAGCTCAATTTCCTTATCTTTGATGGCGGCACGCAACATGCGAATGCAGGATAATCGCAGTTTGTCGCCTGCCTTCATGGCTGTTTTCATATCTTCAGTTAACTGTTCAAGCATGATCGCTCCGTTGATGGACCACAAACAAACTCAGATGGGCGCCAATCAACTGTTTCGCCTTTCCGTTGCATACCTGTGGTAAAAAGTTTGAGGTTCTGAACTATAAACAAAAAATGCCGGACACAAAGGCCCGGCATTTCGATTGGTTACGAGACGAGCGATTTAATAATCGCGGTTCTCGCGCATGCGAACACGGCGCAGGCGTTTCATCAAACGCTTGCGTGCAGCAGCTTCCTTGCGTTTCTTGGCAATGGAAGGCTTCTCATAAGCTTCGCGACGGCGGCATTCGGAAATCACACCACCTTTCTCGACCTGCTTGCGAAAACGCTTCATCGCAATTTCAAACGGCTCTTCAGGATTTACTCTAATTCCT
>JBHHTY010000078.1:0-8401 GCA_046753565.1 Mariprofundus sp.
TTCTGCTTTAAATTTGACGACGTGAAAACTCCATATTACGCTGCTGTTATTATATCGCCAACAAGAGTATGCGGAACAGATTTGAACCCGAACATGGTAAACTGGAAGGCCTGGATTACAGGCTTATCTATTGTGGTACAGCCAGTCCGGATCCACAGCCGCCGTGTGCCGCCGTATTGACTGGTGGGGTTGCCTCAGTTGATGTCGAAACCACTTTACCAACGATGGATGGCTATTATCAGGTCAGCTGCTCCGCCTGTCTGGATGAAAATGGCGTACAATGGGGCTCCATATCTGTCGTCAGTGATATCTCCGAACGCAAACGAATTCAAAAGTCGTTGATTCATTCGCAGCGACGACTGAAGTCAAGCCTTGTCAGCACCATCGTAGCTGTTTCCAGGGCAATAGGAGCCCGCGATCCGTACACAGAAGGGCACCAGCAGCGCGTTGCTCAACTTGCCCGCTGTATCGCGCAGGAGATGGGACTGGACAACACCAGGGTTGACGGGCTGCGAATGGGTGCAACCATCCACGATATCGGCAAGATATATCTGCCGGCTGAAATCCTGAGTAAACCCTCAAAACTGTCAGAAACGGAATTTGAGCTCATTAAAAGCCATTGCCAGGTTGGCTACGACATTCTAAAGGATATTGAATTCCCCTGGCCAATTGCTGACATCGCACACCAACATCATGAACGGCTGGATGGAACCGGCTACCCACAGGGACTAAAGGGTGATGAAATATGCATGGAAGCAAGGATTGTAGCAGTGGCCGATGTGGTTGAAGCGATCAGCAGCCATCGCCCCTACCGTGCAGCTCTGGGCATGGATGTGGCACTGCAGGAAATTGAGAAACACCGTGGCGAGTGGTATGAGCCCGCTGCTGTGGATGCCTGCCTGAACCTGTGCCGCGAAAAGGATTTTAACTTCGATATAAATGGTCCGAAAGCACTGTAATCAGAATATTCCCGGTTAGACCCGCGTAATCCCCAACAGGTATTCGACATTGCCCTTGGGGCCATGAATGGGTGATTCGGTGACCCCGATAATTTCGGCGCCTTCAAGCTCTCCGCTCATGGCGAGCACCTTATCAATAGCAGCCTGACGATGTTCATCATCACGCACCACACCGCGATCCAGAAATTTGGCATCCACCTCAAACTGGGGTTTGATCAGGGCTACGCACCAGCCGCCCTTTTTTACAAAGGGCCAGGCACAGGGCAGCACACGGGTCAGCGAGATGAATGATGTATCGATCACCAGTGCATCAACCGGTTCGGGGATCAGGGCAGGCGTCAGTTTCCGCACATGCGTTTTTTCCAGATTGATGACCCGCTCATCATGCTGCAGTTTGTAATGCAACTGACCGTGACCGACATCGACGGCATAGACTTTTTCAGCACCATTCTGCAATAACACATCGGTAAAACCGCCGGTTGAGGCTCCCACATCCAGACAGATTTTCCCTTCGGCCTGAAAGGGAAAATACTCCAGCGCCCGTTCCAGCTTCAGCCCCCCGCGTGAGACATAGCGCAGCACTTCGCGCACATCAATCGCAGCATCTTCCCGAAAAGACATACCGGCCTTATCCGCTTTCTGGCCGGCAACATAAACCAACCCGGCCATAATCAGGCGCTGCGCCTGATCCACAGATTCAGCCAACTGGCGATCAAGCAGCTGCTGATCGAGGCGCTGTTTTTTGATTTTAGCTTTTGCCAAGGCTCAGCCGGACGAATCAGCTGTTGCGCAAACGGGCAATGATACCGTCGGCATCCAGCCCGAGATCACGCAAGATTTCCGTCTGTGTGCCGTGGGCCGGAAATGCATCAGGCATGGCGATATGGATAAACGGGCCATGCCAGCCTGCCGTCAACGCCAGCGCAGCGATCTGCTCGCCGATGCCACCCAGGCCAACACCCTCTTCGACAACGACCAGCGGCTTGCCGGCTTTCAGGTGATTGCGAATGGTGGCTTCGTCCAGCGGTTTGATAAAACGCAGATTCAGCAGTGTCAATGCACGACCATCTTCCTTGCGCAGCGTTTCCACTGCATGCAGAGCGTCACGAACGCGATTACCGACAGCAATCACCAATCCGTCATCACCATGTTCCAGAATTTCCGACTGGCCGACAGGCAGCACTTCCGGCTTGGAAAGTTCCACCCCGTAACCGTTGCCGCGCGGATAACGAAGCGCCACCGGCCCCTGAATGGTCAGACTTGTGGCCAGCATGTGTTTCAATTCCGCCTCATCTTTCGGAGCCATCACGGTCATATTGGGCAGGCTGCGCATAAAGGCGATATCGAACATGCCGGTATGGGTTGCACCATCCGCACCAACGATACCGGCCCGATCCATGCAGAATGTGACCGGCAGGTTCTGAATGCAGATATCATGAATGATCTGATCATAGGCTCGCTGCATAAAGGTGGAATAAATCGTCACAAAGGGTCGTTTTCCGGCCACCGACAAACCGCCGGCAAAAGTGACAGCATGCTGCTCGGCAATGCCGACATCAAAACAGCGTTCCGGGTGACGCTTGGCAAAACGGGCCAGTCCGGTGCCCCCCGGCATGGCCGCGGTAATGGCAACAATACGATCATCGGCATCGGCCAGATCCGCCAGGGTATCTGCAAACACTTCGGTATAACTCGGCGGCTTGCCCTCGCTTTTGTGAGGTTTTCCCGTTTGCACACTGTACGGACCCAGCCCGTGCCATGTTTCGGGATCTTCTTCGGCCGGTGAGAAACCCAGTCCCTTTTTTGTGATCGTATGCAACAGAATCGGACCATCGAGATCCTTGCAATTGGACAGCGTGGGCAGCAGATATTCAAAATCATGCCCGTCAATCGGGCCGACATAACGGAAACCCATCTCTTCAAACAGAGTGCCGGGCGTAATCATGCCCTTCACATGCTCTTCCACCCGCTTGGCCGCATTCAGGGCGCCGGGCAATTTTTCCAGAATCCGTTTGGCTGTATCCTTGGCCTGTGTGTACGGCTTGCCGGTAATAATGCGCGCCAGATAAGACGACATCGCTCCGACATTCGGCGCAATCGACATTTCATTATCATTCAGAATCACCAGCAGACGATTATCCTTGCCGCCGGCATGGTTCAGCGCTTCAAAGGCCATGCCTCCGGTCAGTGCACCATCGCCAATCACCGCAATCACATGGTTGTTTTCACCACTCAGATCGCGTCCGCATGCCATGCCATAGGCCGCCGAAATCGAGGTGGATGCATGACCTGCACCGAACGGATCGTGCTCCGATTCACTGCGCTTGGTAAAACCGCACAAGCCACCGTACTGGCGAATTGTAGGCATCCCCTGCAAGCGGCCTGTAAGAATTTTGTGTGGATAGGCCTGGTGGCCGACATCCCAGACAATTTTATCGCGCGGAGAATCAAACAGATAATGCAGGGCAATGGTCAGTTCCACCACACCGAGCCCGGCCCCCAGATGGCCACCGATCGGTGCCAGCGTTTCGATCAGATACTGGCGCATCTCCGTGGCAAGCCGGGGCAACTGATCTTCATACAGCGCCTTGAGATCGGATACGCCACGGATTTTTTCCAACATCGGATAAGTCACTTGCCACGCTCCTGAATATAATGAACCAGTGCCCGCAAATGATCGGCCTGTTCGCCCAGCGGCTGACAGGCATCCACAGCCAGTTCCTGCATTTCTTCGGCCACTTCCCGGGCCCGCGGCAAACCGAGCACCGATACATAAGTTGCCTTGTTTTGCGTTGCATCCTTACCGGCACTTTTACCCAAAGCCACCGAACTGGCAGTCACATCCAGAATATCATCGGCAATCTGGAACAGCAGACCGACAGCCCGGCCATAACGGGAACAGGCATTCAACTGCGATTGATCTGCGGCGGCAAGCATGGCGCCGGCTTCGCAGCACCAGCTCAACAATGCTCCCGTTTTATGCAGATGGATGCGTTCCACCGCCAGCACATCCATATCATCGCTACTGTTGTTTTCTGCCTGCATATCCAGCATCTGGCCGCCAACCATGCCCTGACACCCTGCCGCAACAGCCAGTTTGTGGATCAGTTGACAGCGTAAATCCGCCGCCAGTGTCGAGCCGGCCAGCAACTCAAAGGCCAGCGCCTGCAATGCATCGGCAGCCAGAACTGCCGTCGCTTCATCGAATTGTCTGTGGCAGGTAGGGTTGCCACGACGCAAATCATCATCATCCATACAGGGCAGATCATCGTGAATCAGCGAATAGGTATGAATGCACTCAATGGCCAGTGCCGCCGGCATGGCGGTTTCCGGCTGTTTTCCACCACAGGCTGCATAGCACTCCAGCAACAGGGCCGGACGAATACGCTTGCCCCCGGCCAGTAAACTGTAGCGCATGGCATCCAGCAAACGGGAAGATACCACAGAGGCGCGGGCATCCAGCATGTCAGCCAGTGCCTGTTCCATATGCGAGGCATGGGCAGAAAGGAATTCAGGAGCTTGCATCAGAGACTATTCGGCAGGTGTTTCATCACCCAGGATCTGTAAACGCTGATCCGCCTGATCAAGCAGAGCTTCACAGCGACGGGAAAGTTTCACGCCCTGCTCGAATGCGGCCACGCTTTCTTCCAGAGGCAACTCACCCGATTCCAGTTTCTCAACCAGCTGGGTCAGGCCGGCCAGCGCCTGCTCAAAGGTAAGATTCTGGACTTCGATTTCTTTACTCACAGCTGCCGGCTCCTTGCCCTGAATGCAAAACGGGGATTGCGGATTCTATGGGGCAATGCGTCCCGGTCAATGCAAGTGACCGGGAATGGTAAAACAAAGCGGCATTTTCGTTGCATTCGGGCTAGCCTGTCGCCATGCAAATCATTCGTCACGACAGGCAGAACTATCCGGAATCCATGGCTGAACAGGAAGCCATGGTGGCGGATATTCTGGCCGGCAGGGCGACCTCCACACTGATTTTTACCGAACATCCCCCGCTTTACAGCATCGGCACTTCCGGCAGCGAGGCAGATGTTTTGACCCGCAATATTAACGGCGAATCCATTGCCGTCTATCCGAGCGGTCGCGGCGGCGAAGTGACCTATCACGGGCCGGGGCAACTGATCTGTTATCTGCTGGCGGATCTGAGAAAAGATCAGGATTTGCATGCCCATGTCCATCGGCTGGAAGAGATGATCATACGCACACTGGCCGATTTTGACATTGAAGCGGGCCGAAGTTCCCGCGGTATCGGTGTATGGGTGGAAGATAAAAAAATCGCTGCCGTTGGCGTACGCTGCCGAAAATGGATCACATTTCACGGCATTGCCCTGAATATCGACCCCGACCTTCGCCATTTCAGCGGCATTGTTCCCTGTGGCATGTCGGATGCTCCGGTAACCTCCATGCGGGCGCTCGGGTCAACAGCAGATCGTAACAGCGTGGAACAGGTTATTCGTCATCACAGCGCCATTTTCTCCGGGCCGCATCGGTAAATCCGCCTTGACTTGCCACCCGGCTGTATCAGATTAAATCTGTGTCGAATCAAGCATCCAGCCATTCCTCCAGCCCGATCACCCTGCACCAGCATGTTCATCGCGGCCAGGATCGCCTGCGCGTGGCTCTGGTAGGCCACCCCAACAGCGGCAAAAGCACTATTTTCCATGCCGTAGCCAGTACCCGCTACCGCACCGGAAAACTGAGCGGCACCCGCAAGCCCTATGCCGAGTGCCCGGTTCAGATCGGTATGGATGAAATCCATCTGGTAGATCTGCCCGGCCTGCCATCGTTACGCGGCCTGAGTGGCGATGATCTGGAAGCATTGAAATACCTGCTCTGGGGTGATGCCCGGCCATTGATTTCGCGCCATGAGAGCAGCGAGCCGCCCGCCCCGTTTTCCCGTCCGGATGTACTGATACAGGTGATTGATGCCAGCGCGTTGCAGCAGAGTCTGGAACTGTCGCTGGAATTGTCGGAACTGGGTTTGCCCGTTGTGATTGCACTGAACATGATGGACGAGGCGCATCGCAAGGGTGTTAAGATCAATATCGAGGCATTGTCCGAGAAACTCGGCGCGCCGGTTATCCCGACAGTTGCCCTGAAAGGGCACGGGCTGGAACAACTGTTTGAACACGTCCTGCTGGCTGGCCGCAACCCGGTCTGCCCCTTACCCCAGCCGCCCAGCCAGCATATTCAGCAATGGGCGAATCGTTTACACAAGGAAATCGATCGCCCGGAAATACAACAGGCGTTTTCCATTCCTGCCAACATGCTGACCATGAATCTGCTGGAGCATGACAACTACCTGCGCAGCGAAATAAAACAGCATTTCCCCGAGGTCGCATCCGGTATTCACGCCCTGCGTAAACAGGCTGATCGCGTTTTACCCAGAACCCTGAGCGAGGAGGTCAAAGCCGACCGTCATCATCGCGCCATGAGCCTGTTTCAGGCGGTGGTGCGCAATATACACAAGCCGAAAATCAATTGGGAAGAGCGCATGGATATGCTGTTCCTGCATCCCCACTGGGGACTGCTCGGCTCCCTGGCTGTATTTGCCGCTGTCCTGTTCATGGTCTTTGAAGTCAGCACCGGACTGGATGCCATGTCCTCGGCCCGACTGGCCAACATGATTGCCGACTGGCATCCGGATACCGCCACCGGCGTGATTGGCCGTGCCATTGCCGATGGTCTGATCGGACTGACCGGCATTGTCGTACCCTATATGTTGCCACTGGTGCTGATGCTGGTGGCGCTGGAAGAAAGCGGCATCATGCACCGCATCGCCTTTGTGGTGGATCGTTTTTTCCATACTATCGGCCTGCATGGACGGGTCGCCGTCCCGTTCCTGCTGGGACTGGGCTGCAATGTGCCCGCCATTGCCGCCACCAAAAGCCTGACCAGTGGTCGCGATCGTGTGGTGGCATCGCTGCTGATCACGTTTGTACCGTGTTCGGCACGCTCGGCCATCGTGCTGGCACTGGGAGCCAAATACCTGGGAGCGACAGGCGTATTCCTGCTGTTTATCTTAAGCCTGCTGGTGATTGCCATGCTCGGCCGCCTGCTTTCACACCGCTATCCCGAAATCAGCCCCGGTCTGATTCAGGAAATACCGGCCTATGCCTGGCCGAAAGTCCGGCCACTGCTTTCCTCCACATGGCAGCGAACCCGCGATATTGTAACCATCGTACTGCCATTGCTGGTAGGCGGCAGCATTGTGCTTGCCCTGCTGCAATTCGCAGGCGGTGACCAGATCATCAATGCGGCACTGGCTCCGATTACCATCTGGACACTGGGCTTGCCGATGGTGCTCGGCGTCCCGATTCTGTTCGGCATCCTGCGCAAGGAACTGTCGCTGGTGATGATCTATCAGGCACTCGGCACCTTTGAAGTGGAGCAGGTGCTCGACTGGATTCAGATATCCACCTTTCTGGTCTTTCTGCTGTTTTATATCCCCTGTATCTCCACCTTCGCCGTCATGGTCAAGGTCATTGGCCGCAAGGATGCGCTGTTTTCCGTGGCCCTCTCTATCGCTGTCGCCCTGATCGTTGCACTGGCCGTTCGTTTCCTGCTGACCGGCATCAGCCTGTTTTCAGCGTAAGAAATCCCGTGCGGGGAAGACCACCCCGGCATACCATCCATGGCATGGAATACTCTCCCGGAGGAATATCGTGACACGTCTATCATATCTTGTTCTGGCAGCCGCCCTGCTGCTTGCCCAGGCCCATATCGCATCGGCTGTTACCCTGCATGCGGCAGGTTCCACAACGGTGCTGCCTGTGGTTTCCACAGCAGCCGAAGCCTTTCACCATCAACATCCGGATGTAAGCATCACTGTATCCGGTGGTGGCTCAGGAGTCGGTATCGCATCCATGATTCAGCATACGGCGGATATCGGCATGGCTTCACGCGACATTGATGCCGAAGAAGCTGTCAAACTGAACGACAACGTCGATGTGCTGACCATCGCCAAAGACGCTGTCGCGGTGGTGGTATCCAAGGCCGTGTATATCGGCGGCATTCATCAGCTGTCATTGCAACAAATCGCGGACATCTACCGGGGGAAAATCAAAAACTGGAAAGCACTGGGCGGGCCGGATGCAAGGATTCTGGTCATCGACAAGGAAGCCAGCCGGGGCACTCGCCATGTCTTCGCTGAAACGGTACTGGGTGATGCCCATGCCCGTGCACCGGGCGCCACTGTCATCTCCGGCTCCAACAATGAGGAACAGGCACTGGTTGCGCATAGTGATCAGGCTATCGGTATGCTCTCTAATGCATGGCTGAACGATGCCGTGCACGGCATTGCTGTTGGTGAGGGTGACAAGGCTGTATTACCCGACATCCAGCATGTGCGCGATGGCAGTTATCCGATCAGCCGCAGTCTGCATATTCTGTTACCAAAAAACGGGCCGCCCGAGGCACGCGACTTTGCCAAT
>JBHHTY010000079.1:0-8274 GCA_046753565.1 Mariprofundus sp.
TACGGCTACGGGCTCCTGCCCTCGCCTTTTAACGGCATGTGAAAAACGTGGTTTTTCACACGCCTCACTAAAGCCGCCATCCTGGCGGAAAAAGTCCATGCGCGTTAGATGGACTCAAGTGCGTGATCAATCCAGCAACAGATCAACCCTCGGCTGCACCTGATTGTTTGACTCGTCGATCTGCGGTCGACAATTGAACAATCGGCTGGCAACAATGTTGCGCTCACGTAATGCTGCCATCACCACATCGGACCGTTGCTGGGCCAGTTCCAGCAATTGCGTATCATCAAGCACCGGATTCCCCACAGATGCCATCGCCTTGCCCTGCTCCGCATGGTCGGTAGAAACAGGCTGCATTACAGCTTCTCCTTCGATACGCGTAGCAAAACCGCACACCTGCAGGCGCAGGTCTTTCTTTTTCATCAGGATTGCAATTTTAGCGATATAATTCGTCATTTGCGGCGACAGAATCACTGTCCGCTCATCAAAAACAATGGGTGTCAGTTTCGGTTTGATGGCATCCTCAATAAACTCCTTGGCAATATCTGCCGCCAGAATCATGCTGCCATAGGGCTGCAAAATCAGCGCGGCATAGGTGACCGCTCCCGTACTCAGGGATGAAAGCAACGCCTTATTGATGATATCCCCAGGATTGATATCCGGATCATCCAGCGGGCCACTGACTGGCATATCCAGTTCGATATTATCATCGCTGTCGCGCAACATATCCAAAGCCATATCAATGGACATGCCACCGGCCAGACTCACCTTCTTTCCCGCCTTATCGGCCTGTTTCGAGCCACCCAGCTCCAGCTTGCGAATCAACATCCTGTTTTTTGCATTGATTCTGTTGTTCCCGATATGGATTTCGCTGTCCAGATTGAATTGACCGGTTTTGATCGATCTGCCGAAATCCTCTTCGATATAGCCGGATAAACGGGACAGATTGCCATCCTTCAACACCACATGCATATCAGTACTGAATTTATTTCCAACAACCGGTTTGACACTGCCTCTGGCAGTCAAAATACCTGCCTTTCCGATTTCGGCCAGCAAATTCAATGTTCCCGGCCGTTTGCCGGAAGTATCCAGTGGTGCCAAATGAAAATGTTTGACCTGCATCATGGTTTTGAACGGAGGAAATACTGATTGATCGCTAAAGGTTATGCGACTTCCGGCACCGACCAGCACCTGATCAATGATCACAGTCGGCAGGCTACTGCTTCCTGTCTGTTTGCCGCCCTGTTTCGCAACCGTCGTTGCTGAAGGCTGCCTGTCCTGCTGTATGTCTCCCATCAGATTCGGCAACTGCAAATGACCATTCTTCTGCCGAATCAAATGTACCTGCATATGATCGACTTTCAGTTGTTTGAGCCGGTAAACACCGTGTTGATCAAGCATGCCCCCCTCAGCCTGCAGCGAGGCAATGGTTCCCAGCGGGCCTCTGCTGCGGGATGGCAGCTGAATTCCGTCGAGCTTAAGCATCTCGAATGTCAGCGGCGCCCCACTGTGCATGGCAAGCCTTTTCAGCCGGGCGCGTTCAAAACCTCCCATGCTTTGCCTGCTGTCGGACTGCTTCATGGCTGGCCCGGACAGTTCTGCTTTTTGCATCTGTAAATCAGCAATTTCGAGGCTTTCTCCGGGCTTCATGGCCATACCGGTCAAGACTGCATCTGCAATCTGTATAATCTGATGGTGCCCTGCCAGATTATCACTCTGTAACTGTTTCATGCCTATGCCGGCAATGGTCACACGCCCCTTCAATCCGGCGTCAATTCCCCCGATGGATACATGTTTCATATGCAGCGCACCCTGGCCATGGAGGGCATGATTGATCTCGATAGCTTCCATATCCAGCGCCTGAACCTGAACATGCCCGACAGATGGCATAACAAAAGTCCGTATCTGCGCAGATGCCAAATTCAAGGATGGATAGCCCTCACCAAAATCATGAGTCTGCAATTGTTTCAGGTTGATTTTATTCATGGTGAGTTTCGATAAAGCTGTTTTATCGCCCAGCTCGATATTGATACCGGACAACCCCAAACTGGCCAGCTGCAAGGCTCCCTGCCCCTCCAGAGCACGTTTGATGTGAATCTTGTCGAGACTCACCGACTCGATACTGATGTGATCACGCCCCCGAATGGCAACACCATCCAGCGCCACCTTTGCCGCGGCAACAAAGGGTTTGTCCTGATTGCCATCAATGGTGAGCCCCTGCAAACCTATCGATATCCGATCGCTCCTGATTGATGCCATGATATCTTCCGACAGGGCTGAGAAGGTGAATCCACCGGCCAGCTTCGCTCCTGCAGCGTGAATACTGTAACCAAATCCTGAAAACACTGTATTGCCCAGCTCGAAACGGCTCACAAGCATTTGTTCCTGCTGTTTTCGTCCGGAAAGCGAGAGATGCAACGACTTGACCGGCAGCGATAATTCGAATGAGCCGCTATTCACTGTGACATCGACTGAATCCAGAACAAGACCATCAACCACAAACAGCCAGCGACCGCTACCTTCATTGATATCGCCCTGATCCGCACTGGATCGCTCCGTTTCTGAGGCCGGCTGCCCACCAGTTTCAGAAACAATCCCTTCAACACGCCACAGGCCATTTTCTTGCAATAATTTCAAACTGGATTTGCTCAATTCAAGGGAATGAATACGCACAATATGATGCCACAATGGCAACCAGTCAAAATCGAATTTCAACCGCGTGATATGCAGACCATCGCCTGATTTCAACCCCTCCAGAGCCACTTCACCGCTGAACAGATTCAGATCAATATTATCAATCCGGGCATCTTCCACACTATGCTGCTGCAACCATGCAACAGCCCACCGCTCAGCAGCATAAGGAAGCAATGATAATGTGATTATGATCGCGACAACCAGGGCAGAAGTAATCATCACAATGCCTCTCAGCCTGCGTTTGTTTATCAGGCCACCCTTCGATATATCTCTTTCAGTCGTCATAAGGATTGATACTGCCTCTCCCGTCCAGCCCGGTCATTAATTTCCGAACCCTTCTGTTACACAAAAAACAGGCCAGCGATAACGCCGGCCTGAGCACACATAGAAAAACAGGTTTTAGAAGAATCAGGCTGTTTGCGCCTGGACGACACCCTGTTCACCCGCAGTCGCTTCAGCCTGAAGCTCCTCGATACGGTAACTTTCCGGATCCGCCAGTAACGTAGTGACCAGCTTGTGGTTCATATCATGCCCGGTCAGTTCACCCTCGAAAGCACCGACAATCGGATAACCGGATAACGATAAATCACCCAGCGTATCGAGAATTTTATGGCGCACACACTCGTCCTCATAACGAAGACCGCCTTCATTCACCACACGGTGGGAATCAAGCACAATTGCATTTTCCAGCGACCCCCCCAATGCCAGCCCTGCTTTTTGCAGAGCTTCAACTTCATGCAGGAAACCGAATGTACGGGCACGTGAAATTTCGCGCGTATATGCCTGCCGGGAAAAATCCACCGAGACCTTGCGCTGGCGCAGCAACGGATGATCATAATCCAGAAGATAGGAGATTTTGAATCCGGCCGCAGGATACAGGGCACAGCGCTTATCGCCTTCAACCACTTCCACTCGCTTGAGAATACGCAGCACTTTCTTCGCTACAGATTGCTCACGAATACCGGCACATTGAACAAGAAACACGAACGGTGCAGAGGAACCGTCCATAATCGGTACTTCAGCGCCGCTCACTTCAATGCGCGCATTATCGACACCAAGGCCGGCAAGTGCTGAAAGCAGGTGCTCAACCGTTGAGATCTGGGCATTCCCCTTGCCAATGGTCGTACACAGACGGGTATCGGTGACATATTTTGCCCGGGCAGGAAACTCAACACCCAAATCGGAACGCACAAAAGTAATCCCGCTGTTTTCTTCGGCAGGATGTAAAACAAGTTCAATTTTACGGCCTGAATGCAACCCGATACCGCTGCAGCGAATCGAATGATCCAGTGTTCTCTGTGCTATCATGAATGCCTCCTTCGTCCATTGGCTGGCAAAGCAAATGATTGGCGTGTCCTGTCCAGTGCAGCGAAATCTGGTGATGCCATAGATCTATCCGATGATCGGTATCACAACAGATGTGGATTCAACATCGCACTGATATAGCGCGCAAGGATGCCACAAAAGACCATAAAAACAAAACACCATAGCTTCCTGGGACACCTTTACCAGTCAAACACCTCAAACCCCTGCGTGCTTCTCCTGTGCTTGAAGAACTGCGGCAGGCCCTCCATGGCCTGCACGGATCATCCAAACTTCTTAATCGGCCTGTCTGCGCAGAAAGGTCGGCACAGCATATTCATCATCATTAAAGCCGGGCTGATCGAATGACTGTGGCTGCATCTGCTGCTGACCTGTATGCATGGCCGGTTGCTGCTTGGTCTGCTGGAAAGCCGGTGTCTCGGCCGCAACGACAGGTTTCAAAGTCGGCATGCGCGGAACAGACGCCGGCTCACGGTCGACACTGGCCAGACTCAGCGCCGCTTCGCCGGAAAGACCGGTTGCCACCACGGTAACCCGAATGCTGTCGTCGGAATCCTGATCATACACCATACCGCAAATAATATTAGCATCTTCATCAGCCATATTATGAATGATCGACACCGCCTCATCATATTCAGCCAGAGTCATGTCCTCGTTGCCGGTCACATTGACCAGAATTCCCTGTGCGCCGTGAATATCGATATCTTCAAGCAACGGTGAAGAAATAGCGCGCTCTGCCGCTTCAATGGCACGATTCTCTCCGGCAGCAAAGCCCGACCCCATCATGGCCACACCGCGGGTTTCACTCATCACTGCTTTCACATCGGCAAAATCCACATTCATATAGCCGGTGTGCGTAATCAGTTCGGCAATACCGCGCACAGCCTGCAGCAAAACATCATCCGCCTTGCGAAATGCTTCCAGCATGCTGGTGTTCTTGCCCACCGCACCGATCAGTTTCTGATTCGGGATGGTGATCAGCGTATCAACAGATTTGCGCAGCTCGGCAATGCCGGCATCGGCCTGACGCATGCGCCGCTTGCCCTCAAAACCGAATGGCTTGGTAACAACGGCCACGGTCAAAACGCCCATGTCCCGTGCCACTTCGGCAATCACCGGCGCCGCACCGGTACCTGTTCCGCCACCCATGCCTGCGGTGATAAACACCATATCGGTATCCTGCATGAATTCGCGCAAGCGCTCTTTTTCCGCTTCGGCAGCTTCCCGGCCGATCTGTGGATTGGCTCCGGCACCCAATCCGCGTGTGATTTCCGCACCCAGCTGCAATTTGCTGTCGGCATGATTGCGTTCGATGGCCTGCGCATCGGTATTGGCGACAATAAACTCAACGCCGCGCAATTTCTGGCTGATCATATTGTTCAGCGCATTACCGCCGCCGCCGCCAACGCCAATCACCTTGATGCGAGCTGCCTGTGCTGATGTATCTTCAAATGTAAATAAAGTTGCCATGTTATCCTCCGTTTCCCTGTTGTGTGGTTTCTATGTGTTGTGCGTGCCCTTATGTGTTGTGAACTTTTCCTGTGTACCTGCTTAACCCGTATCGCCGAACCAGCTTCGCATGCGCTTCCATACGCGCGAAAACATATTGTGATCTGTTGCCCTGATATGTGGTGCCCGCTGCCGATAACGCTGCCCGTACAAAATCAGACCAACGCCGGTGGCATACATGGGGCTGGAAACAACATCGCTCAGCCCACCGACGCCCTGCGGTCGCCCGAGCCGAACCGGCATATCGAATATCTCCTCGGCCAGTTCAACCATGCCATCCAGCAATGAAGAACCGCCGGTCAGCACCATCCCTGCTGCGGCCAGTTCCTGATAACCCGAGCGCTGCAATTCATCCTTGATCATTTCAAACAACTCCTCGACGCGCGGCTCGAGAATCTGTGCCATAACCTGTCGCGGCATCGGACGGGGGGCGCGCCCCCCGACACTGGGAATTTCAATCTGATCTTCAGGCGGCACCAGACTGGTCATGCAGGCACCGTATTTTCTTTTCAGCTGGTCGGCTTCACGCGCCGAGGTACGCAACCCGATCACCAGATCATTGGTCAGATGGTCGCCACCGATCGGAATGACATGCGTATGCCGGATTGATCCGTTCAGAAAAATCGCCATATCGGTTGTCCCGCCACCGATATCGATCAACACGACGCCGATATCCTTTTCATCCTGCATCAGTACAGCTTCGCTGGATGCAACCTGTTCCAGCACCATATCGGTCACATCCAGATCACAGCGATTGCAGCATTTGACAATATTTTGGGCCGATGACACTGCACCGGTCACGACATGCACTTTTGCTTCCAGACGCACACCGGACATGCCGATCGGTTCACGAATACCGTCCTGATTATCAATGATATACTCCTGTGGAAGGATGTGCAGAACCTTCTGATCGGCCGGAATATTCATCGCCCGTGCCGCATCAATCACCCGATCCACATCTTCGCGCGTCACTTCATTATTCTGGGTCGCCACCACGCCATGGCTGTTATAACCGCTAATTTGGGAACCCGCGATACCCGTAAAAATCGACTGGATATCCACGCCGGCCATCAACTCGGCTTCTTCCACTGCCAGTCGAATCGACTCTACGGTACTCTCGATATTCACCACTACACCCTTGCGCAAACCACGTGAGGGATGCGTGCCGATACCGATCACATCCACTTTTCCGTCCGGGCCTGCTTCAGCCACCACACAGGCAATCTTGCTTGTGCCGATATCCAGCCCTACCAGCACCTGATCATGTTTGGCCATCAGATTACCCCTCCATGTCCGGCCGGCCGGATAAACCAGCGGGATGCAAGCCGTGCATCCACACGCCAGGAACGATGCCTCCAGCGAGGCTGCTGTAATAAAGATTTGATACGTTCGATCATGGGACCCTCATCACCCTGGGGAATCAACCACTTAACTCCGCGAGAGAAATAAATTTTCCAGTGCCTGCTACCGGCACGGATTTCGCTTAAATCGGACTGCTTTTGCACTTCAGACTGTTCCAGCGCCACCATCATCGCCCGGGCTGCATCCAGTTTGTCTTCCGGTATACGCAGGAGTGGCAAATCCGGCGACTCGCCTTTCTTGAGCAAACGATAGACATTGCCATGACTGTCAAACAGATGAAGACGACTCTGTCCATCCTGCCACAAAGCAACCGGCACGCGCGCATCTGCCTGAATACGAAGCCGGTCAGGAAGAATGCGGGTGATACGCACATCGGCCAGATCCGGAATGCGCTGCAGCCACTGTTCACGCAGAAAATCCGGGCGTGTACTGAGGAAATCCCTGTTAGGCATGGCCTGCAATTGCGCCTCTATGGCACTTTTGAGCAATGCATCCCCCTTGATCTCCCAAGATTCAACACTCCATTTCTGATTGAGCCAGACAGCACTGGTCGTCATCACACCTGCCATCACACCAAGCGCCAATATCCGACCAATACGTTTCAGACTGCGCTGGCGCGCCTCTTTCTGAATGGCCGGATCAATACGACGTTGATTCGCCCGGCTCATTGCCTACCTCCGTGTGCTGCATGCTCCAGCTGTGCCGAAGCCAGAATACGTAAACACAAAGCCTCAAAATCAATACCGGCAGCAGCAGCAGCTTTCGGCAACAGGCTGGTTTCGGTCATGCCAGGTATCGTATTGATTTCCAGAATCATCGGTTCGCCGCCACCCGGCACAATCATGTCCACACGAGGTGCGCCCGAACAACCGGCGGCAAGCACTGCCTGTTCAGCACGATTCATGCAATAGCGCAGTGTTTCAGCCGGTAAACGGGCCGGACAAAAATATTCGGTCGCTCCGGCTGTATATTTGGAGACGTAATCATACACCCCTGATTTCGGCGCCACTTCAACCGGCATCAGTGCCTCGCCATTGAGTACCGACACCGCGATTTCCCTGCCGCTAACCGGCATTTCAGCCATCCAGCCTGCTGCGATATCCAGCTCAAGTGATTCCCAGTCGGCACGGGATTCCACATAGTGCAAACCAATACTGGAACCTTCCGCCACCGGTTTGACAAAAACCGGATAACGAAGCGGACCATCCTCTCCGAGTTCGATATCAACAGGCGTTTGCAGCCCGGCATGATTCAACACCTGTTTACTCAACTGCTTGTTCATACACAGGGCCGATGCCGTAACGCCTGATCCGGTATACGGAATATACATCGTCTCCAGCAGCCCCTGCACACAACCGTCTTCACCGAGTGTGCCGTGCAGCGCTA
>JBHHTY010000080.1:0-8258 GCA_046753565.1 Mariprofundus sp.
AAGCTGCAAGACAGACTCACCAGATTCAATGCATTGTTCACTACTGCGCACCGGGGCGATTCAGTCGAATTCGACCTGCTCAGCGACGGCAGCACCCATGTCAGCTTTAATGGTGGCGAAAAAGGTGTGATTGAAGGCGCGGATTTCCAGCAAGCCCTGCTGGCCGTCTGGCTGGGCAAAAAACCGGCCGACAAGGATCTGAAACAGGCCATGCTTGGCCATTAACCCGGGCTATTCTGATGCTGCTGCGCCCTCGTAATTTGTTCAGCATTTCCTTGCAGGCCCCCGGTGGTCCAAGGGCGCGTTTTATGTCGAAGCACTGAAACAGGCTCTACCTGCCAGTTATCCGACGAGTTTCCGCCTTTCCGGGTTTGCGCCAAATTCCTCGACGTAATCGGCCATGGCAGCCTCAATCACTTTTGTGGCATGCTCAAAACCATAGGGTTCGCCGATAGACACATTCTGGGGCTGACCCGGAGCCAGTTTATAACTGAGGAAATAGTGCAGCAGCCGATCAATCAATGCCGGCGGCAGCTCCGAAAGCTCCTCGACCCCGGACCAGAGCGGATCATCCTCGATCACAGCGATAATCTTGTCATCCGCTTCATCATGATCATTCATCGGCAAACCGCCCACCACGCGGGCGTTGGCCAGGATTTCAATACGTGAAATCGGCCGTTCGGAAATCACACAGATATCCAGCGGATCACCATCGCCGCGTTTGGCTCCAGCCATGAGTGCACCAACACGTCCGGCACACAATGTGCGCGGAATAAAGCCGTACAGGGCAGGATGCTGGGACGATGAACGTACCGACCGATCGACACGCAAATAACCCGATTTCTTATCCACTTCAAATTTCACCGTATCAAAAGGGCTGATTTCAATATAGGCATGTACCCGCCGGGGCGGCTCGGCTCCGACATCCAGCCCGTGCCACGGGTGCGGTCGCCATTGAGAGAATGATTTCATGCCTCATTTCTAACACAGGCTCCGGCATTACCCAACGAGAAACCATGACCTTTCAGCACGAGCAGCCACAAAGCCTGGCTATTCGACGATAACCGGCGACCTTTGGCAGAAATACGCATTCATAAAGAGGGTTGCATATCCTTGGGGAAAAGCACCCACATGCGCCCTTTCTGTTTCATGCTGCCGGCCTGTTTCCCTGCCTCACCGCCAAAGCCCCAGAAGAAATCGCCACGGATTGTCCCCTTAATAGCGCCGCCGGTATCCTGAGCCAGCATCAACCGGTTCAGCGGCTTATCCGTATTCGGCCAGGTTGTCGCCAGAAAGACGGGCAATCCCAATGGGATCGTGCGCCGATCCACCGCCATGCTGTAACCGGCGGTCAGAGGAATCCCCATCGCACCGACAGCCGAGCTCTGAGAATCCGGCATTTCACGGAAAAAGACATAACTGGGGTTGCTGTATAACAGTTCTTTCAACCGGTCAGGGTGATCAATGCCCCACTGCCGTATGCTCTGCAGCGAGGCCTGAGCCAGTGTCAATTCGCCCATTTCCACCAGTTTTTTTCCGATTGATGCATAGGGATGCCCGTTCTGGTTAGCATAGCCGAGTTTCACGATAGAACCATTCGGCAACTGGACACGCCCTGAACCCTGTACCTGCAAAAAGAACAGGCTGATTTCATCATCAACCCAAAGGATTTCCTTACCAACCGGCGGATGTTTGCTGTCGATATCGGCACGATCATAATAAGGTACCACGCGCCTGCCTTCGACACGACCACGCAATCGCATGCCTTTCAACTGCGGGTACAGCTTACTCAGATCAATCACCAGTAAATCATCCGGCTCGCCATAAACCGGGAACCGGTAACGTTCGGTTTTCTCGCGACTGCCATAAAGCAGCGGCTCGTAATAACCGGTAATCAATCCCTGATCCGTACCATCGCCATTGCGCAACTGCCAGGGAATGAAATAGCGCTCGAAAAAACTGCGCAATCCCGCGTTGTTATCGGCGTCAAGCAAACCCGCCTCGGCACAAATCTGCTGCCACTGCGTTTTTTTCTGCAATGAGACACATTCTGCCCGCAACGCCTGCAACGATGGGCCCAGTGATACCAACCGCCAATCAGGCAAGGCATCCCACTGACTTTTGACATAGGAAGGTTTCCCCTTGCCGGCGGGAATCTCAACCCGTTTGAATGGACAGGCCACCAGCAGCAACCCGCATATGACCAGCATTCCCTTCATCAACAGATTCATATTGCTTCCTTCTTTTTGTTCATATCTTCACCATGCCATGGTGCCACCTTCAATAACAACAGCATGCCCGGCACAGCCAGTGCCGCACAGAGCAGAAAAAACTGCGTCCAGCCCATCGCTTCAACCAACCATCCTGTGCCTGCATTGATAAAAGTACGCGGTACGGCCGCCAGGCTGGTGAACAATGCAAACTGGGTGGCGGTATAAGCCGGATGCGTGGCGCGGGCAATATAGGCAACAAATGCAACAGTTCCGACCCCGACACCGAATGCCTCCAGCCCGATCACCATCGCCAGCCGGGCCAGTTCCGCAACCTCGACCGTTTCCTGCGTACCCAGCGATGCCAGCCATGCGAAACCGAAAATAGACCCCAGCTGCACAATGCCGAATAACCACAAGGCACGGTTGATACCGATTTTCACCATCCACAAACCACCCAGAAGTCCGCCGATCACCGCCGGCCATAAACCGGCATTCTTGGCAATCAGCCCAATCTGCGTTTTTGAATATCCCATATCCAGATAAAACGGCGTCGCCAGCGCCGTGCACATACTGTCACCCAGTTTATAAAGAAAAATAAATGCCAGCACCATCAGAGCACCCTGCACACCTTCACGACCGAAAAATTCATGGAACGGTTCAACCACCGCCTCCCTGAGCGTTTTCGGAGGGCTGGCCCGATGCGGCTCGCTGACCAGCAAGGTCATCACCATCCCCGGCAGCATAAACAGCGCCGTAATAATAAACACCGTACTCCATGCCAGATGATCAGCCAGAATCAGGGACAGGGAACCGGGTACCAGACCGGCCACCCGATAGGCGTTTACATGCACCGAGTTCCCAAGCCCCAGTTCAAGATCGGATAGCAATTCGCGCCGGTAGGCATCCAGGGCGATATCCTGAGTGGCAGACAAAAGCGCCAGCACGGTGGCAAAAATCACGATCATATTCAGCTCTGTCTGCGGTGAAAAAGCCCCCATTGAGGCAATCACGACCAATAAAACCGCTTGCGTCAGCAGTATCCATCCTCGTCTTCGGCCCAGCCATGGCAATGCATAGCGATCCAGAAACGGCGCCCACACAAACTTCCAGGTATAGGGAAACTGGATCAGGGCAAACAAACCAATCGTCGTCAAATCGACCTGTTCACTTCTCAGCCAGGCCGGCACCAGGTTGAGTAATAAATAGAGAGGCAAACCGGATGCAAACCCTGTGAAGATGCAAATCAGCATCTTGCGGGTAAACAGTTGTTGAAACACGCTCATGGAGAATTCCTTTGCAGCAAGTTCATAGTCAAAGACGGCTCACCGCAGACAGAGTACACGGAAGACGCAGAGGAACTGAAACAACCAAGTGTAAGAGAGGTATCTGTTTCAATTAATAAATGACCCTCAGCCCAATCTCTTTGACTTTCCCCTGCGTCCTTTGCGTACTCTGCGGTGAAAAGGTTTCAGTTAACGAAGCAGTGGACCATCCAGGAAGGCCAGTTCTTCCCAGATGCTGCTTGGATAACCTTCCGCATCGCGAAATTTCAAATTCTGCCGTTTTGGGACAAGCCGGTGGGGGCGACCATAGCTGTCTTCCTGCACATCTGAACCGTCATCAGCAGAAAGAATCATCAGCCCTTCCTCCGGCAACAGGTCAGTCACTTCATACTCTTCATTCAGATAACGGACACGTTGACCGATCAGCCTGGAAAGCGCTTCATGATCTCCGATCAAACTCTGCAATGCCGTATCCGTCATATTCCAGCCCCCGGTTCCTTGTGGTAGATCCTGATTGAATGCCTTCCGGGCAAAAATCAGTTTGCTCAGGCAAAAATGTGATTTTAACTGAGCTTTCCCACTGTGGTTTTCCAAACCGCACAGACGAGCATAGAAAGACGCGCCGGCAGCGTCAATGAGCGGAGTCCATGAAAGAAACTGGCGCTGTGCAACACAGCAGCTACAATCGAGCATGCACTCATAATCGCAGGAGATACAGATGGATAAGCTGTGGTCACAAATGACTGATATCACATTGCTGGATATCACACTGGCACACTGGCTGCTGGCGATTAGCGCGCTGTTCATCACAGTCGTTGCCCAGCGTTATATTGTGCGCCTGTTTCGTATCATCGCCCAGAAAATCGCATCGCGAACCGAAACACATCTGGATAATGTATTGCTCGAAGCAGCCGAACGCCCGGCCGGCATGCTTATTTTCGTGGTAGGTCTGCTCATCTCGGTGCACTTGCTCAATCCACCTGCCGATACATTTCCAATCATTGGTCTGGCCGACAATATCGGCCGGATTGCTTCCATTGTTATCGGCGTATGGTTTTTATGGCGCTCGATCGAAGGGCTGGCGGTTTATTTTACGGCCCGTGCCCGACAAACCGAGTCGGCACTGGATGATCAACTTGTCCCCTTTATTGCAAAAACGCTGAAAATATTCCTCGTTCTGACTGCTGTGCTGGTGGTGGCACAAAACATGGGCTACTCCATCTCCGGCCTGATCGCATCACTTGGCATTGGCGGCATCGCCATTGCCATGGCTGCCAAAGATACCATCTCCAATATTTTCGGTTCCGTGATGATCCTGGTTGACCGTCCGTTCATGGTTGGCGACTGGATCAAGACATCCGAATTTGAAGGTGTGGTTGAAGAGGTTGGCTTTCGCTCTACACGTATCCGGACTTTCGCCCGCACACTGGTAAATGTCCCCAACTCAACACTGGCCAATATGGTGATTGATAACATCGACGGACGCTCGGAACGCCGGATTAAAATGCGTATCGGTTTGACCTACGACACCACACCGGCACAGATGAAAGCGGCGCTTGCCGGTATTGAGCAGATTCTGTGCGACCACCCCGGTGTCGATCAGGATTACAAACTGGTGAAGTTTGATGAGTTTGAAGATTCCTCGCTATCCATTTTCCTCTACTATTTCTCCAGCAGCAAGGTCTGGGAGGAGTATCTGCAGGTACGTCAGGAAGTGAACTTACAAATTATGGAACTGCTTGAATCACTCGAACTGGAGTTCGCCTTCCCGACCCGCACCCTGCATATTGAACAGAATCAAAAAGGCCAGTTATAAGTGAATCAGAAACCTGTCGTTGAGGCGTTTACCGATGGTGCCTGCTCGGGCAACCCCGGCCCCGGCGGCTGGGGGGTATTGCTGCGTATGGGCGGGCATGAAAAGGAATTATGCGGTGGCGAGGCGCACACCACCAATCAGCAGATGGAATTACAGGCGGCAGTTGAGGCCTTAAAGGCACTCAACCGACCTTGCCGCATCACCATTTATTCCGATTCCAAATATGTTGTACAGGGCATGAACGAGTGGATCCACAACTGGAAAAAGAAAGGCTGGAAAACTGCCGGGAAAAAGCCGGTATCGAATCTTGAACGCTGGCAGGAACTGGATGCGCTGGCAGCCGGTCATGATGTGACATGGCAATGGGTAAAAGGCCATGCCGGCCATGAAGACAATGAAAGGGCAGATGAACTGGCCCGTCAGGGCATTCCCGCCCCAACCTCCTGAACTGACGACTGGTGAAGCTGAACTTCCCTCATCTGAACCGGCCAGCCTTCCGAAAGCAATCCGGCAGGCTCAACAAGCTGTGTCCCGAATTCGTTACGCAGAAAGATTTTTACCCTGTCCGAATCATTGACGTTCGCGAGAATCAAGGTGGTCCCTCCCAGCGGGTGTAAACCGGATCGGTTCTCACAGCACAAATCGAATTTCTTTTCCTTATAGTGCTTGTCCGCATCAAAGCGGCGCACCGATGATTCCTTCAAGGTCAAAGGCTCATCCTCACCCGCTACCTGAAAACGCAGCCATAATTCCCGCCCGCCAGGCACCGGTGCGGCAGGTGGCAGCTGGCCCGAACGCAAAAAATCCAGCGCCCATGCCTCGTTGATTCGCCTGCCCAGATGATGGTCGCCCTCCACTTCTGCATTGGCCGCCCAGGGCAACCATGCATGGGAAGTTCTGACGACCAGATCGCCTTGCAGCAGGTGTTTCTGCTCTTTGGCATACACATTCAACACAGATTTCCCTTCCAGTTCCACCCCATTCACACTGTTCAGCCCCCACAAGAAATCACTGCCGGGCAAAAGCTCTTCAGCCTGAATATTCCCCGTATATGCGATTTTTCCAATTTCAACCAGAATATTTGCGACATTGCTGCCAAAATGGGGGGTGGATAAAAACAGTACGCGACGCACCGGATTCTCACTGTGATGCAACAGGTACTGACGCATCAAAAGACCGCCCATACTGTGCGCCACCACATCCACCTGCCTATAATTCTCCAGATAGATATCAAGTTGTTCTTCCAGCAATTCAATGGGGGGATAACGGTTGGCTACAATGCCGGTTCGATAATTGAAAAAATAGATGTCGCGTTGCAGATCCTTTTCCATGCGTATCAAGGCATGCGGATCCGGCCATGAAAACTCACCACCGTTCCAGCCATGCACCAGCACAATTGGCACGGCATCCGGATAATCGGCCTGAATCTGTTGCTCAAAGGTTTCCCACTGCCCCCACAGGTTGGAAGAGACTTGCTGACTCGTTTTCGGAGAACAGGCCATCAACGATACCAGACACAGCGCTATCAAAAGCCGGGGAAACATATACCACATCATGCAATCATCCGTGATAACAATCGCTCTGCCAAGAAGAATCAGCATGCAGTTCTTCTTGCTTGGCAAGGCGAGCCGGCTGTGGTCGGATTGGCTGCATGAAAATGTTCTTTGATTTTTTTCCGGTATTGCTGTTTTTTATTGTCTACAAAATGGCTGATATTTACTCGGCCACCGCCGTGCTGATTGCAGCCTGTGCCGTGCAGACATTCGGCCACCGCATCATCAAGGGCCGTTTTGAGAATGCACACCTGATCACACTGGTGCTCGTTGCCCTGTTCGGAGGGCTGACCTTGCTGTTGCATGATGAGGTATTCATCAAATGGAAACCCACCGCGATTAACTGGCTGTTTGCTGCCGTATTTATCGGATCGCAGTTTATTGGCAAGAAAACCGTGATTGAACGCATGATGGGAGCCAATATCACACTACCATCCATGGTTTGGAGCAAACTGAATATCGCCTGGGCACTATTCTTTGTGGTGCTTGGCACCCTGAATATCTATGTCGCATTCTCATTCGACACGGAAACCTGGGTCAATTTCAAATTGTTCGGCCTGATGGGACTCACCTTCATCTTCATTATCGCCCAGAGTTTCTATCTGATACCTTACCTGAAAGAAGCCGAAACTTCGGATAACGACTAGGAGTTTGACGGACTTAACACAAACAAAAAACGCGCATGGGCGGCCAGCAGTTAAGCGTCTGATTTGTTAGCTGTGGCAAAAAAAAGGCTCCGCGGTGCGGAGCCTTTTAAAGTTTCTGGCTAATCATATTATGCTTCAGCAGCAACGTCTTCTTGAGTATTTACTTCATCAATCAGCTCAATAACAGCCATTGAGGCAGCATCGCCGGCACGGAAACCGGTTTTGATGATGCGGGTATAACCGCCGGCACGATCAGCGCATGCAGTTGCAATATCACCGAAAAGAAGATCGACAATCGGACGATGGCGCAGTTTGGCCAGTGCCTGACGACGGGCGTGCAAATCACCGCGTTTACCCAATGTAATCAGCTTTTCAACGTAAGGGCGCAGGGCACGAGCCTTCGGCTCTGTAGTTTCAATACGCCCATGTGTCAACAATGCTGTGGCGAGATTGGCCATCAGCGCGCGACGGTGACCGCTAACCAGTCCCAGAGAACCATGATGTTTACGATGTCTCATCTCTAACCTCTTCTATTCATCAGTTTCAAGCGGGGCATCCGCAGTATCCTGCGGCGGCCAGTTTGGTAGTTCCATGCCAAGTTCCAGCCCCATGTTTTCAAGCACTTCCTTGATCTCGTTCAAGGACTTGCGACCAAAGTTCGGTGTGCGCAACATAGCCTGCTCACTGCGCTGAACCAAATCGCCGACCCGGAAAACATCATCGGACTTCAGGCAGTTCATGGAACG
>JBHHTY010000081.1:0-8214 GCA_046753565.1 Mariprofundus sp.
GATGCGGCGGTTGCGGTTTCCGGCACAGCCACGCTGGAGCTGGCTTTGTGGAATACGCCGACTGTTTTGATTTACAAGGCTTCCCGGCTCATGGTTTTTCTGGCCAGAAGGCTGGTGAAAATTCGTTGTGCCGGGCTGGCCAACATAATTCTGGGGGATCGGCCGGTGATGCCTGAGCTGATTCAGGAAGCATGTAAGCTGGAACATATAGTCGCAGAACTCCTGCCTTTATTGCGCAATGAAGCTGCTGCCGGGCAGCAGCGGAACGAATGCAGTAGGCTGCGTTCCCTGTTGGGAAATCAGCAGGCTGCTTCCGGAGTGGTTGATATGGTGGATGAACTGATCAGGTAAGGGGCCACGCTGGCGAAAACGAATTGTATCAAGCGCATCTCCCGGTTTATTGCTATACTCAATGGCAAGGGATGGATCAGGGATATCAGGCTGGCCGGAAATATGCTTTCAATCGGGCTCCATATTGATATCGCAGGGGGGGGGGGGATGATGCCTAAAAATATCATTTTATGTGCCGATGGCACAGGCAACAAGGGTGGCTATACGCCCGATTCCAATGTGTATAAAGTCTACAAGGCAGTCGAGAAAAACCTGAGTGAGGAAGATCGAAACCGTTTCGGTGTGACTGAACAAATCATTTTCTACGATAATGGTGTTGGCACCAATAAAAACAAATATCTTCGAGCTCTTTCAGGCGGGCTGGGTTTCGGTTTTGGTCAAAATGTAAAGGATCTCTATAAATTTCTGGCCAGAAACTATGAACATGGCGACAGGGTTTATCTGTTCGGCTTCAGTCGGGGCGCCTCCACGATTCGTGCATTTAATGGTTTTGTTTATGCCTGTGGTCTGCTCAAGGGAAAAAACATTTCCAATAAGGATCTTGATGACAAGGTCGAGGAAGCATTTGATGCATACCGGTGGGAAGGCATTAGAAACAAGCGATGGCACAGGCTGATTAAATTTCTGACAGGGCAGCATTTGCCGAAGAGTCCGGCTGATTTGAAAGAGGCTGACGGCTCTCATGGTGCGATTGATATCCATTTTACAGGTATATGGGATACCGTGGTGGCGCTGGGGTTCCCGAAAAGAACAGATGTGGTCTCACCTGTTTCTCTGGTATTGCGGCTTGGATTTATGATCTTTGAGAAGGTGGCGAATTTTATTTCCCCCCACAGCTTTTATAACTACAGGTTAACCCGGAATCAAATACATGCATATCAGGCTCTGGCTCTGGATGATGAGCGCACAGCCTTCTGGCCCTTTGTCTGGAACGAGAATATTCCTGAAGATGGGGGTAGTTCCGGAAAGGGTGAAAGAACCGTCGAGCAGGTTTGGTTCGCCGGGATGCATTCCAATGTGGGGGGCGGATACAACCGTTCGGGTCTGGCAAGTGTACCTTTGTACTGGATGATGGGAAAAGCTCAGGTACATGGACTGTGTTTTGAGGGTGATGCTGTTCAACAGGCAAGGAATGATGCCCATGTGCATGGGCGTATGTATAACTCGAGGGATGGGGCTGCCATACTGTATCGTTACCATCCCCGGGAGATTGAATCGTTATGCCGGGTGAAAAGTGACCGGAGCCGGTTCAGAAAAGTCCTCGATGTTCTTTTGGGTGAGAGAAAAACAGGCCGGCTCAGATTCAGGGATGGACGCATTAGAATCTATGACAGTGTGATCAACAGAATGGAGCATCGCACAGCTAATTATGCCCCTTGCCTGATCCCGGATCATTTTAAAATTGTTCAGGATGAAATCCATGAGGACCTTTCCGTCAGAACCAGAGCGGTTGATGTGAAGCCTGCCAGTGATAGCGAATGGGAACAAAACAAGAGCAGAATACGGCGTTATATTTTCATCAGAAAGCTACTGTATGACATCATGGTCTTGATGATCTGTTATACACTCTGGAGAGCTTTTGGTTACTGGGTTTCCCCGCCTGAGTATCTGGAACGCAGTGGTCTTGCGGGTCATCTTGCGGATGTTCTGGATTATATTCTTCCGGACTTTTTTGGTGGTCTGATTGAAGTGGCGGTAGCCCAGAACCCGTTTATATTTTTGGCAGCGGTGGCAATTGTATGGATGTATATTCTGATTCGGAGAAAGGTTCACAGGAAGATGTCCGCCCTGTGTCAGCTCAAGCGCCGAAAGGTTATTCATGCTGACCGGGAAAAACTGGACGATACGGTGGAGCCGTTTGAATTTTCGCCTGTATTGACGCGGGATGCTGCCATGAGCGAAGCCGATGTCTGACATGCCAACCGGAAGGAATCAGCATGAAGATGTTTTCATGGTTGGTTCACGCCTTTCTCATTCGCCATCATTATGATTCGCGTTGTCCGGAGTGGTCTTCCCTCCCCTCCCTCCTGATTCACTCCGGGCGAAAGTTTACTTCTCTTGATGAAGTGTAAAAATAAAGGCTCCGGATTTTTCCGGAGCCTTTATTTTTAGGAGTGAGGCGACGTATGCCTGATCAGGCGAATACCATCGGGCTCAATGGCAATCTGTTTCTGCTTGTACAGGGCACCCACCGCTTTTTTATACATGGCTTTACTGATCGTAAAGCGTTGCCTGATTTCATCCGGAGAGCTTTTGTCGGTGAGGGGAATAAAGCCGTGATGTGTTTTTAACGCATGCAGGATAAGCTGAGCAATATCATCGGTCTTGTCGCGTGCTTTCAGATGCAGGCAAAGATCGATGCGGCCATCTTCACGGATATTTTTGATAAAACCGGGGAGTTGTTGCCCCCGACGCAGTGGGCGTGCCACTTCATTGTGGTGCAGAAGCCCCCAGTGGGTATTGCTGATAATGACCTGATATCCGAGCTCGCTTTTATTGGCGACAAACATGGTCACCTTTTCGCCGACTGAAAATTCATTTTCAGATTCGCTGTGCAGAAAGTCATCCAGGCGGGCAGAAGCGACGATGCGATCGCTGTCTTCATCAATATAAATGCGAACCACATAGGGTTTTCCTTCTTCCATGCGCGGTTTTTGCTCGGCGAACGGAACCAGCAGATCTTTCGGCAGCCCCCAGTCCAGAAATGCGCCCATGGGGGTGACATCCACCACCTTCAGCAGGGCAAACTCGCCGACCATGGCATAGGGCTTTTCGGTGGTGGCAATCAAGCGGTCTTCGGAATCACGATAGATGAACACTTCCAGTTCATCGTCGGTATGGCATGGAACAGGCACATAGCGAACCGGCAAAAGGATTTCACCCGATTCACCACCATCGAGATATGCGCCAAAATCCAGCATCTTGCTCACTCTTAATATATTCAGTTTTCCAATTTCAGCCATCATGCCCTCATGATCAGTCGGGCGGATCATAATCTTCAGGGATGGAATTTGCATGTATTACAATAATCATACTGGTTTCGTTGCAGGCTTTACGTAAGCTGTGTGCTCAGGAGTTCTTTATGCCTGATCACTGGCGGTGAGGGGAATATGCAGATGTCTGAAATTGCTGTTGCACTGGTGCATTACCCTGTTTTGAATCGCCATGGCGAGACGGGCAGTACTGCAATCACTTCCATTGATGTGCATGATTTTGCCCGAACCTGTGCCTTTTATGGTATTGGGCCGGTGTATCTGGTGCACCCGGCAGCGGGCATGCATGCGCTGATTCATGATATGACTGATTATTATTTGCAGGGTCCCGGTGGTGAAAGAAATCCGGCGCGTCGAAAGGTGTTGCAGGGGATCCGTTGTGTGTATTCCATGCAGGAAATACTGCAAAAACATGATTATCAGCTCTGGTATACTTCGGCCTCCCCTCCTGTACAAAAATGCACAGACCCATGCAAGCTGCCGGAAATAAAAGGAAAACATTTGATTGTGTTCGGCACTGGCTGGGGGCTGGATATGAAAAACATGCCGAAAGAAAATGGATGGTTGTCACCCATCGAAGGTATCGGTAAAGTGCGCCACCTTTCTGTCAGGGCTGCCTTGGCGATTTATCTGGATCGTCTGGGGAAAGTGAAATAAAACCTGATGAAGTGAGTTTCGGAGGCAAGACAATGCGTGCACTGGATGATGTAACCAAGGATCAGTTACGTGACGATATCCCGTCATTTCGCGAAGGTGATACGGTTCGCGTGAATGTTCGTATTATCGATTTCAAGGATAGCAAGAAGGGTGTGGTCAAGACCGAGCGCCTGCAGGCCTATGAGGGGATCGTGATTGCCCGTCATAACAAGGGAATATCAAGCAGTTTCACCGTGCGCAAAATTTCCAGCAATGTTGGTGTGGAACGCGTATTCCCACTGCATTCGCCAATGCTGGAAAGTATCAAAGTGGTGCGTCATGGCCGTGTGCGTCGAGCCAAGCTTTACTATCTGCGCGAACTGCGCGGTAAGGCAGCTCGTATTCGCGAGCGCCGTTTCTAACAGGATCCGTTGGATCGAACTCAGGGAGGCTACGGCCTCCCTTTTTATTTTCATTTATGCTACACTGCACCTTTGCTTCAAAGTGAAGAGGATGCACGGACTGATAAATGAAACATGCTGCCAAACATTCCATTTCACTGGCCGCTGAGGCGGTTAATGGTTCGCGCAGGCGTTTTTTGACCTGGGTCGGTACGGGTCTGGCAGCGCTGGCCATTCCCCGACCGTTGTGGTCGTTCGAAGATCCACAGGCATCATACCGTGAAACCATTGATGTCCTTACCATGCTCTATCATGGCGAAGTGGAATCCCACAAACGTTACGAGGCCTACAAAAAGCAGGCGTTGAAAGAAGATTATGCCAACATCGCACATTTGTTTGCAGCGATGTCTGATTCGGAACTGACGCATGCCAAGCGTTTCAGCGAGATTCTGTCCAAGCTTGGCGTGCAGGTTGAAGATATTGATCATGACATCCAGGTGGGTAGTACAAAGGAAAACCTCAAGTATGCCACCGATGTCGAGCTTTCCGAGATTGATGTCAATTATCCCAAATATCTGGCGCGTATTCAGGGTGAGAAACACAGCAAAGCCATCAAATATATCACCTATTCATGGAAGGCCGAGCAGCAGCACCGCGAATTGATCAAGGATATCCAGTCTGGTACCGGGGTATTTTTTGGTATACTGGTCGAGCGTTTCCGTTCAACAACAGTGCGTTATTTTGTCTGCCAGAACTGCGGCTCGACATTGACAGCATTGCCAGAAGAAAAATGTCCGATCTGTACTTTTCCGGTCAGCAGGTACAAGGAAATTAAACTGCCAACGCTTTGACCATTTCATACAATGATTGATGCTTGGTTTCCGCTCGTGAGTTCTTAGGATGCGAGCATGACCATGCAATTTGACCCCTCCCGAATTCTGACCCTGAAAGGCCAGCCGGTATTATCAGATTTTCGTCGTGACAAACTTGCCGATGCCATGTGCCGGCAGGGAATCATGGCTGCTGATATCAGTGCTCATTACATTCATATCGCCGAGGTGGGGTTGCCATGGGCGCAATCGGATACGGAGCAGCTTGCCTGCTTGCTGGGACATGCGCCTGATGTGTTTACAGAACAGCAATCCGATGACCTGTTTCTGGTTGTGCCGCGCATTGGAACCATCAGCCCCTGGTCATCCAAGGCGACAGACATTGCCGGCCTGTGCGGATTATCCGATCTGATCAGGCTTGAACGTGGTATCGCTTACGCTATTTCCGGTATCACACATGAGCAGCATGCGTCGGTATCTGCATTGCTGCACGACCGTATGACCGAAACGGTGTTGTCCAATGCGAGCGAGCTTGGCCGGTTGTTTGCTCATCATGCGCCGCAGCCGTTGACCATGATTGATATTCTGTCCGGCGGGCGTGATGCGCTGGTGGCTGCCAATTGTGAGATGGGGTTGGCACTGGCCGAGGATGAGATTGATTATTTGCTGGAAAATTTCACACAGCTGAACCGGAATCCATCCGATGCCGAGCTGATGATGTTCGCCCAGGCTAATTCAGAGCATTGCCGGCACAAGATTTTTAATTCCAGATGGATCATTGATGGTGAGAAGCAGGATCGCTCGCTGTTCTCCATGATTCGCAATACACACCAGTTGAATCCGGAGGGCACGCTGGTCGCCTACAGTGATAATTCATCTGTCATTGAAGGGGGTAAGTCCCGGCGTTTTTATCCAGATACAAGCCGGCAGTATCGTTCTCATGAGAATGACACCCATATTCTGATGAAGGTGGAGACACACAATCATCCAACAGCGATTTCTCCTTTTGCCGGTGCAGCTACCGGTTCTGGCGGTGAAATCCGGGATGAGGGGGCAACAGGGATTGGCTCCAAACCCAAGGCGGGTCTGTGTGGATTTTCGGTTTCCAATCTGCGTATACCGGATTTTGAGCAGCCATGGGAAGTCGATTACGGCAAGCCCGAACGCATTGTGTCAGCGCTTGATATTATGATCGAAGGGCCGATTGGTGCAGCGGCCTTTAACAATGAATTCGGGCGCCCGAATCTGGCTGGCTATTTCCGCACCTATGAACAACAGGCGGGCGAGGAACTGCGTGGTTATCACAAGCCGATTATGATTGCCGGAGGCGTTGGCAATATTGATGCGCGGCATGTGTATAAAAAAGAGGTACCCGAAGGCAGCCTGATTATTCAGCTGGGCGGGCCTGCCATGTTGATCGGTCTGGGTGGCGGCGCGGCGTCGAGTATGGATACAGGCGCCAATGTCGAATCGCTGGATTTTGATTCGGTGCAGCGCGGCAACCCGGAAATGGAACGGCGTTGTCAGGAAGTGCTTGACCGCTGCTGGCAGATGGGCGATGAAAACCCGATTCTGTTTATCCATGATATCGGTGCCGGGGGGTTGTCCAATGCGGTGCCGGAACTGATTGATGATGCAGGCCGTGGCGGTTGGGTGGATTTGCGCGCGGTGCATAATATGGAACCGGGTATGAGCCCGATGCAGATATGGTGCAATGAGGCGCAGGAACGCTATATGCTGGCCATTGCGCCGGAATCACGGCAGCTGTTCAGTGAGATTTGCGAACGGGAACGCTGTTTGTTTGCTGTACTCGGTGGGGCGACAGAAAAACGGGATCTGGTGGTCAATGATCCTGAATTTGGTAATCAGCCGGTTAATCTTCCACTGAGTACATTGCTCGGAAAACCCCCGAAAATGATCCGCAATGTATGCCGGAAAGAAACGGCTGGCGAGATGCTGGATCTGGCATCTATTGATTTGCAGGAAGCGGCGGAGCGTGTTTTGAAGCTGCCGGCTGTGGCCAGTAAGGAATTTCTGATCACTATCGGCGATCGTTCGATTACAGGGCTGGTGACACGCGATCAGATGGTGGGACGTTGGCAGGTTCCGGTGGCAGATGTGGCTGTGACAGCAAGTGATTACGATGGCTATACAGGTGAAGCCATGTGCATGGGTGAACGTACACCGGTTGCAGTTCTTGATGCAGAAGCTTCCGGACGTATGGCCGTTGCCGAGGCGTTGACCAATATTGCTGCAGCCCCGATTGAGAAAATCGGTGATGTGAAACTTTCCGCCAACTGGATGGCGGCTTGCGGACATCCGGGTGAGGATGCGCGCCTTTATGATACCGTGAAAGCCGTGGGTATGGAGCTGTGTCCGCAACTCGGCATTTCCATTCCGGTTGGCAAGGATTCGCTGTCGATGAAATCTGTGTGGCAGGTGCATCGTGATGGCGGGGAAAACGAACAGCGGGAAATGACTTCACCGCTTTCCCTGATCGTTTCTGCCTTTGCGCCGGTGGATGATGTGCGTAAAACACTGACGCCTGAACTCAGGCTGGATCAAGGCGATACCGATCTGATTCTGATTGATATGGGCGAGGGAAAGAACCGGCTTGGCTGTTCCGCTTTGGCGCAGGTGTATGGCGTGACCGGTGAAGGCGTGGCGGATGTGAATGATCCGGTTTTGCTCAAGGCCTTTTTTGCAGCAGTGCAACGGCTGAATCGCAATGGGCTGTTGCTGGCATACCATGATCGGTCCGATGGTGGTCTGTTTGCCTGTATTGCCGAGATGGCATTTGCAGCACGCACGGGGTTGGATATCTGCCTGGATCATCTGGGTGGGGAAACATTGTCGGTGCTGTTCAGCGAAGAACTCGGTGCTGTGATTCAGGTGCGTCGCGCAGATTGCGATCGTGTTCTGGCAGATCTGGCTGATGCCGGGTTGAGCCATGTGGTGCACCGGATCGGGCAGCCGGTCGCCGGTCGCCAATTGCGATTGTTC
>JBHHTY010000082.1:0-8212 GCA_046753565.1 Mariprofundus sp.
CAGCATGCGCCGCGTTTGCTCAGGCGTGATGATTTCCGGAAGATGCAGGATGGCAGCGTGTTTATTGATGTGGCCATTGATCAGGGTGGAATCAGCGAAACCAGCCGGGTCACCAGCTATGATGAGCCGTTGTATGTGGAAGAAGGTGTGATTCACTGCTGTCTACCCAATTTGCCGGGTGCGGTACCGTTAACGAGTACGCTGGTGCTGAGCGATGCCAATTTGCCCTATATCCGGTTGATTGCAAATCACGGCTTGGATAAAGCGGTACATTTGAATGCAGCACTATCAAGAGGCATCAATATCCTGGGTGGCGTGTTGGTGCATCGGGCTGTGGCCAAATCACTGGGACTGCGATCGTAGTCCCGCTTTAAGTGTATTCACAAGTCAGGGTGTGATGGAAGTCTGCCGGTATTTTTGCAGTGCTACCGGCACATACCAGTGTTCACTGTTGTATCCGATACCGGCCGGTGCCGGTTTTATGCCATGGATGCGTTTGTGCATGACGGGCAGGGAATAGGGCGCAAACAGGAAGACCATGGGCACGTCCTTATAGATTTCTTCCTGCATGATATCGTACTGGGTTTTTCGTTTTTGCCGGTCAAATGTGCGCCGGGCGATTTCCAGTGCGGCATCGACCTTTGCATTGCTGTAGGAAAGAAAATTGAACTGGCGAGGGCCGGTTTGGGATGAGTGCCAGATGGTGAACTGATCCGGATCCGGCGACAGTGACCAGCCGAGAATGACCGCATCGAATTGTCGTTTGTTGATGAAATTTTCGATGAAGGCGGACCATTCCACCAGCCGGATTTTGACTTCAATGCCGATTTTCTTGAGCCGGTGTTGCATGATGGTGGCGGCATCGGCACGCTGTTTGTTACCGTTGTTGGTCAAAATGGTGAAAGACAGCGGCACGCCGTCTTTATCGAAAATGCCGTCGCCATCGGAATCACGCCAGCCGGCTTCGGCAAGCAGGGATCTGGCCTTGTCAGGATCATAAGGGCGTGGTTTGAGTTTCTGATTGACCCAGAATGTGCCCGGTTTGTACGGACTGGCGATGGTTTCACCCAGTCCGAGTTGCACACCGTCCAGGATTTCCTGCCGGTTAATGGCATGGGCGATGGCTTCGCGCACACGAATATCATCAAACGGTTTGCGTTTCAGATTGAAACCGAGATAGGTATACACAAAATCGAGATATTTGTAGCGATTGTACTGCGTTTTCAGCAGGGGCTTGGTATCGAACAGGCGTTGATACTGAACCGGGGTCAGACCCACGGAATCCAGTCTTCCGGCCGAGAGCTCCAGAAACTGGGTGGCCCGATCCGGAATAATACGGGTCAATCGTTCACTGATCCAGACCGGGCCATCAAAATAATCCGGATTGGCTTTCATCAGAATGGATTGCTGTGACTGCCAGTCGGCCAGACGATAGGGGCCGATGGTGGCTTTGGGTGTACGCGACAATTCGGTGTTCATGATGTCCACATGTTCAAAGACATGTTTGGGTAAAATGGCCAGTGAAGACCACGAGGCAAGAGCAGGCGAAAAGGGTTCGCTGTAGTGGACAATAAAGGTGCGCGGATCGGGCGCTTCAAAACCGGAAACCAGAGTGTAATCTGCCTTGTAGGCGCTCTGGGTATGCTCATCCTGCATCAGTTGCAGGGTGAAAGCGCAATCGCTCGATGTGAAGGGTTTGCCATCTGTCCACGATAGATCGGGGCGGAGGTGAAAGATAATGGTTTTGTTGTCTTCAGCGACTTCCCACGATTCGGCCAGTTGACCGGTCAGATCCAGGTTTTTATCATATTTCAGCAATGACAGATACAACTGCCCGGCAATGGCATGGCTGGATGCATCGCCGGCAATCATCGGAATCAGGTTGCTGGCATCTCCGATACTGGCATCAACGAGTCTGTCTCCCCGGGCGGGAATATCGGCAATGGTATCCGCAACAGCATTTGTACTGGTTGCGTGATCTGTATTCGACTCCGGGGCGGAACAGGAAGTCAGCAGGATCAGGAATATCAGTCCGGAAAAGCGGTGGCGTATCAGCTTGGACGCACCTTTGCATCGATCCATAGCATATCTCCGACATGAATGGTGCTGTTCCTCGAAATTTTATTGGAACGGGCAATGGCTGCGGGCGTGGTTCCAAAGCGATGGGCGATGCGCCATAATGAATCGCCGGAACGCACCCGGTAACGAATGCGACGGTTTTTCAGCAGCGGATTGGTGCTGGCACCGGCGCTGGCAACGTGACCGGCTGGCACCTTGAGCTTTTGCCCGATATGTAAATATTTTCCAACTTCCGGATTCAGGCTTTTCAGGCTGGCAACACTGGTATGGTGGATGTGGGCAATGCTCCACAGGGTATCACCTTTAGCCACGGTTTTTTGGACAAACTGAGGGGCGGCACTGGATACATTACCCAGCAATATCTCGTGGCGGTTTTCCGGCACATGGATGGTGATATCTGTTTTCAGATACTGGGACTGATTCAGGAACGGGTTGAAACGGAACATTTCTTCTTCTTCCATACCGCTGATTGCAGCGAGCCTGCTGACATCAACGGGGGCAGTCAGTGCCAGTTTCTGTGTTTTGAAAGGTTCCGGAAAATCAAACACATGCTCCCGAATCAGGGCTGCCATCCCAATGATATGCTGAACATAGGCGCGGTTTGCTTCCGGGGTAGGCAGACTGTTCAGGCCATCTGCAGGGTTCCATGCATGTTCTTTCAATTGCCGGGCCAGCGCATTCGGGCCGATATTGTAAGCGGCAAAAGCCAGTGGCCAGCTGTCAAAACGCTGATGCAGCTGTTGCAGGTAAGCGATGGCGGCTGCTGTTGAAGCGTTGACTTCTCTTCTGCCATCGAATTTTTTGTTGGTGTGAACCCCTAGCCCGCGTGCAGTGGCAGGCATCAACTGCCAGAGGCCGACGGCTCCCGAATGGGAAATGGCATACGGATTGTAGGATGATTCGACAATCGGAACGGCTTGCAATGAAAGCGGTGCATGCATGTTGTTCAGCGTATCCAGCAGTCTGCCACGCACAAAGCGTGAACGCTGCGCAATGGTTTCCCAGCTGTGCAGATATCGTTGTCTGGCCATTTTTTTAGCCAGGGCAATGTCATCTTTCTGCAGATCTGCAAGCAGCGGATCTGCCGGTGCTGCTGTACCCTGGCCATCCATCCGGTCGGATCCGACGGTTTCCTGTCCTGATTGTTGATTCAGGGCCGGGTTGATCGCATGGGAACAGCCTAATGCGAATAATACCGGCAGCATGACCAGAAATGTTTTCCATGTGCCGGGTAAACGAATGCCGGTTTGTGTGTAGGTGCGCATGCTCATGTTGCGGCGAAATTCGCTATGCACAGGATGGTTTCATTTTCCGTACCTGTCATGCTTACCGGAACCATCCCGACTTTTCAGGCTTCTCTTCATCAAAACCGAAACGGCGGATTTTTATGGCACGCTGCGCATCGTCATAGGTGATTTCTACACCACGCTTTTGCATTTCACCGCTATCTTCATCTTCAAATTCTTCATAGTAGGTGACGCGATTCGGATGCAGAACACTGGTCAGCACAGGGCTGCCGAGTTTCTGTTCGATGCTGAATTTTGAATCACCTTCCTGAATCAGGTATATCTCACTGGCATCGAGGCGGTTACCCTGATGGACAGGCACAGTCAGGCAACCGGCCAGCAGCAGGGCCAACAGGGTGGAACACAGGAGAGGATAACGCATCAGGCTGTCTCCGCTGGGCCGCGATGCCCTTTTTCCAGCAATGCGATGTAATCCTGCATGCCCTTTTCCAGTGTCCATCCGGGTTGCCAGTTCAGCAAATCAGCAGTGTGGGACAGATCCGCTTCGGTGTGGTTCTGGTAAAATGAGAACGGGTTGTCGAAGTATTCAATATCAAAATCGCTTTCCAGTTCTTTGGAAAGAATCTGCACAATATCATTGAAGGAACGGGCCAGTCCGGAGCCAACATTGCAGACACCGGATCGCGGCGCATCCAGTGCGGCCAGATTGGCATCAACAACATCACGGATATACACAAAATCCCGCATTTGCTCCCCGTATTTGAACAAACGGGGCTGATTACCTGCTTTGACCTGTTCATACAGCTGCAGAATCATCGAGGCGGTTTTGTTGCCGGTTTTTTCGTTTTTATGGGTTTCACCCGGTCCGTACACATTGAAATAGCGCAGCCCGATCATGGGTGCGCTCTGTGTTTCGTAGCGGCGGCTGGCAAGGCGATCCATGGCCAGTTTTGAAAAGCCGTAGATGTTTTCAGGCTCTTCGCCCGAACCCACCGTATTGGGAGCAGGAGAATTACCATAGGTGCCGGCTGAGGAGGCATAGACCATGCGCGTGCCGGATATATGACAGGCTTCCAGCATATCGGCAAAGGCATTGGTGTTGACCTCGACCATCAGGCGCTGGTCCATAATGGTCGTGTCTGTAATGGCAGCTTCGTGAAAAACAGCGGAAAATTTACCATCGGCGATTTCCTCAAGCAGTACCGGATCATCACAATCCGCAGCGCGCACTTCGCAATCCACATGAATCAGATTGCGCCAGTCACCGGATGAAAAATCATCCACCACCAGCACATCTGTGCCGGGGCGTTTCAGCAATGCCGCTGCGATATTGGAACCTATATATCCGGCACCGCCGGTGACCAGAATTCTTTCACTCATGTCGTCATCTTCCGTTTGTTGGTTTATTCGACTCTGCACCCTTCCACTGTAGCTGTAATGCATGCAGCGCCCGCGTGGTGGCTTCATTGCAGATGTTGTATCCTGCTTTCTGATTGATGCGGTCTGTAATGAATTCGGCACTCTTGATGCGCAGGTCACTATCGCTGAAGCCGGCCTCGGCAAGCAGACGTGCAATCCAGCTGCCGAGGCCCTGTAATTGCGAAATGCGCACAATGCGAATCAGTTCATCGCAGCGCTGTTCGGAAATCTGGTTGCCAGAGGCGCTGGAGAGTTCTTGCGCATTTTCTTCTGCAATGGAAACAACAGGTTTACAGAGCAGCTTCAGGATCACCCATTCACTTTCTGACAGAAACTCGCGATCTTCATGCAGGGGGAATGCACCGGGCAGTGCCTGTACTGTGTTCATGATGGGATTTGAAGGCTGTGATTTTTCATGGGGCTTGATGCTACGTTGCGTATTTTCCCGCGCAAGCGTATTGGTGTTGTGTGTCTCGGAATTCATTGGACTAGCACCAGCATGACGGGCATGATTTCAACAAAATCCGGTAGTGGTTTTCAGGAGGTTGGGCTATGCGTTGGTCAGAAACTACAGACATCAGCAAATCAGCATTTCATCGTAAGAAGGTGACCGTGGTCGGGGCAGGGAATGTCGGTGCCACGGCTGCATTTCTGGCCGCCCAGAGAGAGTTGGCGGATATTGTCATGATCGATGTGATGGAGGGCGTGCCACAGGGTAAAGCGCTGGATATGTTCGAGTCTTCCCCGATTCAGGGCTTCGATGCTGCGGTGCGGGGCACACAGGATTATGCCGATACCGCAGATTCCGATCTGGTGATTATTACCGCCGGTATTGCACGCAAGCCCGGCATGAGTCGCGATGACCTGCTCAATATCAATGTGAAAATTGTTTCTGAAGTGACACGTAATATCGTCAAATATTCGCCCGATTGTATTATTCTGGTGGTGACCAACCCGCTGGATGCGATGGTATATACCGCCATGAAAGTGTCCGGTTTTCCCAAACAGCGGGTGATTGGCATGGCCGGCGTGCTGGATTCAGCCCGTATGCGGGCATTTATTGCTGAAGAGTTGCATGTGTCGATTGAAAATGTGGCGGCATGTGTATTGGGCGGGCATGGTGACACCATGGTTCCGGTGCCGCGTTATTCGACCGTGGCCGGGATACCGATAACTGAACTGATGGAACCGGAACGGGTGGCGTCGATTTGCCAACGAACGGCTCAGGGCGGGGCCGAAATTGTCCAGTTACTGAAAACCGGTTCGGCATTTTATGCACCCGGCGCTTCCGTGGTACAAATGGCGGAAGCCATTATCAGGGACAAGAAACGCATTCTGCCGTGTGCCGCCTATCTTGATGGCGAGTATGGCGTGAATGGTTATTATATGGGCGTACCCTGCAAGCTGGGGCGGGACGGTGTCGAGGCGATCATGGAGCTGGATTTGACCCGGGAAGAGGCCAATGCCCTGCATCAGTCCATGCTGGCAGTGAAGGAACTGGTGGAAACCGTGGATGCGTTTAACCATTTTTGAGCGTGGCTGTGATTCATATGGGAGTCGGGGAGAATAGATGAATATTCATGAGTATCAGGCCAAGGCGATCATGGCCTCATTCGGCGTGCCGGTTCCACGAGGGCATGTGGCTTTTTCAGTGGAAGAAGCTGCGGGTGCTGCCGTATCACTGGGGGGTTCAGTGTGGGTGGTGAAAGCGCAGATTCATGCCGGCGGCCGCGGTAAAGCCGGCGGGGTGCGGGTTTGTTATTCACAGGCCGAGGTGAAAGCCTCCGCAGAAGATTTGCTGGGTTCGATTCTGGTCACCAAACAGACGGGTGAAGCAGGCAAACAGGTGAACAGGCTTTATGTTGAACAAGGCCTGAAAATTGATCGTGAATTTTATTTGAGCCTGTTGGTGGATCGGGAGCGGGAGTGTATTTCATTTGTCGTCAGTCCGGCCGGGGGTATGGATATTGAACAGGTTGCGGCAGAAAGGCCGGAGCAGATTATGACCATGCCGGTTGCAGGAGATGCGGTCAGTGCGCAGGAAAGTAACGGAATGGCGGAATTTCTCGGCCTGCCTGATACGCAACTGACGGAATTTCACCAGCTGGTCGGTAATCTGTTTAGCATGTTTAGAGAAAAGGACGGCGCATTGCTGGAATTAAATCCGCTGATCCTTACAACAGAAGGACAACTCATGGCGCTGGATGCCAAGTTTGTCGTGGATGACAATGCCATCTATCGCCAGCCGGGAATTGTCGAATTGCGTGATCCGGATGAAGAGAACCCTCGCGAAATTGAAGCCTCGGAATTCGGCCTGAATTATATCGAACTGGACGGCAATATCGGTTGTATGGTCAATGGCGCCGGTCTGGCGATGGCAACAATGGATATTATCCAGCTCAAGGGCGATAAGCCGGCCAATTTCCTCGATGTCGGCGGTGGTGTGACGGTCGTAGCAGTGAGTGAGGCATTCAGGCTACTGTTCAGTGATGCACATGTAAAAGCTGTGCTGGTCAATATTTTCGGGGGTATTGTGCGCTGCGATATCATTGCCAACGGATTGCTCGAAGCCATCAAAACGTATCCGATGCGTGTGCCTGTCGTGATGCGACTGGTGGGTACCAATCAGGAAGAGGGTAGAAAAATCGTGAAAGATGTGGGGCTGGATGTGCGCTGGGCTGATGATCTGGATCAGGCAGCAGAATTTGCTGTTGCTGCAGCGCAGGAGGCGGTGCGATGACAACTTTTCAGGAGCAAGCATCGTTGTCCCGATGCGCGATAGGTTTTTTATATGATGAAGCCTCACGGTTGAAAGGCCGCCCGCAGGGTAGAGCACAAAAGGGCAGGATTGTCGTTTGGACGAGCGAAGCTCGCCATCATGGTGAGGGGTATGGATACCCCGAATCACATGGAGGTACGAGATGAGCGTTCTTCTGGATCGAAGCACACGTGTGATTTGTCAGGGATTTACAGGTAAACAGGGAACATTTCATTCCGGACAGATGATTGCCTATGGCACCTGTTTCGTTGGCGGCGTGACACCTGGAAAAGGCGGCCAAACCCATCTGAAACATCCTGTTTTCAATACAGTTTCCGATGCAGTCACTCAGGCAGGGGCAGAAGCCACGGTGATTTTTGTGCCGCCGCGTTTTGCTGCGGATGCCATTGTTGAAGCTGCACAGGCCGGCATCAAACTGATTGCCTGTATCACCGAGGGGATTCCGGTGCAGGACATGTTGCGCGTGAAAAAAGAAATCGTGGATATCGATTGTACCCTGATCGGCCCGAACTGTCCCGGCATCATTACGCCGGGAGAGGCGAAAATCGGTATTATGCCAGGGCATATTCACCAGCCTGGTCGGGTTGGTGTGATTTCCCGTTCCGGTACACTGACCTATGAGGCTGTTGAACAGTTAACGCAAACAGGCCTGGGCGAGTCCACCTGTATCGGTATGGGCGGTGATCCG
>JBHHTY010000083.1:0-8178 GCA_046753565.1 Mariprofundus sp.
GGGTGCCGAAGGAACATTTTGCAAGCTGCTTTTCTCATCGTTTTAGCCATCGTTTCATCCTGAATACCTTGTATCTGACAACAGCATATTCCATGCCAGCTGCAGATATAATTATCGGTGAAAACCTGACGGTCTTGATCGGTTATTTTTGTGGTTTTATGACGGTGCTGAATTTGCTTGTGCTGGTCAAGGATAGCCTGACACTCTACAGTATGCCCTGAATAGGGAGCAAATATGAACAATGCCTAAATATTTCCTAGCCTTTCCGGGTGAAGCCGGGCGCCGGAAAGATTAAGACATGAGTCCGGGCAATCATTCTCCTTATGAGCTGATTTTTCATTCCAGCCTTGATGCCATTGTGTGTAGTGATGAAACAGGGCTGATTACACAGTGGAATCCGGCTGCCGAGCAGATGTTCGGTCACAGCGTCAGCGAAGCTGTCGGCCAACCTCTGACCATCCTGATCCCCGCTGATGACCGGCAACGCCACACGACAGGGTTTGATCATCTTATCAACACCGGCAAGGCCCACCTCTCCGGTAAAACAGTCGAGGTAAACGCCCTCAGAAAAGACCGCACAACACTGCCTGTAGAGTTATCCCTGTCCTCGAACAAAACAGAATACGGCTGGCATATAACAGCGATATTGCGTGATTGCACCGCACGAAAACAAACGGAAGAGGCGCTGCTCAGGGGCGGAGTGAATTTCCGCAATCTGGCCGAGTCTGATTCCAATGCCATCGTCGTACACCGGGATTATCAATTATTGTACGCCAACCCTGCCGCCCACAATCTCTTCGGGGCCTTAGACCAGGATCAGATAAAAGAAACATCCGTACTGGATTACGTGCATCATCGATACCATGATCTTGTACAAGCCGGTGTACGCAAGGTGCTGCGTAGCAAAAAGCCTGTGCCAGCTGCTGAAATCAAGGCAGTAACACCTGACGGGAAATGCTTTGATATTGAAATTTCGTCGGCATCCATACATTTTGACAACTCCGAGGCTGTAGTTTCTATCATTCATGATATTTCGGATCGCAAGCAGGGCGAAGTCAGGGCTCAACTGCATATCGACAGGATGCAGGCCCTGCGCGAAACACTGGAATTACTGAATCAGGCTGAGAGTGTTAACGATGTCTATAAATTTGCCGTCCAGGGCATCATAAAAGTAATTGGCTGCACACGTGCATCCATCCTGTCTTTTGGCGCCGATGGCAAGGTTCATTTTGCCGCCTGGCATGGGCTTTCTGATGCCTACCGTGAGGCAGTGGATGGTCACTGCCCCTGGCAACAGCACGAAACCGATGCCGCGCCGATAAGTATGCCCGACATCGAAACAGCTGATTTACCTGAAGATTTGCGCGCCACCATTCTGGCAGAAGGTATCCGGGCGGCGGCTTTCTTTCCGCTGGTTTCCACTGATCAGCTATTGGGCAAATATATGGCCTATTTCAATCAGACACATATAATGTCCGAGGATGAAATAAGTTTTGGCAAGATTCTGGCAAACAATCTGGTTACAGCACTCAAGCGTCTGGACCACGTAGAAGCATTGCGGGAAAGTCAGGAGCGGAGTGAGTTAGCGCAGCGCATTGCACACATGGGAACCTGGGACTGGGATCTTGCCGCGATGGCGTTGACCTGGTCGAATGAATTGTATCGCATCTTCGGCCTTAAACCAAAGCAGGGCACGGTTCACCTCCGTACCTTTTTGCAGGCAGTGCACCCGGAAGAACGTCATGAAGTAATCACCGCCATCAAAAACGTCCTGAGAACTGGCAATCCCTATGAAGAGGATTTTCGCATCATCAGGCCGGGTGGCTCTACACGCTATGTTCATGCCGATGCCGAAGTTGTCAGCTACAGACAGGGAAAACCCGCCCGCATGATCGGAGCCGTCCAGGACATTACCGAGCGCAAATTAGCCGAAGAGTCCATTCGAAAACTTTCCCATGCCGTCACCCATGCAGGCGGATCCATTATGATCTCAGATCGGAACGGGGTCATTGAGTATGTAAACCACGCGTTTACAAGAATCACCGGCTACAGTGCCGAAGAGGCTATTGGTCAGACACCCCGTTTACTCAAAAGCGGTGAACAGGATACCGCCTTTTATAAGGCCATGTGGGAAACTTTGATGGAGGGAAATGTTTGGCACGGCAAAATCATTGACAGAAAAAAAGATGGAAGCCTGTTTCCGGCCATGCTGACTGTCGCTCCGATCAAGGATTCTGCCGGATTGATCACCCACTATGTCGGCTCGCATGCCGATCTGAGCAAAGTAGAAGAGATGGAGCTTAAATTTTTTCAGGCTCAAAAAATGGAGGCATTGGGCACTCTGGTAGGCGGCATCGCACACGACTTCAACAATATGCTGGCCGGCATAACAGGAAACCTGTACCTAGCCAAAAACAAGGTGCAGGAAAAGCCTGATGTATTGAAAAATCTGGAGAGTATAAACGCTATCTCCTTTCGTGCAGCCGATATGATCCAGCAGCTCTTGACCTATTCCCGCAAGGATATGGTCAATGTGCAGGAGATGCCGCTGGCACCTTTCATAAAGGAAACACTCAAGTTCTTGCGTACATCCATACCCGAGAATATCAGCGTACAAGAGGACATCTGCACGAATGCACTGCGAATCAGGGGCGATACTACCCAGCTGCATCAGGTGCTGATGAACCTGATCAATAATGCCCGTGATGCACTGGATGGTGTGGAGGAGCCGCACATTACCATTCGACTTGAATCCTTCCATGCGGATAACATCCGGATTGAAAGCCAGTCCTATTTTAAGCCTGGTCACTATGCGCATCTGAGCGTTGCAGATAATGGCTGTGGCATCCCTGAAGATAAGATGAAACTTCTGTTTGATCCGTTTTTCACTACCAAGGAGGTTGGCAAGGGAACCGGACTGGGTTTATCCATGGTCTTCGGGTCTATCAAGACCCATCAGGGCTTTGTCGATGTGGAAAGCATTGAAGGTGAAGGCGCAACCTTTCATGTCTACATCCCCTTGCTGGAGAAGGCAGAAAATCATGTTGCGTCAGGTCAAAGGCAGGAAGTGGGCGAGGGTCACGGGGAGCTGATTCTGCTTGCTGATGATGAAATAAATGTCCGTGAGACATCAGCTGAAGCATTGGAGGTTATGGGTTACAAGCTGCTGCGGGCTACCGATGGCCTGGAGGCACTGGAAATATTCAATGCCCATCAGGAGGAAATTTCTCTGCTCATCCTGGACGTGGTCATGCCACGCATGGGAGGTAAGAAGGTTGCCGAACGTATCCGGGAGAAGAGACCCGAGATGCCTGTCATCTTCATAACAGGCTATGACAGAGAATTTGTGCTGAATGAGGATGCATCGACACAAAACTGCATAGCATTAACCAAGCCGATGCAGTTTGATGATCTCAGCCGGAGTATCCGGAAGTTACTGGATTGATATCGTCAGTATTTTGACATTTTAGACTGCTGGCTCGATCAACCTACGTAAAAAACCAGCGCCCTGCATTCTCCCTTCCAGATACAGTCGTCGTATTTGCATGGATGACACCATGTTCCATCGAAACAAGGCTCCAGACCTTTCTTTCTCTGCATTTGATGGATTAAATCAACCTTTGTTGTTAGTGGCTTGTGCTGTAATTCCCTGGATGTGGAGCGTGGTCTGATACTGACATGATTCATATTACCCTCCGGTAATCATGTTATATGACCAAGTTTCATGCCAATTTTACCGGGGATAAGGCCAAGCAATCACAAATCGCTTTGATCGCCGAATAAACTCAGCCCCGTAAAGAGAGAGTATGGCTAAGCGTGACTCTGTCAATAAAACTGAAAACGCCGGCGCCAGAGATTCCTCGCAATGGCCTCGTAACAATCCGATTGCTTGTCGTAATGCTCTACGGATTCTCTGAGAAGCTTACCCGACTCCCATGCGCCTACGTAATAACCCGACCTGTCATGCAGGCATAAATGCCTGCCAGCATTGAACCGAACGCAAGTAGTCCCGGATATTGCAGTTGAGGTTTCGAGCAGTACATCACAGCTGTTATTCTCGCATCTACGCATACCTTTTTCCTCGCATATATCGAGCCAGATTTGCTCAATAACGGCCAGTCAATAACCATATCGACCACCATCAAGTAACCGGCAAGTTAAACAGATATATCGGCAGCCGTCTTTTTGACATTAAACGAACAAGGGAAATTATGCAGGTTTAAAGGCGGTCAAGGTAATGTGAGCCGCCCAGACTACGAACGGCATCCTGAATCTCATATGCCCGTTTGCTTACATACCGGGAAGGAGAGGCGGCAGACATACGTTTGGGGTTCGGTAATACGGCAGCAAGGAGAGTGGCCTCATCCAGGGTCAAATTCATTGCCGTCTTTCCGAAAAAAAGTTTGCTTGCCGGGCCGGCGCCGTAAACACCCGGCCCAAATTCAGCGACATTCAGATAAATCTCCAGAATACGATACTTTGGCCACAGGGCCTCTATCAGCACAGTCAGATAGGCTTCGATGCCCTTCCGCACATAACTGTGCCCGTTCCAAAGGAAGAGATTCTTTGCCACCTGCTGCGAAATAGTGCTGGCGCCACGAAGACGGGAGCGTCGTTCTTTAATAGCAAGCGTGATAGCATCAAAGTCGAAACCATAGTGAAATGGAAACCTCTGATCTTCAGAAGCGACAACTGCGATCGCCAAGCGGGGAGAGATATGCTGCATGGGTACCCAGCGATAGTGCACATCCGTAGACCGGGTGAATTCTTCCTGAAGAATGAAAGCAGTGGTCGGCGGCGAAATCCAGCGCCACGGCAGCACAAGCGCAAGACTCAGGCAGAAAAAAAGGCCAGAGGCGATGCCAACAATACGCCAGAATGAAAACGTTTTTTCAGCCCTTTGTTTCGGGTTAACGCAGACCCGCCAACTCCTGCAGAAGGTGCCAGTTATTCAGACGCTCCTGCTGCGAGGCCAGAAGCGATTCGGAGGGGTTGCCATCCTTGTCAAAATGCTTGGCAAATCTGCCCTCGCTACGCGCGAAGGTAATGAAATCCACGGTTTCCCCTGTTTTGGGAGTGACATACCAGTCTTTACCCCGGGCCGGATTCCCCTGCAAATTTAATCGTTCAGACAAGCGATCACCTTTGCGTGGGTCGTGTACCAGTAAAGGAAAGGTACGGGAGTCTACCGCCAGTTTGGCCTGACGCATGGAAGCATCATCAGCGATACCATGTTCGGGCTGGCAGGCTGTATATGCAACCACGACCGAGGGGCCATGGTATTCGTTTGCAGCCAGAATGGCGCGATAAAAATGATTGACGTGCGCAGGCGTCGTCTGGGCGACATATACGTTCGGATGCATGAGGGCGATCTGGGCAATTTCCTTACGTCCTTCGGACTTGCCTTGCTGCGCCTGCCCGAAGGCGGACATCTTGGCATCCTGACCGCCAAAGGTGGAGGTCGAGGCCTGGCCGCCGGTATTGGAATATACTTGCGTATCCAAAATCAGCACATTGATATTCATGCCGCTCATCAGCATACGCGACAGGGATTGAAAACCAATATCCAGCATAGCGCCATCGCCACCGAATACCCATAAGCGTTTGTCCTGCCAACCCATGGCATCCCAGCGACCGCGAACACCCATGGCTACAGCGGGTGCATTCTCAAAGAGCGAATTTGTCCATGGCACCTTGTAGGGGTTGTAGGGGTAAGTAGAGCCAAAAACCGAGTTACAACCTGTCGCAGCCACAATACCCATACTCTCTTTGCCATGCACAAAGGAAGTGGCAGCCAGCATCATACGAATAGCCGTAGCCTCGCCGCAACCCATGCAAGAGCCTGCCCCGCCCACATAAAGCAAAGAAGACTCGGCCAGCATCATGTCGGCCAGAACCTTTTCCTGAATATATGCGGCCGGCGTCTCCGGGAGTTTCCGATACAGCCTGGTGGAGGCGTGATTTCCATCCATCAATGCATCATTTTTCTCCACCATGGCAAGGGCATCATGAGAACCGCAAGCCTCAACGCATTCCCCGCAGCCTTTGCACTTCTCCGGATCAATAACGAGCATGAACATGCCACCCTCATTACCCTTTTTCTTCGGTACTTTGTAATATTTGGTAGTTTCAGCAAAGCATGACTTGATGAAATCGCCTTGCTCTTCATCCCTGAGTTCATCTTCAAGTTTCTGAAATTCGCTCTCGGGAATCACCTTGCCAATAATGGCCGTATCAGGGCACTGAGTAACGCATTCCATACACCCCACACAATTTTCTGAATTAAGAACAGGTGTTTCAGGGGCAATGGTTGAAAAATCCCGGTACGAAGCAGTGCCCGCCGGAATCCAGCTAACGGCTGATCCCAGGTCAGCAGGAAGACTCTGATCAGCACTACCATCCTCGTAGGCTGTGACAATATTCTCTACAAACGTATCAATATCCAGGTAATCACTGGCATAACGATCAAATGCATCTTCGCTCTCGCCATGATGGGTCATATTCGATTCCTCTTTCATCAAACTGGCTGTGCTTCTACTTCCTGGCCTAGCTGATGTACCCGACGATATCCCTGTTTAACTGCTTCCAGATTCGCCAGCACGACTTTCTTGCCACGACGGCCAAAATATTTATCCAGTGATTTCTCTACCCCGTCAAAAAGGGCATTCTCGGAAAGGCCCTTATTGGCAACAAATGGAGCTACACGTAAAAAGACGCCCAGGAGTACGATTCCCTGCATGCGCATAACCAGGTCCTCACTTACGGCAACTTCTCTGGCGATATGCACGGTATCCAGATAGTAGACCTGAAACTCATGTTCCTTAATAGCTTCACGGACTGTAAACGGAAGTTGAGACCATACCGAGGCATCGTCTTCAAATGAGCTCTGCAGAAAGATGGCTCCGCCCCGAACCAATCCCTGCAAAGGATTGGTGGTGCGAAAGGCATTGACGTTGTTCAGGGCGACAAAATTGACATATTTAAGCTCGGCATGTTCCATAATCCGCTCTGGAGATGCGGTCATATAGTATGTGGTTGGAAGCCCCTTCTTCTCAGAACCATATTTCGGAAAAGCCTGAACAAACAAACCAAAGATGCTTGCCGTCAGAGATGCGATCACCTTGTTGGTAGTCACCGATCCATAGCCACCAATGGAGTGACCACGCATGGAAAATGCCCCGTCAGGCCGCACATCCGGATCAATATTTCTGGGCAGTGAGGTTTGATGGTCGATACCAAGTGAGAAAAACCTTTTTCCTTCACCGCGTATATTTTCAATCGCAGCAACCAGATCTCCGACACGGGTATCTCTGCTTCCCAGTCCGTAAACCCCCGAATAGATCTGAGGTATAGTGGAGATTTCAGGGAAGCTTTCCTGTCCCGAAATCGCATCGGCAAAGCCGGCCTTGACCTGGCAGGTTAGCGGATTGTCCTTGGCCAGAGGATCATCCAGGCGTTCAATGACTGCAAAGCCAAGACATTGACGCAGGGCAGCGACAATTTCCACTGCCGGGAAGGGTCGAAATGCAGTCACATTTAACAGACCCACCTTCCAGCCATACTCCCGACGCATCCAGTCAACAGCAGCAATTGCTGTATCCATCACTGAACCCATACCCACCAGTGCATATTCGGCATCATCCATACGATAGGTATCTATCATGCCATAGCGACGACCGGTGAGGCGGAAGAACTCATCAAATGCTTCATGCAGATGCCCGGGAAGCCTGTCGTAAAAATAACGCTGGGCTATCTTGCCCTTCATATAGGAATCTTGATTCTGAACCACCCCGGTCATGACGGGACGACCCGGATCAAACATACAACCCAGTTTCTCGTGCGGGGCACCCACATATTCTGCCATCATTTCAGGCTCGCAAAGCAAAACGCTTTCAATGGTGTGGGTTGTGATGAAACCATCCTGTACGTTAAAGAAGGGCGTATGCGAGGCTTCAGCCGCGTGCCTGCAAATCAGGGCCAGATCCTGAGCCTCCTGGGCATTGCGGCCGAACAGCATACCCCAACCGCAGTCGGCCACACCCATAACATCATCATGGCCGGCGTGAATACACAGCCCCTGGGAAGTCAGGGTGCGCGCTCCAATATGAAAGACCACGGGCAAACGTTTACCTGAGATCGGAAGCAATGCCTCCTTCATCAGGATCAACCCCTGTGAAC
>JBHHTY010000084.1:0-8081 GCA_046753565.1 Mariprofundus sp.
CGATTCCGGCCTGTCACAGGATGCAGTGCAGCTGGTTGATTCAACTGACCGTGCACTGGTCGGGGCGCTGATTACAAGTGATGCTTATGTCGATGTGATTATTCCGCGCGGTGGCAAATCATTGATTGAACGTATTTCAGCCGAGGCGCGCGTTCCTGTCATCAAGCATCTCGATGGCATCTGCCATGTCTATATTGATGCCGCAGCCGATGCGCAGATGGCGCTGGATATTGCGGTCAATGCCAAGACCCATCGCTACGGCGTGTGCAATGCCATGGAAACGCTGCTGATCCATCAGGATGCGGCGGCGATGGTTGCGGCCATTGTGCAGGCCATGCTCGATAAGGGCGTGGAAGTGCGCGGCTGTGAAAAAACCCGTGCCCTTGCCGAAGGTTTGGATGTGAAACCGGCCACGGAAGAAGATTGGAGCACGGAATATCTGTCCCCAGTCCTGTCGGTGCGCATGGTAGAAAGCTTTGAGCAGGCCGTGGATCATATCGCTGAATTCAGTTCTGCTCACACCGAAACCATTGTTACCGCAGATTATGAGGCAGGGCAGCGATTCCTGCGCGAAGTGGATTCTGCTTCGGTGATGTGGAATGCCAGCACCCGCTTTGCCGATGGTTTTGAATATGGTCTTGGTGCTGAAATCGGCATTTCCACCGACCGCCTGCATGTGCGCGGCCCGGTCGGCCTGGAAGGGTTGACTTCGCAGAAATGGATTGTGCTTGGCAGTGGACAGGTACGTGGTTGATTCGAAAACCTGTGCATGGGCTGTGTGAACACGCTGCACACAAGCGGTGTTTTCGGGTAACCGGACTGCGGGGTAGTCGGATGATGCGGCGCAGGTTTTGTGAATAAGAAACTGGCAGGAAAACGCATAGGGCTTTTTGGCGGTTCATTTGATCCGCCGCATAACGGGCATGTGGCGCTGGTGCTGGCCGGGCTGGATATGGGGCTGGATGAAGTATGGGTGCTGCCTGCCTCGCCTGTGCATCGGCAACTCTCAGGCATGGCCGATGGAAACCTGCGTTTTAACTGGCTGAAACAGGTATTTGCCGGTCAGCCGGGAGTCAGAGTACTGGATTGGGAAATCGTGCAGTATGCACAGGTGCCGACAGTGGCAACCTTGCGCCGGTTTCAGCAGCAGTTTCCGGAAACTGTGCCATGGCTGATGCTTGGGGCGGATGCCTGGGCCGGTCTGGAATCGTGGCAGGAATATCCTGCCCATATAGGGTTGTGCAATGTGGCTGTGTTTGCACGGCGGGGCATTCCCGAGCATGTGTTATCCCGCCATGGCTGGCGGAGGCGGGAGCTGAAGGAATGGTCGGATGCTGATGATACGGGGAACTGGTGTTATATCCCTGCCAGCCTGCCCGAAATTTCGGCTACGGAAATTCGCAGTCGTATAAAACAGGGGCAATCGCTGGTGGAACTGGTGCCGTCGATGATATGCAAGGATGTTGAAGAAAAATATGCAGCTTTGAAGGAGAAAATGTGACACAGGCAGGACAAAAAAACGAAAACTTTGAAGCCATGACAAATGCGCTGGTCGAGGCACTGGAAGACAAAAAGGCACAGGATGTGCTGGTGCTCGATGTGCGCGGACGTTGCGATTTTGCCGACCGCTTCATTCTGGCCAGTGGCCGCAGTGACAGGCAGTTAAAAGCACTGGCGCAGTCGGTGAGTGTGGTGGCACATGCATATGATTTGTCGGCCAAAACCGAAGGTCTGGATGCGTCGGAATGGCTGCTGGTAGATATGGGCGATGTGATTGTGCACTTGTTTTTGCCCGAGGTGCGGGACAGCTTTCAGCTGGAGCGGTTGTGGTCGGCTCCCCGGGGCAGTGCCGAAGCACAGTGAAATTGCGATTGCTGGTGGTGGGCCGGGGCTCCAGAGAGTTGTCCGCTTTCGAGGCGAGATTTGTTGAACGCCTCAAGCCGTTTGCCGATTGTCAGGTGATGGAATTGCCGGAAGGCCGGGGTAAGCAGGTGAATCAGCGCAAGCAGGAAGAGGAAAAGCAGATTCTGAAACATGCCCGTCCGGGCTTCGTATTGTTTGATGAACGCGGTTCGTTGCGTACAAGCATGCAGTGGGCAGAGCATCTGGGCCGATTGCCTGGCGATGGCCGACAGGATTTTGTGATTGGCGGGGCGGACGGAGTTTCCGATTCGCTTCGTGCCAGAGCCGGTGTTTGCTGGAGTCTGTCAAAATTGACCTTGCCGCATCAGCTGGTGCGTGCGGTGGTGCTTGAGCAACTGTACCGTGCGTTTACCATTATTCAGGGGCACCCTTACCACCGCGTATGAGATGCTTGTTCCGATTTCTGCCGTTGATTTTGTCGATCGCCATCTGGCTGCCGGCTGGTATTTGTATGGCTGGTTCAGATCAGGGCATCTCGACAGAAAAGAAAATCGAGCACATCAAGAAAGAGCGTCAGAAACTGGCGCAGGTGAAAAAACAACTGGAAAATCAGCTGGGCAGTATTGGTCGGGAGCTACACAAACTGGATACCGCTCTGATTGCGGCGCGCAGAGCCAGCCGTGAGGTGCATGACAAGATACAGGCCACGGATCAACAGCTGCTGGCATTAAAGCAACAGTCCGGAAAGCTGGAAAAGCGAATTGCCAGCTTGAAAAAGGCTGTTATGGATCAGGCTGTAGCCGCATGGAAACACAGTTCTCATTCCTCCCAGTGGATGGGGGTTCTGACTGGCGTATCTGTCAGTGATATTCCACATCGACGCTTTCTGCTGAATCACGTGATGCATTCGGAAGAACGGGATCGCCTGGCCTATGCAGAATCGGTGGCTGAACTTGCCCGGGTGGAAGAGGCATTACAGATCCAGCGTCAAAAGCTGGCGGTTTTGCGCCAGGAAAAGAAGCAGGCGGAGTCCCGGCTGGTCGCCAGTGTCAGAGAAAAACGCCGCATGGTTGAACAGGTGCGCGATAAAGTTCGCGCCGGAGATCGCAAGGACAATCGGCTGGCCCGTGAAGAGAAGGCCCTGATGCGAATGCTGGATCATATAGGGGAAGATGTGCTGGCAATAGGCCGCCAGCAAACGGCCGGCATGAGTATTCGCAAACGGAAAGGTCGCCTGAAATGGCCGATTCGGGGGCGCATCGTGGCCAGCTATCATTCGCGTCCCAAGGCCAGCATGTCACGTTTACAGGGTGTGCAGCTCAGGCCGACTCGGCATGTCAGAACGGTGAAAGCGATGGCGGCCGGGCAAGTGCGCTATGCGGACTGGTTTGGCGGTTATGGCTTGATGACCATTGTTGACTACGGCGAGGGATTGCTGGGTGTTTATGCCCATAACAATACCCTGCACAAACAGTTGGGAGACTGGGTGGAAGAGGGCGAGGTGATTGCCGATGCCGGCAGTACAGGCTGGGTGAATTCGGTGACGCTGTATTTTGAAGTCAGGGATCGTGGCAAGGCGGTGAATCCGAAACGCTGGTGTCGGCGCTGATCCACTGGCAGCTTGCACCTTCCAAAAAATGTCATGAGATGGAGTAGGTTATGTCTTTGAAGTTACGTCGGGTATTGCTGGCTGCAGGTGTGGTAGTAATTCTGGTTGTCGGAGTGATGGTGATGAAACCGGTCATCGGTTTCTGGCAGGCCGATGCCGCCACGGATTACCAGCAGTTGCAGAAGTTTTCCCGCGTGATGGAAATGCTGCGTCAGGCCTATGTTGAGGAAGTCACCGATGAGGAACTGATTGATGGCGCACTTTCGGGCATGCTGACCAGCCTTGATCCGCATTCAACGTATATGGACAAGGATATGTACAAACAGATGACGGTGGACACCAAGGGTGAATTCGGTGGTCTGGGTATTGAAATTGCGGCGGCTGAGGGCGGTATTCGCATTGTATCACCGATCGAGGACACGCCTGCGGATCGGGCCGGCGTGAAGGCCGGCGATCTGATTATCAAAATCGATCATGAGCTGGCTCGGGATATGTCGCTGTCGGAAGGCGTAAAGAAAATGCGCGGCAAACCGGGCACCAGTATCGTGCTGACCATTTTCCGCAAGGGCGTGGATACACCGCTGGAAATCAAAATTGTTCGCGCTGTGATCAAGGTGAAATCGGTGAAGAGCGATATGCTGGCACCGGGTTATGCCTACCTGCGGATTACCCAGTTTCAGGAGCGTACAGGCAGCCTGTTGAGGGAACAGATCAAGGCGCTTCAAAAACGGACCGGAGGCAAACTGGCCGGTGCGGTGCTGGATTTACGGAATAATCCGGGCGGACTGCTGAACCAGGCTGTGGAAGTGTCCGATATGTTTCTGGACAAGGGCAACATCGTCAGCACCAAATCACGGGCCGGCAAGAACCTTTCGTTTGATGCGCGTTCCGGGGATGCGCTGAACGGATTGCCACTGATTGTGTTGATCAATCACGGTTCGGCATCTGCATCTGAAATTGTCAGTGGTGCATTGCAGGATCATCATCGTGCCGTGTTGGTCGGCACCAAATCCTTCGGCAAGGGGTCGGTACAGTCGGTTGTTCCGCTGAATGACGGTACGGCCATCAAGGTCACCACTGCACTGTATTATACGCCGAGTGGTCGTTCAATTCAGGCCACGGGCATTGATCCGGACATCGAGGTGGAACAGGTATTGCGCAAGCCGGAAGAGGCATCCAAAAACAGCGAGCCGCTGGTATCCGAGCGCGATTTGAAAGGGCATCTGGTCAATGGCAATAATAACAGGCGCAAAGTGCAGCAGAGCAAGGGAGAAGGCGCCAGCGAGGCTATGAAGAAGCGTTTGCAGCTGGATACGCAATTGCAGCGCGCACTGGATCTTCTTAAAGGGCTGCATGCCCTCAAGGGTTAGGGAATAAGTCGGGTTCTACAGTCGGCTCTGGCTGCTGATGGCGCAAAAAAAGAAATTTCCCTTATGGTTGGGGCTTGTGCTGGCCCTGCTGCTGTTGATGCTACTGGTTGTGGTTTTGATGGCGCCACAGACGGAAGTCGGCACAAAACAGCCAGGCTCGAAAGTTCCGAACAGTCCGGTGGTCGAGACGCCGGCACCTGCGGCGAAATATCATGAAAAGGTCGAAGAGCCGTCTATCGGCGGTCTTATCGAAGCACTCCCACCGGAGCCTGCATTCACGCAGAGCAGGGTAAACCATGGCCTTGCCCTGATTATCGATGATGTCGGCTACAATATGACTGCTTTGAAAAAGCTTCTGGCATTATCGGTTCCTGTGGCTATTTCGGTGCTTCCCGAAGGGCCTGTAGCCGATCAGTCGGCCAGGCTGGCGCATCAGGCAGGACAGGTTGTGATGCTGCATTTGCCTATGCAGCCGGTTGATCCATCTCTACAGATGACAGAATCATTTTTGCTGGAAGGCATGTCTGAAGAAACCGTGCGCGATATATTTTTGCGTGATATGGCGCGGGTTCCTTTTGCCGAAGGAGTTAATAACCATATGGGGTCGAGGCTGACACAGCTGGAAGAGCCCATGCGGCAGGTGATGCAGCTGTGTCGCGAGCATGATTTGTTTTATGTTGATTCAAAAACCAGCAGCCTCTCTGTGGCGGCCAGGGAAGCGGAAAGCATGGGTGTAAACTGGGCTTCCCGTCATTTCTTTCTGGATCATGTGATGGATCCTGATGCCATGGCTGTGGAATGGGAACGGGCCCGGGCCTGCGTGAGGAAAGGTCGGCGCTGTATTATCATTGCGCATCCGAGAGCGGCCAGCGTGGCTTTTCTGGAAAACAACCTGACAAAAGAGGATGCGGCGAATATGGTGTCGATCAGGCAGCTGTTGAGAGGCGATGCGGCCAACGTGAAGCCCTTGCAACAGCCCGAAATAGTGAAGGAATTGCACTAGCATGACAGCATTACGTAAATATTTTCTTGCAGGCATTGTGGCGCTGGCACCGATTCTGGTGGTGGTGGCACTGGTGAACTGGCTGATTTCCATTTCGGACAAGGCAGTTGGATTGATGCCGCCGGCATATCGGCCGGAAGTGTTATTTGGTATGGATGTGCCGGGTCTGGGGATCATCCTTGCGCTGCTGTTTATTGTGTTTGTCGGTGCCCTGACCACACATTTTATCGGTCATCATGTGATGCGACTGATTGATCGTATCATGGGTCGGATTCCACTGGTGCGTACGGTGTATAAAGCGACGCGCCAATTACTGGAAGCAATATTCGGGGACAGTTCCAGTGCCTTCAAGGAAGTGGTGATGGTTCCCTTTCCGAATCAGGGAAGCATGGTCATGGGTTTTGTCACCGGCGAAAGTCCATTGCCGACCACGGACGACAGCGAAGCCAGAGTCTCCGTTTTTATACCATCCACGCCGTTGCCGACCACCGGTTGGTTATTGTTTGTCGAAGCCAGTGAATTGAAACATCTGGATATCAGTGTTGAGGAAGGTATGAAGCTGATATTATCCGGTGGCGCTGTATCGGTTCCGAAAGAGGAAACCAGGTGAACGGGAAAACAGATTCTGCCAAGGGAAAAGTCGAAGATATTTCGAATCGCCGTTTTCAGAAGCTGGCGGATGAGAATCGGGAATTAAAAGCCTATGTCGCTGAGGTGATGCAGCGACTGCGGCAGAATGAGCGACTGTTTTCCCGTATGTTCGAGCTTGAATCACAGGTGCTGAAATCCACCGACCCGGAAGACCTCTGTTTCACATTGCTTCGCGCCTTGCGTTCCGGTTTTGAACTGGATTTCGTCCGCTTCTGGCTGGATCGATCCAGTTTTATCGGCGGTCGAACATTCGATGCACTGTCCGAGCGTGATCTCATCTGGGTGGAAGAAGGTGAAATTGTGCAGATGGGGCTTGCCCGTAAACGCACCTGGCTGATGCAATTGTCCTCTGAACATTCTTTTGACTGGCTGACAGAAAAAGACAGCCACCTGGGTTCTATTGCCCTGCTGACACTGGGAGATCAGGAGAAACCGTTTGGTGTGCTTGGAGTCGGTTCTGTGGATCGGGATCGTTTTGCGCCGGATCAGAGCAGTGATTTTTTGCAACATCTGGCACAGGTGGTTGGCCTGACCATGGAACATGCTGTTGCAAGGGAGCATCTGGCGCGTTTATCGGTCACGGATACGGTGACCGGCAGCCATAATCGTCGATTCCTGCAGCCGCACAGCCATCAACCGCTATCGCAATGGTTCGGGGATCGAATGCGCGTGGCATGTTTGTATGCTGATATCGATCACTTCAAGGCACGCACCGAACATTTGGAAGGTTCGGAAGGCGATGACATGCTGAACATGCTTTGCGAGGTAATGCGCCGGCATGTGCGTTCCAATGATCCGATGATCAGGATGGATGGCGATGAATTTGTATTGCTGATGCCCGGTTGTTCGCAGGAAAAGGCCGAAGAGGTTGCCGCCCTGATTGTCGAGGGCGTGGCTCGCAGCAAATGGCCCGATGATGAAACGGTGAGCGTGAGCATCGGCGTGGCCTTTTCGCCATCCGAACATGATATGGCTGTCAAAGATATTATCGCGCAGGCTGATCAGGCCATGTATGTGGCCAAGGCGCTGGGTGGAAACCGGTTTGAAATGGCGGAGGATGAATCGGTGAACGGTTGCGGAGATGCAGGCTAGCCCCGGCTCTGATTTAAACCTTAAAGAGGCCATCGCCTCTTTCCTGCATGAACTGGCCGATGTCCGTCTGGCATCCGGCCATACTGTTGCCGCATACCGGCGCGATTTATGCTGCTTTGCGGAACATTGCGGGGAAGGCTCCCGGTTGAATCATATTACCCGTATTCAGGTGCAGGACTGGCTGGTGCATGGTCATGCTTCCGGGCTGGCTGCATCCACACTGGCGCGGCGTTTATCGGCGCTATCCAGTTTTTTGATGCGGCAGTTCAGGCCGGACAATGCAAGACCAATGTTGCAGCCGGCATTCGCCCGCCCAAACAACCGAAACGCTTGCCGCGTACCTTGCCATCGGAACAGACTCAGGCTTTGATGCAACAAACGGATCGCAACAGTGAGGTGCGTGATCTGGCCCTGCTGGCGGTGATGTATGGTGGTGGCTTGCGCGTTTCCGAAGTCGTGGGCCTGAATCTGGATGATGTGGATTTGCAGCTGT
>JBHHTY010000085.1:0-8000 GCA_046753565.1 Mariprofundus sp.
TTCCAGTTGCAGCGCGATTATCCGGAGCTGACGGTGATACGGCTGGAGGAAAACTACCGTTCCACCGCCTCGATTCTGGATGCTTCCAATTCATTGATTGCCAAAAATTCGGAACGTCTGGGGAAAACACTGCGATCCAATCTGGGGCAGGGTAAACCGGTAAGAATCTGGGAGTCTCCCAACGCCGAAGAAGAGGCGCGGCGTGTAGCAGGGGATATCAAGGCACGGTGCGCGACCACTGAAGCGGGCTGGGATGATTTCTGTGTGCTGTACCGGGCATCCTATCAGGCGCGTGCCGTGGAACTGGCCATGCGAGAGGCACAGATTCCCTACCATATCAGCGGTGGCCTGTCTTTTTTCGATCGGGCCGAAATTCAGGATGTGCTGGCTTATCTTCGTTTGATTGCCAACGGTGATGATGATCTGGCTTTTATGCGCGCCATTGCCCGCCCGCGCCGCGGTATCGGGGCCAAAGCATTGGGCGATCTGGGTGATTTTTCCATGGCTCACGGCTGTTCTTTGCTCGGGGCCTGCACGCATGAGGATTTATCACATCCCCGCGCCATGAAACTACGCGAATTCGGTGATTTACTGGTGGCGCTCTCTTACCAGTTCAAACACGGGGAAGCTGATGATGCCTTTGATGCACTGCTCGATATGACCCTGCTGGAGGCAGCCGTTCGGGCGGAAGCCGACAGCGATGAAGTGGCTGAACGGCGTATGGGCAACCTGATGGAACTGCGCCGCTGGTGGGTGATGCATTGCGAAAATGGCGGCGATCTGGCTGATTTTCTGCAACATATTTTCCTGCTGGCTGATAAAGCCGATGACGATCCCTCTGCACAGGTGCGGCTGATGACTGTGCATGCGGCCAAGGGGCTGGAATTTGATCATGTCTATGTGATCGGGATGGAAGACGGTATTTTCCCTCACTCCAGTGCACTGGAAGAAAACCGCATGGAGGAAGAAAGGCGATTGATGTATGTGGCCATGACACGGGCCCGTTATCATTTGACGCTCAGCTATGCCCGCGTGCGCCAGCGTTTCGGTCAGAAAGAGAAAACAGCACCATCGCCATTTCTGAAGGAGCCGGATCAGTCAGTCATGCGCTGGGTGGATAAGGAAATCGACAGTGCAGAAGCCAGAGAGGAAGTCGAAGATCATATGGCGGCTATGCGCAGGGCCTTGGGGCTGGCTTAAATCCGGAGATTGAAAACAGTCAGGTTTTCGGCATGTCCAGCAGCATGATGATTTCGGTTCTGTTTTGCAGTACATCTTCCAGCGTATACGAGGCCAGTACATCTATGAATGCCTTTTGGGCCTTGTAGAGCGCATGTCTCAAAGCGCATGCCGGTAAAATCGGGCAGGTGTTGGTTTCGACATCAAAGCATTCCAGCAGAGTGGCGTTGGGTTCTGTAAAGTTGACCACATCCCCGAGATTGATCTGATCGGCAGGTATGCCCAGTTCCATACCGCCGGATTTACCCCGGATGGTTTTCACCCAATCGGTCGATGACAGATGATGTACGACCTTGACCAGATGATTCCGGTTGATGTTGAAGGCTTCGGAAATCTCGCTGATGGTACAGCGACGATCCGGATGGATGCCAAGAAAAATCAGCACCCGGAGGGAATAATCGGTATATTGGGTCAGTTGCATGACAGGAATATTGAAAATAAATGTTTTGTTTGTCTACCCGATGGACATAGGGTTATTTTTCATGCAACTGTAAACAGTTGGAACAAATGCAGGCGCGCTGTTTTGCCTGCGGCGGAATCTGATCGCGCAGTGCTGATGGTATCTGTACCCTCATGCACCAGCATGGTTCGGTTAACTGACCGCTATTTTCGGCCACGGCGCAGTGATTGGCTCTGCCGCAAAGCGGGCATGTGCATGGATCGATGTCAGTTTTTGTTGAGTGCGCCATGCCGGCTATTTATGCAGTGATACAAATATTTTTTCTGCCAGCTTGTCTGAAATACCGCTGGCCTGAGCCAGTTGTTTCCGACCGGCTTTTTTCACCCCCTCGATACCGCCGAAGTGTTTCAGAAGCATGGCTCGTTTGGCTGGCCCGATACCATCAACAGCGTCCAGTGCGGAAGTGAACATGCTCTTTTTTTTGCGTTTTCGCATATAGGAGCCGGCAAAACGGTGCGCCTCATCGCGTACGCGGGCGATCAGCAACAGGGCGGCTGAATGTTTGCCGGGATTAAGCGGCTGGCCGATATCTTTATCCGTGTTGTCCGACCAGCCCGGCCACAGCGTTTCTTCACCGAGGCGGCGTGAATCGCCCTTGGCCACACCGATCAGTTTCAATTCATGCAGGCCGGCATCATGTGCACATTGCAGGGCTACCGCCAACTGCCCCCGGCCGCCGTCAATCAGCATCAGGTCGGGGCAGGGGATTGTGTTTTCCTGAATGGCACGGAAAAAACGCTCCAGTACAGCCTGCATGGCACCGTAATCATCGCCCTCGATGACATGGCTGCCGATACCATCGAGTTTGTAGCGGCGGTAAAATTCTTTTTCCGGGCCCTCCCAGCCTGCATAAGTGATGGCTGCGACCATCTGTTTGCCGCCCAGATGAGCATTATCGACTGCGGCAATACGTTCGGGTATTGCATCGAGTGCAAACAGCTCGGCCAACGCAACAAAAGCGGCTTGCTGATTTTGCTGTTTTCGGGCGGCAATCATCTGTTCGCCGGAGTAAGCCACCTGTTGCAGCCATTGCAGACGCGATCCGCGTCTGGGGCATTGAATGCGGGTTTTGCTGTCCGGGTGCATGATGCTGATCAGATGATTCAGCTCCACCAGTTCCACATTGGAAGCGAAAAGCACAATATGGGCCGGCGGAGATTCTTGCTTGTAACGCTCGATCAACAGCGATTGCAGGATTTCCATATCATCAGCATCCACGGCCTGATCGATTCGGATATGATGGCAACCAAGATCGCGACCAGCCCTGCGTACGCCGATGCTGGCCAGTACGCCAGCATGGTGACGAATCAGGGCAATGGCATCGGCATGATCCGGCAGTTCCCTGTTTTTTGAGTCGGCAAGGATGCTGCGCAGTGACCGTATCCGGTCACGCAGCACGGCCGCCTGCTCAAAATGCATGTGATCTGCAGCCTGCTGCATGTCCTGTTCCCAGGCTTTGAGCAGGTGCATGTTTTTTCCCTGGAGGAATACGCGTACTTCATCGACCTGACGGGCATAAGTTTCCTGCGAAACGATTTGGCAGCAGGGGGCGGAACAGCGACCGATCTGATGTTGCATACAGGGCCGGGAGCGGTTGTTGAATACACTGTCCTCGCAGTCTCTGATGCGGAAAATGGACTGCATCACATGCAGGGTGGCATGGACAGCGCCGGCATTCGGGAACGGGCCGAAATATTCACCCGCGACAGAGCGGTTGCCGCGATACAACAGCAGTTTCGGGTACGCTTCATTGGTGAGCAGGATATACGGATACGATTTCGAATCCTTCATCAGCACGTTGTAACGCGGCTTGAGCTGTTTGATCAGATTGTGTTCGAGCAGCAGTGCCTCGGCTTCCGAGGCGGTGACGGAAAAGGCGATATCCCTGATCTGTTGCACCATGGCCAGCGTGCGCGGCGATTCGGGGCGACGCTGGAAATAACTGGAAACGCGTTTTCTTAAATTTCTGGCCTTGCCGATATACAATACTTTTCGTTCAGCATCGAGCATGCGGTAGACGCCCGGTTCTCGTGGCAGCTCATGCAGCGAGACAGGGGCATCAATCCACATCGGCGTATTGCAGTGATTTCACTTCTGTGTCCGATGATGCGGTTGGACATTCCCCGGCAATGGGGCAGTCGTTACACATCGGCTTGGTTTTGCAAAAGCGCTTGGCATGTTCGACAATCAGGGCATGAAATTCCTGAAACACGGGCAGGCTTTCCGGCAGGCGTTGCTGGAAATAATGCTGGATACTGTCATAGCCCAGTTCATGGTTGAAATGGCCCAGCCGCACAAAAAGGCGTTTGGTGTAGGCATCCACTACAAATACCGGTTTATCCAGTGCGTAGAGCAGTATCGAGTCGGCGGTTTCAGGCCCAACACCATTCACTGCCAGCAGACGATTGCGCAGTATACTGGTCGGCCATTTTAACAATCCCTTGTGTTTGCCGTTGTTGTAGTAAAACAGTGAGAATTGCTGCAGGTAGCGGGCTTTCTGCATATAAAAGCCGGATGCCCGAATGATTTCCCCCAGCTGTTGCAGATTGCTGCTGGCGATCAGTTCACAGTCGAGCATCTGATGTGCTTTCAGGTTGGCAATGGCGGTTTCGACATTCTTCCAGTTGGTATTCTGGGTCAGAATGGCGCCGACCATCACCTCAAATGGCGAATCAGCCGGCCACCAGTGTTGGGGGCCATAAATATCCAGCAGTTTTTTATAAACCAGTTGGGGAGGAATCGGGCTCACTTGTCGGAAAATCCCTTCAGTTTTTTTATTTCAGCTCGATTCAGGGTGCGATAGGCGCCTCTGGGCATGCCCTCTTCGAGTCGCAACGGCCCGAACCGGGTGCGCATCAAACGCCTGACCGGGTGGCCACATTCTTCCAGTGTCCGGCGCACTTCGCGCCAGCGGCCACGATAAATCACAATGGTCAGCCATGTATGGCCTCTGGTTTCCGAATCGACGGTGACTTCCCATGCATCGGCGTGATCTCCCTCGCCGATATCGAAACCGCCGCGTCGCAGTTTTTCCAGCGTTTCCATCTCCACCACACCGGCTACCCGTGCCCGGTATTCCCGTGCTACTTTTGCACCCGGACGGGTTAATGCGCGGGTGAGATCGCCATCGTCAGTAAGAATAAGCAAGCCTTCGGTATCCATATCGAGCCTGCCGATGGACTGCACATTGGGGGCGACCTCGATAAAATCGTAGATCAGAGGCCGTTTACGAACGGCATCCTTGCGTGAACAAAGCTGGCCGGCCGGCTTGTTATACAGGATATAGGTATGGTTTTGCCGCCGTTCGACCGGTTTACCGTCCACGCTGACGATATCGCCGGCATGGATTTTTGTGCCCGCCTCACGGCACGGTTTCCCGTTGACCGAGACACGTCCGGCTTCCACCCAGCGATCGGCCTCACGGCGGGAACATAAGCCGCAAGCTGCCAGGTATCGGTTGATACGTTCACCGGAAGGAGTGCTGCTGCTTTCAGGGTTCGGGTGAGCCCCAGCTGTTGCCAGTTTGGCCTGTGTTCGTATTTTTCGTTGTTTCGGTTTTCTGCTTGTCTGTTTCATGCCTGTCCATATGCTGTTTGTTATTGTCGGTTACAATTTGTCTTCGCCTTGATTATTCGGCTGTTGTTTGGCCGGGAATTTTCTGTTCTTCCTGTTCGGCGGGAGTCTGCCCGGGTTCTGTCTGTTTGATAACGAGTTGCTGAATCTCATCTTCATCCATCAGTTGTACCGAGTCAGGGAGGTCTTTCAGTGAGGCCAGACCGAAATCGATCAGAAACTGTTTGCCGGTGCCGTAAAGATGCGGTCGACCCGGTACTTCCTTGCGGCCGAGCACCTTGATCCAGCCGCGCTCCTGCAGGGTGGCAATCATCTGGCTGGAAACCTTTACACCCCTTAATGCCTCGATCTCGGCTCGTGTCGTTGGCTGCCGATAGGCAATAATAGCCAGCGTTTCCAGTGCAGAGCGTGACAGCCGTGGCGGTTTGATCTGCCAGAGTTTCCGCACCAGATCGGCATGATCCGGTGTTGTACGAAATTGCCATCCTCCGGCTACCTGAACGAGATTAATGCCGCGTTCGCGGTAACGGGTTTCGAGTTCAGCCAGTGTGGAACGCAGATCGGAAGATGTAATGTCATTGCCCAGAAGGTTGTGCAATTTTTGCAGGCTGATCGGTTCATCGCTGGCCAGCACCAGCGCCTCTATCCGCGTTTCGAGCAGGTTCTCAGGCCGGTTACAGGGCTGAGTATCAGGTGAGTTCATGGCTGGTCTCCTTCGGCAACAGCGTGATGGAACCGTAGTTCTCACGTTGTACGATGGTAATGTTTTGCTGGCGCCATAATTCCAGAATGGCCAACACGGTAGTCACCAGAGCCTCGCGACCGGGTGAGTCAGCCAGTAATTCGTCGAGCTGGAAACTGCCGTGTTGCAGGCGTTGAAGCACGATTCCCATCTGTTCACGCATACTCATTGTTTCGGTGAAAATCTGGTGGCGAACTTCACCACCGACACGTTTGAGTACATTGCGAAAAGCCAGCAGCAGGGCATCGAGATCACCATCGGGTAAGGGTCGTTCCACCTCCTCGGATTCAGGAAAAACCGAACGAGTGAATACATCCCGTTGCATCAACGGACGCTCATTGAGTTCCTCTGCCAACAGGCGGTATTGCTCGTAGGCAATCAGTTGGGCCGCCAGTTCGGCACGCGGGTCAATATCATTGCCTTCTTCATCCACTTCAGGGCGTGGCAGCAGCATGCGGGATTTCAATTGCATCAGGGTGCTGGCCATGACCAGGTAATCACCTGCTATTTCCAGATCAAGTGCTTCCTGTGCTTCCAGAATATCGAGATATTGCTGTGTAACCATGGCTACGGGGATATCGAAAATATCCAGTTCCTGGCCGCGAATCAGGTGCAGCAATACATCAAGCGGCCCCTCAAACTGATCCAGATGGACCGGTGGCAGTGCAGGCACCTGATGGGCCTCTCCCTGATCCTGGATCAGGTGTGCCTGCACAGGCTGGTTCATACGCGATAACCCATTTTCAGTGTTTTGCGTACTTTTTCCATGGTACGACCTGCCTCGATGCGGGCACGTTCATTACCGGCGCGCACGATATCTTTCAGATCGTCCGGCCTTGAGGCAATATCTGCGCGACGCTCGCGAATCGGCTGCAGTTCTTCCTCCAGATGCTTCAGCATGCACATTTTGCAATCGATGCAGCCGATGCCGGCGGTTGTGCAGCCTTCCTGTACCCACTGGCGCTCTTCTTCAGTTGAATACACCTGATGGAAATCCCATACCGGGCATTTTTCCGGCGTGCCGGGATCATTGCGCCGTACGCGGGCAGGATCGGTCGGCATGGTTTTCACCTTTTTCTCAGTGACTTTCCATGTTTCGCCAAGTTCAATGGTATTGCCGTAGGATTTGCTCATCTTGCGGCCATCCAGTCCTGGCAGTTTGGCTGCCGGCATGAGCAGTGATTCCGGTTCAGGGAACAGCGGTGGAATCCCCTGACGATAGAGGTGATTAAAGCGGCGGGCGACCTCACGGGTCAGTTCGACATGTGGAACCTGATCTTCACCAACCGGCACACCATCAGCCCGGTAAATCAGAATATCGGCAGCCTGTAACAGCGGATAACCGAGAAAGCCATAAGTGCCGAGATCTTTTTCGCGCAACTGTTCGATCTGATCCTTGTACGTTGGCACACGTTCCAGCCACGGCAATGGTGTCATGAATGAAAACAGCAGATGCAATTCGGCATGTTCCGGTACTTCCGATTGAATGAATACCACTGCCTTTTCCGGATCAACGCCGACCGCCAGCCAGTCAGTCAGCATATCCCAGATCGTATCCTTTACAATGGACGGGTTGGCATAATCTGTTGTCAGGGCATGCCAGTCGGCGGCAAAGAAAAAGCATTGATGCTCTTCCTGCAGTTTCAGCCAGTTTTCCAATACGCCCTTGAAATGACCCAGATGCAGACGACCGGTCGGCCGCATGCCGGACAGGATGCGTTTTGGTCTGTTTTGCGCATGATTTGAAGTACTCAAGCTTTTCCCCTTACTGAAGCATCTATAATGACAGAATCGAGCGAACGATAGCAAAGCACGCTATCGAATGCGACGAGGGGAGAAGAAAATAGCAGGGGTGCATCAATTCAGCATTGACGGAAGGACTCTTCCCCCTAAAATGCGCGACCTTCACGGCGCTTTAGCTCAGTTGGTTAGAGCAACGGAATCATAATCCGTGTGTCCGGGGTTCGAGTCCCTGAAGCGCCACCA
>JBHHTY010000086.1:0-7867 GCA_046753565.1 Mariprofundus sp.
TCAGGCGCACATCACCGTTCACACAAGCCTGTGACGCATCAATGGCCTGCTGCAATATCACCCGTTCCGGCGCAAACCAGTAACCGTTGTAAATAATTTTTGCATAACGCGGCATCAGTTCATCTTTCAGATGTGCCGCCTCACGATCCAGTGTGATCGATTCAATCGCACGATGCGCTTTGAGCATGATGGTGCCGCCCGGTGTTTCATAACAACCGCGTGATTTCATGCCCACGAAACGATTTTCTACAATATCGATGCGCCCGATACCATGCTTGCCTCCGATCCTGTTGAGTTCGGTCAACACCGCTGCCGGTGTCATGGCTTCGCCGTTGATGGCAACAATATCGCCGGCCTGATAGGTCAGCTCGAGATATTCCGCTTCGTCCGGCGCAGCCTCCGGAGACACACTCCAGCGCCACATGGATTCTGACGGTTCGCACCACGGATCTTCCAGATCGTAACCTTCATAGGAAATATGCAGCAGATTGGCATCCATCGAATAGGGCGACTTGGAGCCTTCGCGCTTGCGCTCAACCGGAATACCGTGCTTCTCGGCAAAATCCAGCATATCTTTGCGTGAAACCAGATTCCATTCACGCCAGGGCGTAATCACTTTCACATCCGGCTTCAGCGCATAAAACCCGAGTTCGAAACGAACCTGATCATTACCCTTGCCGGTTGCACCGTGCGATACCGCATCCGCACCCTCGGCTTCGGCAATTTCAATCATGCGTTTGGAAATCAGCGGGCGGGCAATGGATGTACCCAGCAGATACTCGCCTTCGTAAATCGCATTGGCACGAAACATCGGAAATACATAATCGCGCACAAATTCTTCGCGCAAATCTTCAATATAGATGGATGAAACGCCACAGGCCTCCGCCTTGACGCGCGCATCTTCCACTTCCTCACCCTGACCGAGATCAGCCGTAAAGGTGATTACTTCGCAATCATAGGTATCCTGCAACCATTTCAGGATAATGGAGGTATCCAGCCCTCCCGAATATGCCAGTACCGCTTTTTTTACATCAGACATTGAAATCCTCTTTCACTATGTTTTGATAAAATCATCTTCTTCTTTCGAATGCGAGAGCCATACCCTGTCAGTCCGTCTTCAACAAAAATTCCAGCAATGCTTTCTGGGCATGCAGGCGATTTTCCGCTTCATCCCACACCACTGATTGCGGGCCATCAATCACGCTCGCGGAGACCTCTTCGCCCCGATGCGCCGGCAGGCAATGCATAAACAATGCATCGCCATGGGCATGAGCCATCACCCGATCGGTCACACAAAACCCCTCAAATGCCCGTTCACGCTCGGTCTGCTCTTCTTCCTGACCCATGGAGGCCCATACGTCCGTCGTTACCAGATCTGCCTTGTATGCGGCGGTGACGGGATCATCACACAGGGTAACATCAGCACCCAGGACACGTGCCGCCTCCAGCATTTTCGCATCCGGCCGATAATGATCCGGACAGGCAATTTTCAGCTTATAACCGAAGGTCACCGCGCCATTGATCCATGAATGCGCCATATTATTACCATCACCAATCCAGGCCACGGTTTTATCCTCAATCGGGCCCCGGTGTTCTTCATAAGTCAACACATCGGCAAGAATCTGGCACGGATGTGTCAAATCGGTCAGTGCATTGATCACCGGCACTTTCGAATGCCGCGCAAATTCCTGCAAAACATCATGCCCGAATGTACGGATCGTAATGCTATCCACCATAGAAGAAAGCACGCGCGCTGAATCCGCAATCGGTTCCCCCCGCCCCAGCTGGGTGGTATCGGAATGCAGAAACAGGGCATGACCACCCAGCTGAAACATGCCGGTTTCAAAAGACACGCGCGTGCGCGTGCTGGCCTTGTCGAAAATCATCCCCAGCGTTTTACCTTCCAGCGGCCGGTGTGCCTTCCCCTTTTTCAACTTGCGTTTGATCTTGACCGCGCGTTTCAACAGATGCCTTGCCTCATCCGGCGACACATCCAGCAATGTCAGAAAATGTCTCATGTTTCTGCCTCCAGCGTATTCTCCAACACTTCACCCACAATAGTCAGCACCTCATCCACTTCGGACGCACTGACATTCAGCGGCGGCAGGAATCGTAACACATTCGGCCCCGCCATCATTATCAACAAACCCTTATCCCGGGCTGAAGCAATCAATGGTCCAGCTTCCACACTCAGTTCCGCCCCGATCAGCAAGCCCTGTCCGCGCACCTGCCTGATCACAGAAAAGCGGTTGGCCAGCTCTCGCAAACCCTGCATTAACTGTTCACCGCGCTGCTGAACATTGGACAGCAACGCTTCGGATTCTATCACATCAAGTACCGTCAGTGCTGCCGTACAGGCCAGTGGATTTCCGCCAAAGGTGGAACCGTGTGTGCCGGGGCCGAATGATGCGGACACCGCATCCGTCGCCAGCATCGCCCCGATAGCCACACCCCCGCCCAGGCCTTTGGCCAGTGTCAGAATATCCGGCACAATCCCGGCCTGCTCAAATGCAAACATGCTACCGCAGCGACCGATTCCAGTCTGAACTTCGTCAAGAATCAGCAGCATGCCATGTTCGTCACACAGTTTCCGCACGGCCTGTAAATATGATGCACTCGCAAGATTGACCCCGCCCTCACCCTGCAACGGTTCCAGCAATACAGCGGCGGTCTGTTCATTCACAGCCTGTTCCAGAGCCTCAATATCATTGAGCGGCACATGTGAAAAACCCGGTGGCAACGGGTCGAAACCCACTTTCACCTTGTCCTGGCCTGTCGCGGTCAGGGTCGAAAGCAGGCGACCGTGAAACGATTGGGTGGCAGTAATGACATTCCGCCGGAGTGAACCCGCATCGTGGAAATATTTGCGTGCCAGCTTGATCGCGCCTTCATTGGCTTCCGCACCGGAATTGCAAAAAAAGACCGCACCCAGCCCCGACAACGCAGCCAGTTTTTCAGCCAGCTGCTGTTGCTTTGGAATATGGAACAGATTGGAGCAATGCAGCATGGTTCCCGCCTGTTCGGACAATGCAGCAGTCAGCTGCGGATGGGCGTGGCCAAGCGTATTAACCGCGATACCGGAAATAAAATCCAAATATGTCTTGCCGTTATCGTCCCGAACACGCGAACCTTTTCCCTCCACCAGCGTAAGGGGAAAGCGCGCATAGGTATTCATCACTGTGCTCATCGGCGAAGTTTAGGGAAGCCGGCCTTGATGCGCCAGAGAGAACCCTATATTGGCAGTGTTCCATTGACACCCCGGACACAGATAGCGACAGGGCATAGCTGTATTTGTGTGCCATGCAAGCTATAGTGCTGCCATGTCAGCGACCCGGAACAGGACACGCATCAAGATCTGCGGCATCACCCGGCTGGAAGATGCTCTGGAGGCATCCGGGCTGGGGGTGGATGCGGTCGGCTTTGTCTTTTACGAAAAATCACCGCGTTATATCGAGCCCTCGAAAGCGGCTGCCATTATTCGCCAGCTGCCGCCTTTTGTTTCGGCTGTCGGACTGTTCGTCAATCCGACACAGGGTTTTATTGCCGAGGTTCTGCAGAGCGTCCCTCTTGGCGTCATTCAACTGCATGGCGATGAAACACCCGCGTTCTGCTCGTCACAGCGTCGGCGCGTATTAAAGGCCATTCCGGTATCCGACCCGGAAGATATGAAACGTGCCGCCGGTTATAACTGCCCGGTATTGCTTGATGCCAGAGCGCCTGCCGGCGTTTACGGCGGCACAGGCCGCACATTTGACTGGTCGCTGCTGCATGATTTCAAGCATGATTTTCCTCTGACACTGGCCGGCGGCCTGGATATCAACAATGTTCGCGAAGCACTGGCTGTTCGCCAATGGTTTGCTCTGGATGTATCCTCCGGCGTTGAATCATCCCCGGGCATCAAGGATGTCGAAAAAATGCGTGCCTTTGTTCACGCAGTCAATAACACCTGACAAGGAGTCCCAGTGAGCGCGCCCTCCCAATTCCTGCAAGAACCTGACGATTTTGCATCCATGTATGACCTGGAAATCAAACACATGCCCGATGCCGGTGGACACTTCGGCCGCTTTGGCGGTCGCTTCGCTGCCGAAACCCTCATGCAACCGCTGAAAGAAATTGAAGAAGCTTTTTTCGATGCATGGCAGGACAAACAATTTCATGCTGAACGCCTGCAGCTGCTGGAAAATTATGTTGGCCGCGCCACCCCTCTATACCATGCCGAACGCCTGTCACGGGAAATCGGCGGCGCCCGGATCTATCTGAAACGGGAAGACCTGACCCATACCGGCGCCCACAAAATCAACAACACCATCGGTCAGGGTCTGCTGGCCCGCCGCATGGGTAAAAAACGTGTCATCGCCGAAACAGGGGCTGGACAGCATGGGGTTGCAACCGCGACGGTAGCCGCCATGTTCGGTATGGAATGCGATATTTATATGGGACGCGAGGATATGGCACGGCAAATGCCGAATGTGCTGCGCATGCAATTACTCGGAGCCAGGGTGATTCCGGTCGATTCCGGTACGGCAACATTGAAAGATGCCGTCAACGAGGCCCTGCGCAACTGGGTCGCCAGCTGCGAAAACACATTTTACATCTTTGGCACTGCGGCCGGCCCGCACCCTTATCCGTTACTGGTACGTCAGTTTCACACAGTGATTGGTCAGGAAGCACGGGCACAGATACTGAAACAGACCGGCAGGTTACCGGATGTTGCCGTGGCCTGTGTCGGTGGCGGCTCCAATGCCATGGGGTTGCTGCATCCGTTCCGCGATGATGCGTCGGTCAAACTGGTGGCCGTGGAAGCGGCCGGTCACGGTCTGTCCACCGGCCAGCACGCCGCATCACTGGCAGCGGGGAAAACCGGCATTCTGCATGGCAACCTGACATTTCTGCTGGAAGATGACGAAGGACAGGTTATGGGTACGCACAGTATTTCCGCAGGACTGGATTATCCCGGTGTCGGGCCGGAACTGGCATTCATGCTGGAAGAAGGCCGCCTGCAACTGGATGCATCCACTGATAATGAGGCACTGGAAGCACTGCAACTGTTGACCCGCAGCGAAGGTATTATTCCGGCCCTCGAGTCCAGCCATGCGCTGGCCGCCGGCGCCCGGATTGCCAAAACGATGAATCCCGACCAGATTGTACTGATCAACCTTTCCGGCCGTGGTGACAAGGATATGGATACCGTTTTCAAGCATCTGGGCTGGCTGGAGAATGAATCATGAGCATACGGCTATCCAAAGTGTTTGAGCGCTGTAAACAAGAGACGCGTGCTGCAATGGTTGGGTATCTGACCGCAGGTGACCCAGATGTTTCCACCAGCCGGGGGCTGCTTCTGGCGCTGGCGGAGCAAACCGACATTCTGGAAATTGGCATGCCTTTTTCCGATCCGATGGCCGATGGACCGGTGATTCTAGCCGCCAGTGAACGCGCTTTGGAAGCCGGTGCCCATATTGATGATGTTTTTACATTGACCCGATCCGTACGGAAAAGCCACCCTGATTTGGGTATTGTTCTGATGGGCTATGCCAATGTACCCTACGCCATGGGTTTTGAAACGTTTGCAGAAAAAGCACACTCCGCCGGTGCCGATGCTGTGCTGATTGTCGATATTCCACCGGAAGAAGGACATATCTGCGACGCGGCTCTGAAAAAACATGATCTGGATCGTATTCTGTTGCTATCACCGACATCAACGGATGAACGTATCCGCCTAGCCAGTGAAAACGGCAGCGGTTTCATTTACTATGTATCACTGACAGGTATTACCGGAGCAGATATGGGTGATATTGATCTGATTCGCAATAAAGTGGCACATATTCAGGACATGACTGACATGCCTGTGTGCGTCGGCTTTGGCGTGAAAACACCCGAACAGGCAGCTCAGGTGGCGCAATTCGCCGATGGTGTTGTGGTAGGCAGCCACTTTGTTTCCTGCATCAGCGATTCGGAAACCGGAGCATCCATGCGCGCCTCATTATCGGATTCTTCAGCTCATATGCGTCAGGCGGTAACAACAACGGGAGCCAGAGCATGAGAATCAAGGTTCTGGGCTGTTACGGCGGGCAACTGCTCGATTTTCGGCTGACTTCACTGCTGGTTAACGACTCCATCCTGCTTGATGCAGGATCACCGACCGAAACATTATCCCTGGAAGAGCAACACGATATTCAGCACATCTGCCTTTCCCATATCCATCTCGACCATATCAAGGATATTGCATTTCTTGCCGATAACCGTTCTATCAAACGTCTGGGCGGCAATGTGGACAACAGAAGCATCACCATTCACAGCCTGGCTGAAAACAACCGGATTCTGAAACAGCATTTCCTCAATGATCTGATCTGGCCGGACTTCACCTGCATTCCCAACGCAGAAGACCCGATCTTGAAGCTCAATAATATTGAGGCTGAAACGCCTTTTGAGCTTGATAACGTCCGCATCACTGCTATTGAGGTCAATCATCCGGTTCCCTGCACCGGCTTTTTGCTGGAGCAGAATAATAAGCAGGTGATTTATACCGCCGACACCGGCAATACCGATCGCATCTGGGAAGTAGCCAACGCCCAGCCGAATCTGAAAGGCATTATCATGGACTGTTCGTTCCCGAACGAGTACCAGTATCTGGCCGATCTCAGCGGCCACCTTACCCCGAAGGGTATGATGGAAGACCTGCAAAAGTTCGAACAGCTTGGAAATGTACCCGTCTATCTTTACCATATGAAACCTGAGACACTGAATATCATTACTGCCGAAGTGGAAGCACTGAATGTTCGTCACCTGCGCATGTTGACACAGGTTGATGAATTATTGTTTTAACTTGAACACAATATGGGGCAGCTTTTTCCACCCCGAAATATTGTGCCCTGTCAATACTGTGAAAGAATTCACACCTGTCGGAGAAGAGGTCTGCTGATTTATGAGCTGGTTTACACGCTTGATTGAAACCCCCAAGAATATCCTGAAGTCCGGCGATTCGGGATCGCCGGAAGGTTTATGGGTGAAATGCCCGAACTGCTCCGAAGCGCTGTATAACAAGGAACTGGATCGCAATGGCATGGTATGCTCGAAATGCGAGCATCATATGCGTATGTCCGCACGCAAACGCGCTGAACTGTTGTTCGATCCGGACAGCTTTGAAGAATCCGATACCGAATTGCGCTCCCGCGATCCGCTCAACTTCAGGGATAAAAAGAAATACAAGGATCGCACCAAAGACGCCGCTAAAAAAGCCGGCCCCGAAGATGCCATTCGCAACTATTTGGGTGATATTCAGGGGTGCACCGTGTCCGCATCCATTTTCGAGTTCGGTTATATGGGCGGCAGCATGGGCTCCGTGGCCGGTGAAAAAATTGTTCGCGGCATGGAGCATGCGCTGGAGCGACAATGCCCCTACCTGCTGATCACTGCATCCGGCGGTGCACGCATGCAGGAAGGCGTTTTATCGCTGATGCAGATGGCCAAGACATCGGCCACCGTCAACCAGCTCAATGCAGCTCGCCTGCCTTTTATCTGCCTGTTAACTGATCCGACCATGGGGGGGGTTTCCGCCTCGGTTGCCTGGCTGGGCGATATCATTATTGCCGAACCGAAAGCCCTGATCGGCTTTGCCGGCCCCCGCGTCATTCAGGAAACCGTCGGCCAGAAATTGCCGGAAGGTTTCCAGCGCGCTGAATTCCTGCTTGAACACGGACTGATCGATGCCGTCGTGGACCGCCGGGAACTGCGTGATTATCTTACCACCCTGTTGACCCACATGAGTGATCGCCCTTATCGCCAGAAAAATTGATCCATAACTGGATGCCATGCGCCCGCCCGTCCGGAAATTCGGAATGAATGATGCCGGCACCGGCCGTAAAGTGCT
>JBHHTY010000087.1:0-7853 GCA_046753565.1 Mariprofundus sp.
GGTGGCGGTGCAGTGGCAACCGGCGGTGGTTTGATGGCGCGCGCAATGCTGACGCTATCGTAGTTCGGCTCCTTGCCGCCACGCAGGATGATGTGGCAGTCCTGATTGCCGGCGGTGGAGAAGATCGCCGATTTGCCCTGCTTGGTCAGCGACAGGAATACATGCGGATGGCGTGCGGCATGCAGCGCATCGATCGCAATCTTGAAGCCGCCGTCGGTACCGTTCTTGAAGCCGACAGGGCAGGAGAGGCCACTGGCCAGCTCGCGGTGCCCTTGCGATTCGGTGGTGCGGGCGCCGATCGCGCCCCAGCTGACCAGATCGGCTACATATTGCGGCGTGATCAGATCGAGAAACTCGGTACCGGCCGGTACCCCCATCTCATTCACCTCGAGCAGCAGCTCCCATCCAGATTGGGGTCGTTAATCAACCCTTTCCAGCCGACCGTAGTACGCGGCTTTTCAAAATAGACGCGCATCACAATCAGCAGGTCGGGGCCGAGCTCCTCGCGCATGCGGCTGATATGGCGGGCATACTCCAGCCCCGCCTTCGGGTTGTGGATCGAACAGGGGCCGATCACCACCAGCAGACGATCGTCCTCGCCATGCAGGATATCATGGATCGCATTGCGGGTATCGTGCGTGGTGCGCGCGGCTACCTCGGAGATCGGGAACTCCGCATGCACCTGTTCGGGCGCTGCAATTTCGCTCATGCCGCTGATGCGGAGGTCGTCGGTAATGTATTTCATGGCCATGATAGGTATGCCTTCCACTGCTGTTGTTGCGCGATCGATTGCGCCGGCGGCGCATTATCGCAGAAAAATCGGGAAACTGTTAGCGATTCAGGGGAGTCTGCTCTGCCTCGTTCAATTTGAATTCAGATTGACCGCCAGTAATGCATGGTTGTCGGGCGCAACAGGCACCGGAATATTGACCCGGTGACCGCTGCCTGGTGCGGCCGCCATCGGCTTGCCGTAGCGGGCGTCGTTGATCGCGCTCACGCTGAATGTGTGGTTGCCGCCGGGGTTGATCAGCTCCACCGAATCGCCAATTGAGAAACGATTTTTTACCTCCACCTCGGCGACTCCCTTTTCGGCATCATAGCCGACCACCTCACCGACAAAGCGTTGCGCATCGAAGGTGGAGTTGCCGGTCTCGTAGTTCTGGGTCGATGATGCGCGTTTGCGGGTATAGAAACCATCGGTATAACCGCGACTGGCCAGTGCATCGAGCTGCCCGATCAGGCTCGCATCGAACGGCTTGTCGGCCACCGCGTCATCAATCGCCTGCCGATAGGCCTGAGTAGTGCGCGCCACATAGTAGTGCGACTTGGTGCGACCCTCGATCTTCAGAGAATCGACACCGATCGCGACCAGTTGCGCCACATGCTCGATAGCGCGCAGATCCTTCGAGTTCATGATATAGGTGCCGTGCTCATCCTCGAAGATCGGAATCTGCTCGTCGGGACGATTGGGTTCGGTCAGCGTATAGACCCGATCGGCCAGCGGATGACGTTTAACCTCACCGATATCGGCAAATGGCTGCGCGTTCATGCCGTCAAGCGCCTGAATCGGGATAATGTCGCCAGAGATATCCTCGGCTGCCCCTTCGATGCCGTACTCCCAGCGACAGGCATTGGTGCAGGTGCCCTGATTGGCGTCGCGGTGGTTGAAGTAGCCGGAGAGCAGGCAGCGGCCGGAGTAGGCCATGCAGAGCGCGCCGTGTACGAATACCTCCAGCTCCATGTCGGGGCACTGTTGGCGGATCTCGGCCACCTCGTCGAGCGAGAGTTCGCGCGAGAGAATGACACGGCTGATACCTGCCGATTGCCAGAATCTGACCGCCGCGTGGTTCATCGTGTTGGCCTGCACCGAGAGATGGATCGGGATCTCCGGCCAGCGCTCGCGCACCATCATGATCAGGCCGGGATCGGCCATAATCAGTGCATCCGGCTGCATTTCAATCACCGGCTGCATGTGCTCCAGGTAACGTCTCAGTTTATTATTGTGCGGCAACAGATTGCTGGCGACAAAAAACTTGCGCCCTAGCGCATGCGCCTCATCAATTCCCGCTTTCAGATTCTCCAGCTGAAAGTCATTGTTGCGCACACGCAGGGAATAGCGCGGCTGGCCGGCATAGACCGCATCAGCCCCGAATGCAAAAGCATAACGCATATTTTTAATGGTGCCGGCCGGAGCCAGCAATTCAATGTTGTTTTTATTCATCGTTTTTCCTGTTGGCCAATAAAGCTTGTGCCTTTTCAACCTGCTCACGCACCAAAACCAGGTGCAGGCGTAAATCGTATAATTCTTTGGCATAAGAAAGTGGTACATTCACTTTCCTGACTTCCATTCCAATTCGGTCCAAATCTTCGAGCAAATGCGGTGAAAAACCATCTGCCAATGCTGTGTCAATTTCAGCCAGCGAATCATACCACCGGTAAATACGTGAACGGATGCGCCATCGGTACAGTGGCGGCATCACCTTGAACAGGGGCAAGAGCAATGCAATAAACGGCAGCAGTAATACCTTCAATCGATCCACCAGCGTAGCTGCCCAAAATGGCAGAAAACGCTGTAAAAACGGCGGGCCGGATTTATAAAACCGTTCGGCCACCTTGCTTAACGCTATTCCTGCATGCCGGGGTGACGGGAATGCTCCTGCCACTGAAAAAAGGCTTCGGCCACCATGAATTGCTGTAGCTGCCTGCATGATTAAGCCTTGCAAGGCAGGGTGCAAATTCTCATTCACAATGAGTGTGGCTGTGCTGGCCAGAAGCGTTTTATCCTGTGCCGGCTTATTCAGCGCAAGATTCAATGCACCTTGTGGCACAGTCACTGATGACAACGCATCAAATCTGCGCGTATAGGCTTCGGCACGTGTGATGCTCATCAATCGAACATCATCACTAGCCAGCAATGTTTGCACTGAATCGCTGCTCGCAGCCGAAATTACAAATACAGCATCTATTTCTGACTGCATGAGCGCACGGCTTGCTTCTGCCGCACCGTATGAGGCTATCGTCGCTACATATTCATCCACACCATTGTCTTTGAGTAACTGCATGGCAATGGCCCTGGTGCCACTGCCTGCCAAACCGACTGCAATGCGTTTGCCTTTCAAATCACTAAGATACCGGATATCCAGACCATAGCGCAGAAAAACCCATAACGGTTCATAATACATACTACCGAGAGATTGCAATTGATGCCGGGCAGGGCTGACAAATCCACTTTGAACAAATGCAATGTCAGCAACTCCCGATGTCAGCCGCTGAACATTCTCCAGCGATCCAGCTGATTCCAGAATATTGACGGTGATACCGCGTTTTTCGAGGAAATCACGATATCGTTCAGCATTGGCATAGTAGGCCCCGCCCTTTTGCCCTGCGGAAAAGGTCAGCGTTGTTGGCGGAGCCGGATCGACAAATTGGTAAGCAATACCGAAACCCAGCACAGCAAGTATCATCGCCGGCATATAAATTTTCAGTTTGTCAGCACGCATCATGCGCGAAGTGTAAAGAAACCCGACATAAGTGCATCCATGCACTGAGTCAGGGCAAACAAAAGCCCGGCGCAAGCCGGGCTTTTGTTGTGAATCATATGTCTGCCGAAGTCAGCTCGACTCCGAAAATACTTACTGAATATCACTGTCCGGAATGATCAGCATTTCAACCCGGCGATTCAACTGCCGGCCTGCTTCTGTTTCATTGGTTGCCCTCGGCTGCATTTCGCCACGACCTTCGGTTACAATTCTGCGCGAATCGACACCGCGATCAGATAAATACCATTTCACAGCCTGTGCACGCTCTTCGGAAAGACGCTGATTGTATTCGGCCGATCCACGGCTGTCGGTATGCCCGGTGATTCTTATGGTGCTGCGCGGATAACGATTCAGAATATCTGCAACCTTATCCAGCGTATTATGGAATGCCGGCGTCAACCTGGAGGAATTATAAGCGAATGAGACCTCTGAATTCATGGTGATTTTCAGGTTCTCGTTCTTCAACCGCTCGACCTCAATCTGGTTGGCACGGCGCTCATCGGCCAGCTGGCGATTAAATTCGGCTTCCTGTTTATCCATATAGACCCCGGTACCCGCGCCGAGTACGCCGCCGGCAGCGCCACCTATCAAGGCACCGCGCAATGCACCACCGGAATGGTCGCCCTGATAGCCAATTACTGCCCCTGCAAGGGCACCGAGCGCGGCTCCTGTTGCTGCATTCTGTTTGGTATGCTTGTTCGGGTCATCCGGGCCTGAGACGCAAGCGGTCAAAGCAAATCCTCCGGCCAACACCATAATCATCATTCGCTTCATTGGACTTCCTCCATGACTTTCAATCTGTTCAGCCGAGACATAAACTCAACCTCACCGGTAATCTTATATACACCGGGCCGCATCACCAAGCGGAATTTACACCCCGCCAGCGAATCAGTCGCGCTGGCCCTGCCCTTTACGCCTGTTTCTTTTCGCCGAAACTGTTTTCGTTCAGCATGGCGCTATGGATCCGACAAGCCTGCGCCTGATCGCTTTTTTTCTGATACTGCTGTTGATGATGGCGGCAGAGTTACTGGCACCACGCCGCGTATTGCGTTTTGGTCGCAAACGCTGGCCTGCCAACCTGGGAATTGTCGTCATTGATGTTCTTACTATGCGCCTGTTATTGCCTGGCGGTGCAATTGCCGCCGCATTATGGGCTGATTCGCATGGTTTCGGACTGTTCAATCTGCTGGCATGGTCTGCCAGTATGGAAGTCATCGCAGCCGTGATTCTGCTTGATCTGATTATTTACGGGCAACATGTATTGTTTCATGCTGTACCGATCCTGTGGCGACTGCATATGGTGCATCATGCCGACCGCGATATTGATGTCACCACCGGTCTGCGCTTCCATCCGGTTGAGATTTTCATATCAATGCTGATCAAAATATCCGTAGTGGCATTGCTTGGCATACCTGTTCCGGCTGTCGTTGTTTTTGAAGTCGTACTCAATGGCATGGCCATGTTCAATCATGCCAATGTACAATTACCAAAAAGACTGGATCGCCTGTTACGACTGCTGGTCATCACGCCTGATGTACACAGGATACACCACTCCATCATGAAATCCGAAACCAACAGCAACTACGGCTTCAACCTGTCTGTCTGGGACCGTCTGTTCGGAACATGGCGGGAACAACCGAAGCATGGCCATAACGGAATGACCATCGGTCTGGAACATCTGCAGACAGCACCAACCCATCAACTCGGTTTTATGCTGCGCTTGCCGTTTGGCGGTGATATCGGACAGTATCCCATCCTCAAGCACCGGAAAAATCAGCGCAGGTAATGGCAATATGAGCGATAACAATATGGACGAAGAGAAAGTCAACCGCTGCGAATGCGTTGGCAAAACATTTGCTCAACTTAAAACATTCGGGAATTTTGAAACCGCACAGACCGCGTGCCGTTGCGGTGAAGAATGCGGTGGCTGTATCCCTTATATCAAACTGATGTTCGCCTGCGGTGAAACCGAATTCGATATTGATGATCCGCGCCTGGCCGAATACGAATAAGCATGGGGACACATGGCCATCATCATATCCTGACAGGAGCTGCCGCGTTTGTGATCATTGTTGCCGGCATGCAGGCTGCCGCCTCGCTGCTGGTTCCTTTCCTGCTGGCTGCATTTATATCCATCATCTGCCTGCCACCACTGAACTGGCTCAGCGAAAGGCGCATTCCTGTTGCCGCCGCTGTGCTGATTATCGCACTGGCTATTGTTTTGATCGGACTTCTGGTCGGAGCCTTTGTCAGCTCCTCTGTGGCCGAATTTTCACAGAATCTTTCTTCCTATCAGGAACGCCTGCAGACCCTGACCGGCAGCACCCTGCACTGGCTTGCCGGCATGGGTATTTCCATCTCATCGCAGACCATGCTGGATGCACTCGATCCGTCTGCCGCCATGGGCATGGCCGGCAAACTGTTATCTGGCCTCGGCAATGCACTGGCCAATACCTTTCTGATTATTTTAACCGTGATATTCCTGCTGATTGAGGCAACTGCCCTGCCGCATAAATGGAAAGCCATGGGAACAAACGCCCCATCCATGCAAGGGTTCGAACAGTTCATCAAAAGTGTCAGTACCTATTTTTCCATCAAAAGCTGGATCAGTCTGGCCACCGGTATTTTTATCGCGATCTGGCTGGCAGTCATTGGAGTCGACTATCCGCTGTTATGGGGACTGGTGGCATTTCTGTTCAATTTTGTTCCCAATATCGGCTCCATCATTGCCGCCATACCGGCTGTCCTGCTGGCTCTGGTACAGCTCGGCAGTGGCGAAGCGCTGCTGGCAGGTTTCGGTTATGTGATTGCCAATGTCGTGATGGGCAGTGTGGTTGAACCCCGCTTTATGGGCAAAGGGGTCGGGCTATCTACACTCGTCGTTTTTCTGTCGCTGGTTTTCTGGGGCTGGATACTTGGCCCTGTCGGCATGCTGCTCTCCGTGCCACTGACTATGGTTGTAAAGCTGGCGCTGGAATCCCGCGAAGAGACACAGTGGCTCGCCGTCCTGCTCGGTCCTGATGTGCCACCGCAAACTTCTTGATTCATTAAACCGAACTGATGGAAATTTTATACCGCTGCCGTAAATGCAAAACGACATTCAGATTGGATGAACGCGATCTATGCCGATGCCCGAAATGTAGCAGTACCCTGGTCGATCTGATTCAGCGGTTTTATTGATCCATATCTTTCAATAAATCCTTGAGGCCTGCGAAACCTTTGTAAGTTGACCCGGGTTCGTCTTCGCGTTTGATCTCACCCTGTGCATCGGCCTCCAGATAGCGCTGGTGTTCATTATCGTGACAATAGATACACAGCAATTCCCAGTTGCTGCCATCGGGCGGATTATTACTGTGATTATGATCTTTGTGATGCACCGTCAATTCGCGTAACTGTTTGCCGGAGAAATCGCGGCCGCATCGGCCACAGACCCACGGAAAAAGCTTCAGGGCCTGCTCACGATAACTCGCCGTATTACTCATCAAGGCTGCTCGCCAGCCTGAATCCACGTCAGGGCATCATTGTATTCATTAAAATGGAAATGTTTTATCTCGGCACTAACAAAATGGGCAGCAATATGAGGAAAAACACTCAGCGCGGCTGAATCGGAAACCACGGCAAGTTTTTTGATGTTCCGGTGATGATCACGCACAAAGCGGAAATGACTGAGCATGCCGGTAAAGCTGTCCCAGCCGGGAAAAGATTTGGCGTGAATAATCAGACCGGCCAGGCCCCCTTGTTGTTCTATGATCGGATCCACTGCCGCAGCCACACGTGTGAAATCCTGCTCGCTCAAAGCGCCCTCCGGACAAACAGTCAGAATGGCATGCTCCTCATCTATATTAAAATCAATCATCTCCTGCCTCCTCGCCTTTCTCTTTTACGCCTGTTTCCGCCACATGCCAAACATAGCAGCCTGGCCGCAGCGGCCACCATCGTCATCAAGCAGATTCCATACTGTAGCCTGCTCAATCAGAAAACGCTGGCCGGTACTGGAAATCCGAACGCCACAGTAATCATCAATATAACCGTTTTCTGTTACGCGTTTGAGCAGAATATCGCGTTCAGCCCGAACGGGTTCTTCGGCTGATAACCTGGATGGCAGCTTCGTGAATGCATGCCAATCCATTTCAAACAATTCCTGCGCTTTGTGGTTGGCGTAGTTGATAACAGGATCCGCTTCCGTGCCGTGAGAAAGAAGTGCAAAGGGTGCAGCATAGATTCGTCCGGCAGCGATGACCGGATCAACATTATCATCTATCAGGCCGGCACCGGTCCAGTGCTTCAGGCTATCACTGAGCACACAGATATGTT